>CAZNJP010000173.1:1222-3885 GCA_964573345.1 uncultured Syntrophobacter sp. | reverse complement strand
TTAGGTTATTTTATTGTTGAGTTTAGACATAAAAATAATTTTGATAATTACACTTATGGCCTTTTCTTCTAAAAGCCTTCCATTTGAAAGATATATGGAAATAACTCACCAGTTCCTGACCAAGTGCCTCGGCCTTTCTCCTTGTAAGAAGTTCCTTTAATACCTTTTCGAGCACAAGAGACATATCTACTTTTCTAGGCTCACCATTTTTTGGAAGGTCAATCCTTCCCCTCCTATATGCCTCTTTACCCAAACTATGTGGTTACAGAAATCAACATCTCCCACTTAAGGGCAATTATCTCACCAAGCCTCATCCCTGTCTTTACTGCTACACAAAAGAATGGATACCAAATTTTTACCACCCCACCCAGAATGCCCCGTGCGGAAGCACGGGGATGAAGGGGTATACCCCCACACCAAAAATTGGTGTGGGGGACCTTTAACAATGCCCCACCCGGAAGGGTGGGGTGGTTTACTTAAATCCAACGGCAAATCTTTTAATAAAATATAGTTTTCAAAGCATTCTCTCTTTTAGCCACTGACCAAAAAATACATCTGAAATCCCATATACATCATTGACCTTATCAACCACTTCTAGGTCCACCAAGCGTCTTAAGGATTTTTGTATGGAAGATGCTGTTCCTAGGCCAAACCTTTGAATAAACTCCTTTGAAAAAACATTTGCTGAAGGTTTCTGAGCCAATGCCAATAACAATAGCTTTTGATGTGGACTAAAGTTATCCCAAAGGGTAATAAAATATTCTCCCTGATGGTCAAACACCATTTGAAGAGCTTGTCCTATGTCCTCACTTGAAATTTGTTTTTTTGAAAAGCACCTTTCCCATATCTCCCAACACAACATTTGAGTATAGTAAGGATGGTTCTTTGTTATATCAAATATAGATTTCAAGTATTCCTCGCTAATATTTATACCTCCTAATCCAAACCGTTGACATATAAAAGCCTCAAATTCTGACGGTGAAATTTTGCCAAGTGGCATAATCTTTCCAGATTTATAGAGAGGTCTTGTTGGGTCACCGATCATTTTAAGAAGTAATCGCCTTTTACTGCCTGTGAAAATATAACATACGTCTTGATGTCTTTGGATAAAGGAACGTAATTGGCCCTCAAACTCCTTGCCATTGTAATTGGCTATTTCTGGAAATTCATCAAATACTACTATTACCTTTCTTTTCCTTTGCTTAGCAATCTTTTGTGGTAGTTCTATTACTTCTTCGCTAACGATTTCTTCTGTTTCACTTGTCCAGGAGATGTCAAACTCTACTTCAGGCATTTTGCCAGCCTTCAATGTAATCCTAGGAATAAATCTGCTAAAGGCCCTTTTACAAAAACTTATTGTTTCATCAATTCTTCTAGTTACAGATTTTGCTATTTCACGGGCATAGAGTTCCAAAAACTTGTGTTTATTTGGTGCCTTTAACAAATCAAAATATATACAAATCTGTCCCTTTTTCTTTACCTCTTTAAGGACTTCTAGCACTAGAGAGGTTTTACCATACCTCCTTGGTGCATAGAGAAAAACATTTATTGTTGATGCAATTGCTTGAAAAAGTTCAGCCTTCTCTTTTTCTCGGTTAAAGAAGTATTCACCACTTACAACTTCACCGTATTTAAATGGGTTTTGCATGTTTAATATACTATTTAGTATTATACTATTTGCTATAATATATTAAATGACAAATGTCAAATTTCCCCACTGAGATAGCTATAGCGTTTCAGGAGCAGGCAAATGACAAGATGAAAATGAAGTGATATATAGTGTATATTTTACTTATAAATAGAGAGAACAGGAATGTATAAAAAACAATTTCCATATATCAAGTATAATAAAATATGGATTTTAATTGTCTTTCTTTTAATAGGTTGCTCTAAAGAAGAGGCAGTAAATTATAATGAGTGTTTAAATTGCCATAAGGGCATTGAAAGTATAAAGTCTCATGATTTTGATTGTAGAGATTGTCATATTAAAGAAAAAGTCCCTTTTTTAAAAACACATGATTTAATTATTAGGAACTCCTCTGATCCTATTTACGTAAATACATTTTGTGAGAAATGTCATAAAGAAGAAATAAACAATGTAAACAATTCACTCCATGCCACTATGGCAGGGATTATAAATCAAACCCGCTATTTATGGGGTGCACAGACCGCTGCATTCCCCCCTGTATATAGTGCAAATTCTGCATTAAAGCCATTGCCAGAGCCTATTAATTCCCCAAAAGCACCTAAAGATTTGGTAGATGATTTTTTAAGAAAAAAGTGCCTGCGTTGCCATATAGGGATAGCTGGATTTACAAAAAAGGGGCTGTATCGTGCCTCTGGCTGTGCAGCCTGCCATGTCATTTATAATAATGAAGGAAGGTATCTTGGCAGTGACATAGCCATTGATAAAAATAAAAAAGGATACCCTCAGTATCATAATTTTACCAAGAAAATACCAAACTTTCAGTGCCTTCACTGCCATAATTCAAACCATGTAGGAGCTGATTATGAAGGCCTGTTTGAGCATGATTATCATGAAGCCTATCGTTCTCCCACCTGCCCGCTAACGCCTGAGCCTAGCGATGGCAGGCGGGTTCCTACAAACATTATCTATGGCATGGACTATCATCACCTGGCAAAAGACATCCATGCAGAAAAAG
>CAZNJP010000173.1:0-1122 GCA_964573345.1 uncultured Syntrophobacter sp. | reverse complement strand
ATTATCTATGGCATGGACTATCATCACCTGGCAAAAGACATCCATGCAGAAAAAGGGCTTTTATGCATAGATTGCCACTCAAAAACAGATGTCATGGGCGATGGTAAATTATATGGATACGAGCTATCTGTCCCTATGATTAAATGCAGTGATTGCCATGGGGGTTTCTTGAAGCAGAGACCAAATAAATCATTATCAAATATTCTATATAAACCTGTTCCTGACAGACAGGTTCAGGAATCAGGTAAATTTTATTTTCCTTCAAAGAATGGAAATCTTTATGAGCTAAAGACCTTTTCAAAAGATGTAATAAGTCATTCAATTTCTAACCATAGAAAATTAAGGTGCAGTGCCTGTCATGCCCAGTGGTCATTTCAGGATTATGGCCTAAGTGTGATAAGGGAAGATACCCCTAATTACAAAAAGTGGAAACGCTTAAAATTACAAGCAGACCCTTATTTAGAAAATTTCTTTAAGAATCCAGAGAGGCCATTTTCTTTAGACTTCCTTGATGGAAAAACAAAAAGAGGGGTTTGGTTTTTGGGTTGGAGGTTTAGGAGGTGGGAATTTATGCCCTTGGGCATAGAAAATGGAAAATACGCCATTTTAAGGCCAAAGCATCAATATCTTGTTTCTTATATTAATGAAAAAGGGGAAGTTATTTTAGATAGCAAAAAGACAAATTGGACATTTATGCCTTATGTCCCTCACACCATAAGCCCTTTTGGAAGAAGCTGCGAGGCCTGCCACCTAAATCCTGTAGCAGCAGGCCTTGGAATCTTTAAAGAAAACTCAGTTGATACTAAACTTACTGTACCTGTCCTACCATGTTTGCCTAAAATGCGCCTACTCACCAAACAGGAACAAAAAAAGCTACTTATGCCTACAAGAAAATATCAGATGATGCGATTCTTATCTGTCACTCCCAACTAACCACATCTATACCTTCCTTCGTCATTTAGTCCTATAAATAGCTTCTTTCATCCTCTTTGCTCATTATCTTTTTCCTGTAAGAAATACCCTCTTTTACGAACAATCCATAAGGGGCATCTTTGTTTAATCCTGGACAAAAGGACATTAAGGCCTGCCAATCTAATTCACTTTTTAAAAGCCCTTTCCAGT
>CAZNJP010000172.1:0-3890 GCA_964573345.1 uncultured Syntrophobacter sp. | reverse complement strand
CAAAGACACGTTCCCATCGGGATTTATTACCGGGATGCATATTGGAAATTTCCAGATTATTTCAAGATACGAGGAGCAAAAAGGGTAGAAGTGCTTTTACGGTACAGAAGCGATTTACTCTTATACAACCATATTGCTTCAGTTCTATTTTTCCCCACTTCCTCCCTTGCGAGTGTGTTTGACACCCGTATCCCCAAGATAATTCTGCCTCCCGGAGGAGAAAATAAAATTGACAAAAAAAGGGATTTGTGTCAGCCAGTAAGGGCCATATATGTTGGTGGCATCACTTCTCGCTATGGCTTGGACCTGTTGCTTCAGTCCTTTCAGTTGGTAAACCAAAATCATCAGGTGATATTGGAACTAGTGTGTCGCAGAGAAGAATTTGACGTAATCTCTAACGATAGAGGATATCTTTTGGGTTTTCCATGGTTAAACGTACATCATATCTCAGGGGAAGCCTTGGAAGAGCTTTATAACACAGTCCATTTCGGGGTCGTCCCACGCCTTAAAGATAGATATAACGATTTGGCGATGCCTGTTAAACTATTTGAATATCTATCGTTCGGGCTTCCTGTGATCGTCACGCACTGCCATGAAATGAGCCAATTTGTCAAGGAGAACGGCTGTGGGTTGGTATGTAAAGATGAACCTGAATCCTTGGCAGAGAGTATTCAACAGTTAATCGGTGATCCTGATCTTTATAGAGTTCTTTCAAGAAATGCAGTGCAGGCCATTTTGCATGGTAATCTATGGGAAGATCGTGCAAGAACCGTAGCCCACCTTCTTAGCGGGGAAGAATTTACATGATCCCCGCAGCAGTTTGCCATTCATTGCATTTGGTGTTTTTATGTTCTATTTGGGATTAGCCTATTCGCGAGGAACGTTTCCCAAAAGGATGTTTTGCTGATGAACATAAGGGTACTGGTTATCTCTCACATGTATCCTTCCTCGTTTAATGAAGTGAGCGGTATTTTTGTCCATGAGCAGGTAAAAGCCTTGATGGAAAAGGGGGTTGAGATTAAGGTGATTTCTCCTGTACCTTGGGTTCCTTTTCCCATTAACCAGATGAGCGCTAAATGGAAGGCCTATTCACAGATTCCCTTTCAATCAAGCCGGGATGGCATAGAAGTGTATTGCCCACGCTATCTTGAATTTCCTAAGGCCATGTTCTTTGCCTCGTCTGGACAACGAATGTATTGGGGAATTAGAAATCCTGTAGGCAAAATCCATTCAGAATTCCCTTTCAGTTTAATTCACGCCCATGTTGCCCTTCCTGATGGGTTCGCTGCCATGGGGTTAAAGGAAAAATATCATATGCCATTGGTGGTCACCATGCACGGTCAAGATTTACAGGTCACACTTTACAGGAATGCCCGATGCAAAAGGGCTTTAGTGAAGGTACTTGGGCAAGCAGATAGGGTTATAGTTGTGAGCACGAAACTGAAAAATATCGCTCAAGATGAGATTGGTTATGCTGAGAAGATCATTGTGATTAACAATGGAATTACTCCTGAGAAGCTAAGTTCAGGACGAGGAAGCTTGATGCTCAACCATGAATGCATAGTTATACTCAGCGTATCCAATTTGGTGGCAAGTAAAGGTATTGACCTAAATTTGGTAGCCATTTCAAAGTTAATTGAAAAGTACCCAAAGCTGAAATATGTAGTAATTGGAGATGGACTGGAGATGAAATATCTCGTAGAGCTGGCGTCTAATCTAGGCCTAACTGATCATGTGGAGTTTTTGGGGAGACTACCACATAATAAAGTTATTGGCTACATGGCCGTGGCTGATGTTTTCTCTTTGCCAAGCTGGGAAGAAGGATTTGGAGTAGTTTATCTTGAAGCTATGGCTCAAGGAAAGCCTGTAATTGCCTGCCGGGGAGAGGGCATTGAGGATGTTGTGACAGATGGAGAAACAGGTATCTTGGTAAAGCCTAAGGATGTAAACAGTTTGGCTAAAGCAATGGATTATCTCCTGAGCCATCCTGATGAGGCTAATGAAATGGGACAGCGGGCTAAAGAGCTTGTTTTGGAGCATTATACCTGGGAGAAGAATGCAGAGAAGACTATCAAGGTGTATGAAGAGGTGCTGAATAGTGGCAGGTAAAAAAGTTTGTATCTTAACCTCTGTTCATCCTGCTTTTGATGGGCGGATTTTTCACAAAGAGGCAAAGACTTTAGTAAATGCGGGGTACGATGTAGTACTTATTGCTCAACATAACAAAGAAGAGGTTGTTGGTATGGTTAAAATTGTCCCTTTGCCTAAGCCAAGGAACAGATTTGAGAGAATGACAAAGGTGGGGTGGAAACTTTTTGGATTAGCATTAAAGCAGAAAGCTGATATTTATCATTTTCATGATCCAGAGCTAATTCCTGTTGGCTTAGCATTAAAACTATTTGGTAAAAAAGTAATATACGATGTGCATGAAGATGTGCCAAAGGATATTTTAACAAAGGGGTGGGTTGGCAATAAAAATATAAGGAAAATAGTGTCTATAGTTTTTTACCTCTTTGAGCAGTTTTCGGTTAAGTTTTTTAATAGAGTAGTAACTGTAACATCTGATATAGCAAAAAAATTTCCCAAAGAAAAGACAATAATCTTAAGAAATTTACCTGTTCTTGAAATCATAGATAAAGTAGCTCCAAAAAATGTGCGGAAAAATAAACCTGTTGTTATATACGTGGGTGGTCTATCTAAAATTAGGGGTATAAAAGAAATAATAGAAACCATGGAAATTGTTGGAGACAAAGCAGATCTTTGGCTTTTGGGAGAATGGGAAAGTGAAGAATATAAAAAAGAATGTGAAAATTTAGCAGGATGGAAATATACAAAATATTTAGGATTTGTTCCTTATGGAAAACATTATTCCTTTATTAAGCTAGCAAACATAGGAATAGTTAATTTTCTTCCATTACCTAATCAACAAAATGCCTTACCAAATAAACCCTTCGAATATATGGCTTGTTCCTTACCGATGGTTATGTCTAATTTTCCTTACTGGCAAGAAATATTTAAAGAGTGTGCTTTATTTGTAAATCCTTATGACCCTAAAGATATTGCTGATAAAATTCTATGCCTTTTAGATAATCCTGGTAAAATAAAGAGATTAGGTGATAGAGGAAGACAGTTAATTAAAGAAAAGTATAAGTGGGGAAAAGAAGGTAAAAAATTAATAGAATTGTATAAAAATATCTAAATAATGCCTAATAAGGAAAATAACTTTTCTATTATTTACGTAATAATTCCCTGCCTAATGAAGAAAAATTCCATTGGTAAATGTCTTGATTCTATTATTGCCAATGATTATCTTGAGGATAAACTTGAGGTTTTGGTCATTGATGGGATGAGTGAGGACGGGACAAGGGAATAGGATATTAGAATTACTGAGTGTTCAAATGCTGCATGCTGAAATATACCACGGCTATGATGCCAATGATCAGATTATTATGGATATCTTAACTCCTAACCCAAAGGATGTAATATTAGAAATTGGGGTAGGAACGGGGGCTTGTGCCAAACGGATTGCTCCTATGATTAAGCTGTATGTTGGAATTGATATAGCTTTCCATACGATTGAAGCTCTTAAGCAGCGTATTAACGAACGTAATATATGTTTCTGCAGAAATTTGGAAACTGAAATAATCCCTCCCTTACCAAGACTAATTCTTAGCCACATTACAACCTACATCACCCCTCTCCTGATACAACCCTTACCCACATCTTCCCTCCCCTGGCCCCGTTGAGTAGGAGGGTGACAATCCACATAGCCAAGATGAAGAAACCGAGGTCTGAGCATATAGCATTGCGTTAATAAAGTACTTACTCTACGGGGCTGGTGGGAGGGATTGAAGGAGGGGGAAAGGGCTCATTTTTTCACCCCCACCTAG
>CAZNJP010000171.1:0-3900 GCA_964573345.1 uncultured Syntrophobacter sp. | reverse complement strand
ATTCAACTTAATATTAAACTTGCATTGCCTTTGGACGGCCATACCCTTTTTCTTAAGCCACTTAAACATAGCTCTGTTCTTGATGTCTAACTATTATTCTGCTGCCTAAAAAGGATATTACCATCCCTAATAAATTTCTGTCAAGGAAAGTTTTTAATCAATCTATCTTTTTCTTTCTTAGGCAGTATAATATCCTATATGTTAAAATAAACGTGAGTTAGAGAGAATTTGGCGATCTTTTGAAATAAGGATTGTTAGTTCTTTTTATATTTATATTAAATCCAAATTATTGTATTATGTTAGGGTAGAGTAGGGGGTTAAGTATGCTTTTGGTAATGGATATAGGGAATACCCATACAGTGATTGGTGTCTATCAGAAACAGACGCTAAGAAATGTGTGGCGATTTAGAACTATGCAAGGGGCCACTCCTGATGAATTGGCCATTTACTTAAACACACTCTTTAAATTTCAAAGTATCAGTTTTAAACAAATTAAAGACATAGCTGTTTCCTGTGTGGTGCCGCCGATGGTAAATACAATCTTAAGTCTAGGCCAAGGATATTTTGGTTGTGAACCGCTTTTAGTAGGGCCTGAAACAAAGACCGGAATGCCTACCCACTATAAAAATCCCCATGAAATAGGGGCTGATAGAATTGTAAATGCAGTAGCAGGTTATGAAAAATATAAATGTGCCCTAATTATTGTAGATTTTGGCACAGCTACTACCTTTGATTATGTTTCAGAGAGGGGAGAATATGAGGGGGGTATAATTGCCCCAGGGGTATTGATTTCTGCAGAGGCATTGTTTATACATGCCTCAAGACTTCCAAAGGTAGAGATATTTTCCAAGCCCAAATATGTGGTAAGCAAAGACACAGTAAGTGCTATGAATGCTGGATTAATTTATGGCTTTGCCAGTATGGTGGACGGTTTAATAGAGCGAATTAAGCAAGAAGTTTTACAATCCCCATTGGTATTGGCAACAGGTGGTTTGACCTCACTTATTGTACCAGAAACTAGGTCTATAGATAGAATAGAAGAGCACCTCGTTTTGGAAGGATTAAAGATTATCTATGACCGTAATGTCTGATAATGTATATTATGTCAAATTGAGGAAAATGCGTTTAGGTCTAATATGTCTGTTATGTATGGTTATTCTTAATAATTGTACTGCAACAAGGACAGTAATGGTGCCACCTATGGAAAAAAGACCCACTGTTTATGATGTTTATCAGGCCGTTTTAGATACATTTGTAGAATTAAGCATCCCTGTGGAATTTCAAGAGCCTCCATATACTTTAGAAAGCATTTGGGTACACTGGCCAGATTCTACCAAGAGTAAGGTTTTTGGATTTCCCCTAACTTGGTGGAAGTACAGTGCAATCATTGAAAAAGATAATGTGTTGGTAAAGGCCAAAGGACGCGGATTTGGTCTTATGCCACCATTTATTTTAGGAAATCTTTTTGCACCCATGGACTGGATAGTTAAACCACTCCAGGGAAATCTTAGAAGCATGGGAATAGATGTAAAGACAGAAATAATTCCCTGAAAATCGTATAATCGTTAAATCGAAAATGAGTATTTCTAAGAAAATGGAGGGTTTCATTACAAGGGCCTCCTGGGTTAGAAAAATGTTTGAGGAGGGCGAAAAATTAAAACAAACGTATGGCGCAGACAAAGTATTTGATTTTAGTCTGGGGAATCCAAGCCTAGAGCCCCCTGAGGTATTTTTTAAATGCTTAGAAAAAGAGGCTTTATTGCATAAAGGACATGGGTATATGCCAAATGCAGGATTTGAAGAAACAAGAGAGGCAGTGGCTACCTATCTCAGAAAGGAGCATGATCTGCCATTTTCTTCTGAGCACATTGTTATGACCTGTGGTGCAGCAGGTGCAATTAATATAGCTTTAAAGGCCTTAGTTGATCCCGGGGATGAAGTAATTGTGCCTGCCCCATATTTTACAGAATTCAATTTTTATATAGACAACCACGGTGGTGTATTGAAAGTAGTGCCTACTAAAGACGATTTTGATTTGGATTTAGAAGTAATAGCAGATAATATTACCATAAAGACCAAGGCCATCTTGCTAAATTCACCCAACAATCCAACAGGACAGATCTATAGTGTAGATACCTTAAAGGGACTAGCTGAGATATTAGAAAGACATATTCAACAGACTAATCATATAGTTTATATAATTATGGACGAGCCATATTATAAGATTGTTTATGAAGATTGCGTACTACCCAGCATTTTTCAGATTTACCCTCAGACATTGGTTGCCAATTCATTTTCTAAAAGTTTATCTATACCTGGTGAAAGAATTGGCTATTTGGCCATTCATCCAAAAGCTACACACAAAAGCTCCATTATAAATGCTGCCATCTTGGCAAATCGTATACTGGGATTTGTCAATGCTCCTGCTTTGATGCAAAGGGTAACTAGACATATATTGGATAAAACAGCAGATATAGGTCAATATCAATATAAGCGAGACCTATTGTGTGAAGGCTTATCTAAAATGGGTTTTTCTTTTATTAAACCAAAAGGCACTTTCTATCTATTCCCTAAGAGCCCTATTTTGGATGATGTAGCATTTGTGCAAGCTTTAAAGGAAGAACGTATTCTAGCTGTTCCAGGAAGCGGATTTGCAGCCCCTGGTTACTTTCGTCTTGCTTTTTGTATAGAGACATCCACAATTGAAAATGCCCTACCCTACTTTGAAAATGTAGCTAAGGCATTTAATCTTGCATAAATCAGTGGATCAGATAGTCAGTTAACTGATTATCTTTCCTTTAATTTTATTTCTACGCTTTTGAGAGTTTCTTCTACTAAATTCAGAGGAATACTATGATGTGTATATCGCCCTCTTTTAACTTGTTTTACCTTATTTTTGGCTCGAAGCTCTTTTAACCAGGGAAGCAAAGACCCTTCGGGAATACCTAATTCATCTATTAATTCTTTGTTGCCTATATCATCTGTGGCTGTAAATTCAGCTTCTTTAGCATATAACTTTCCTATAAGATACAATAGAATCTTTTCTTTCCCACCTAGACTTTCTTTGTGTAAGAGGTGGACCTTCCCGTCTTTTGTTATACGAATAAACTGTTTTGCTAATTCAAAATTCTTTTCAAGAGTACTAGAATAATCAATTGTCATTTGTTCAATTATTTTTTTTCTAAGGTCATCTTTCATAGAAAATAATATAATAATAATTTTTTAAAGTGTCAAGCTATATTATCAAGAATCTATAAACAAAATAAAAACTCGCCAGTGTAAATAACACACTATTTGTATATAATACAATTATAATATTTTTAAAATTTTTTATTATAATTATATTATAAAAATAGCCCATAGTTATAAATAAGAGGATAAAAAAGTCAAAAATACCATTATAATTATACCATCGCTTGAAATAAATACGAGTTCTATCACCTTTTACCCTAAGTCTTTCAATCTCCATATTGTCAATTGCCAAAAGCTTTATTACACCGATTAGGAATTACCCCAAGTTATTGAGCAATTACCGCTTACTCCCTACTTCAATCTTGTCATTCTGTGTAAACCTGCCCGCCATTGCCTGAGCAAAGCGATGGCAGGCTTGGCTGTGGCAGGCGGGCTCAGGCGTTAGCAGGCGGGTCTGTGGCTTGAATTAGGCCTTTGTTATTATAATTGTATTACAAAATGCGAGCTATAAGAAAAAAGGTAATTTATTTATAATATAATTATAATACTTTATTATACTTCTTGGGACATCGAAGGTGAGATTGTTTTGCTTCACTTGCCCCGGTTAACTGGGCAAATAAAGTTTCCTATTATTTGAGCAAATTATCTATTTATCTATTTTTATCTATTTTTCCGAAGGTGTTTCCTCTAATAGTGTTTACAATATCT
>CAZNJP010000170.1:0-3902 GCA_964573345.1 uncultured Syntrophobacter sp. | reverse complement strand
AGACCTGATATCTTCATTCACTTTCTTAAAAAAATCTTCTTTGAAAGAATATTTTTCGGTATGCTACAGCAGCCTGATTTAAGATTCCTTTATAATATTTTTTAAAATCCATGCTTGCAGCCTCTTTTTCAGCAGTATGGAAATCTTCAATAGTTATCCCTAGTACCTTTAAAAAATCATCTATAGATGGCAATTTTCCTGTCTCTTCAACCATTATCCTCTTTAGTGCCTCATCTCTACTCATAAATCCATTTCTTATCAAAAGGCTATACTTTATGGTCTTATATCCAAAGCCATATCTCTTTTGTGCTAGATAATCTGCAACCTGATGTGCTATACAGTCAGAGTGCTCCTCTCCTATTTTTACCCCTAATTCCTTTTGCAATATCATAGATATCTTTTCTTCATCCCATTCTAGGTAATCTGGTAGGTTTATTATCCTTATGCCATGAAGGATCAAGTCACTTAACAATTTTATTACAGCCATAGGACCATAGAGGGATAGGCATGTCTGTTGAAACGGGAATCCATCCTTGACGACATTTTTAAAATACCATGGATTTGCCCCATCAGGGAGGACTGGGTCGGTCCTTCTAGATAGGCCCATAATTACTAGTGGTATATCTCTATCTACTGCAAAGCGGAAGATTGTAATGAGGCCACAGAGATTACAAGGAACGCAGAAATTGCCTGTCTTTAAGAGGAAGTGCCTAAAAAGTGCTTTTAGATAGGGAATATTTTTTAAAAATACATGGTCTACTTTTAATTTTCTGATGGCTAGCTCAATATTTTCTTTGGCCGTAGGTGAGAGGAATCCATTATCACCCGTGATTGACAATATATTTAATCTATAAAGTCTTTTGCAGAGATATAGGACATAGAGGCTATCCTTACCACCACTAAGTGGTATCAGACAGTCATACTCCCTCTTTTTTCTTTTAGAGAGACTAAATATCTTCTCTATCTTTTTCTTTGAATTTATCCTAAATCGCTCAGAACTTATCCATTTACCCCATGACTTTTCAAAGGAAAGGCAAAGGTTGCAAACCCCCTCTTTATTAAATCTTATCCCAGGATATGTCTCTGGTAATATACACTTACTACACCTTTTTATTTCTAACTGATTCACAAAAGTTTCACTTAACAGAATTTTTGAATTTTGGCAACATTACTTGACAAAACCCTCTAACCATTAAATTATTCTCTAAAAAATTATTGGGGGAAGGGATGAGGAGGCTATTCTTTTTGTTTTTGATTCTTTGTCTATCACTTTCAACTGTATCTGCCAGAGAAATCTTGGTAGAGAAGGGGGATATTGTCTTTTATTACTCCTCCCCCTTGATTGGTTGGGAACAGGGTAGCTGGTTTTTATCCCTGATTCAGGCAGCAGATCTATATGGAAAGGAGAATAGATGGTTTAAGAGGTATTATGAAGGAGAAAATCTTTGGCTTGTAAGGTTTATCCTTGGAGATTCTACCTCTACTAAACAGTGGGTCTGCAACCACGTACAGATATACGATGCACCAACCACTGTCTCCTGGGATGAAAATCGGTCCCATATTGATGTTTTAAGGCCACCAATGGGATTTGATATTGAGGGCTGTTTAGAGGCATATAGAAAAATCACTGACAGAAGTGGAATTGTGGTCTGGTCTACCCATCCCCTCTGGTTTCTCTTCTTTTATGATACATACACCCCTTGGGACACCAATAGAGAGAGGGCAGAAAAAGACCTAAATGTCTTATATGAACACATAATGTCTCAATTTGAGACTGATATTCCACAACAAATTGAGAAGGCAATCCATACACCAAATTGGAGCATGGCAGAGACCGATATAGGCGTGCCTGATTTTTATATCCGTGATGCCAGTTGCTCCTCTGGTGCCTTCTGGGCCTTGATAAAGGGGATGATACCTTATTTTAAAGACAAACACTGGACAGATTTAAGAATGCTCTTCCTAGATCACCCTGAGAGGGTGGTATGGGGTGATATGATTACCCCGGGTCAGCTTTGTGCCTTATTATTAAAGTTTGGATTTAAAAGGGTATTTTCGGATATGCCTTATTACCAGTAACGTGTTACACCAGGCCTTAAGTGATACCACCTACCCTTCTTTTTTATCCAGTAATCATTTATAACAATTACTCTATCTTCTTTTATTGGGACAACAGGGGGCCAGTTTGTAACAAGCCTCATCTTTACTGGGGTAGAGCCCATTGGGCCTGAGCCCTCCTTTCCTATACCAAGAAACTCAAAGGCCTTTATAGTCAAGGTCTTTGTCTGATTTTTTGCATATTTTTCTGGTGTTATTTTGGTAGATATAGAGAGGTGCTCATAATAGAATGCCCTTTTAAAATCACCCTGCTTTGTGTATGTCCAGTATCTTTTCCATGATTCCTTTAGGGTCTCACCTTTGGGGCGGATGCCGCTGTGGCAGGCAACGACAAAAAGCAAAAAAAATAAAAATATTCTCTTCATTTTAATTAATTATAAAAAAGCCCTCCTCTTTGGGAGGGCTTTAAAAAATTTACTTTTTAAAAGCTTTACTTCTTAAACAATGGTAGCATATCACACTTTCCAGCCTCTTCTACAAGGATAAACCCATATGTGGTCGCTGTCATGTTGTCAATCTCTATCCAGCCAGATTCCTCTGAGGTCCCATCAAATGGAGAGCTGCTACGATATACCTCGGGTGCCTCAATAGAGAATGAACGGATACGATTTTGATCCTCATCATAGAGGTAGGCCATTGTCTTTTGTTTATACTCATAATCATACGCCTCCGTATTGCTAGGATCATCATACCTAGCTGGGTCAATAAGAACTAAAGTAGAATTTACTGTGTCACTATCCCACCACCTTCCATAGAGGTCAACAGTCCCACTTGGAGAATCAATTGCCCTTATTGCACCTTCTAATTCACTGATATCCAAGAGATCACCACTACATGCTGTTATTCTAACCCCGTAAGGTACAAGCCCAACCCACCAATTTGGGCCAATTAAGGCAGTTGTTACTGCAAGGTCGTAGGTAATTTCGCGATCATCGCAATCACCCTCTTCATCCTCATCAGTATAGGCAGGGGTTACTACATTAGACTCACTTGCCACTTCAGTAATCTGGATATAACCGCCATATACACCACCTCCAAGGTCATGGATCTCATGGTCTGCAGTCCCTACAGGGGCATACAACTCTATACCCTTTACATCACCTCCAACCCCATTTATCAAGACATAATCGCCTTCAGCCGTTAGAGACACCTGAAATACACCAGTTCCCCAATGTGTCAACGTATAGGTACGATCCACAACATGCTGGCTTTTCTCATTAAATACAATGAGATGTATGGTGCGAGCCTCATCTGCATTTGTGTTAAACACACAAATAACTGTTGAAAGTGAATCATTTGTCTGGAAATAGGAAATAGCACCATTTGATACCCTTATGTCATTTCCATAAGCCGTAGTGCTTGCCTTAGCAGATGCAGTTACAAATACCAAACCCAATACCAAAAATACCACTAAAAACCATCTAGACTTCATACTTACACCTCCTTACATTTAAAAATTTCCAAAATACCAATACAAAAAACTTACTTCACACCCCTTTTCCCTCACCTCCTTTCTCCTTTTTAGATTTAAATGTCTCATTCACCCCTCTTTACCTGAAACTATAACACTTGTCAAGCCCAAATTTATTATCGTCCATATTACTAAAACATACGGAATTTGTCAAGCATAATACCACAAATTTTTTAAAAAATTTTTAAGTCCCTTTGAGTTGGAAAGGTAAGATAACAGAAAAAATGTTGACTGGGCAGTATAAAGACATAGTAACTATGCCTTAGATTCTTACATCATAACCAGATGTATATACCTCTATGTTTAACCTCTC
>CAZNJP010000169.1:0-3910 GCA_964573345.1 uncultured Syntrophobacter sp. | reverse complement strand
GCAGATTCACCCTGTTAAATAGGGTTCCCCTAGGGAAATTTAACAGGGGAACCGCTGAGTACGCAGAGAATCAGGAAAATTATTAACGCTCAAGGCTCTAAACTCAAAACTCTAACCCCTGCTAGGGACAAGCAGGGGTTAGAGCTAAACAATAACACTTTCTCTGCGCCCTCTGCGGTAATATCTCTTTTCAATCCAAAACTTTGACGTAGTCCTGGTTGATAGATTGTAAATCTTGACTCCAATTTATCATTATGTTACAAATTTAATGATGAGGAAAAAGGCGAGGCAAAGATGAAGATTCAAAAACCAATAAGCATTGAGAAAAAATTATCAAAGGCAATGTTTTGGATAGTAGCATTGCTCCTTATTTTAAGCATTTTTTATTCAAACAGCCTTGCGTTTCAATGCCAGATTTTCACTTTTTACACCAAACCTAGTCATGGCAAAGCCCCACTTGAGGTTTTATTTCACTGTTACGCCTATGACTGCGATGTTCCAATAGCCAAATATTGGTGGGACTTCGGGGACGGCAGCGAAGTTAAAAAAACTACCGATAATACCATTGAGCATATCTACCAAAATCCTGGAACTTATTATCTAACGGTTACTGTGGTCGATAATGAGGGGAATCCAATAAAAACTTCTGAGCCTAAAGAAATCAGTGTAGGCCTTTCAAGTCTTCCAGGTGACTGCAATGATAATGGTCAGGTTACCATAGGTGAAGTGCAAAGTTGTATAAACTGCTTCCTTGGCATTAAAAATGACTGGTGCTCCAAATGTGACCTAGATGATGATGGTCGGATTACCATAGACGAAGTGCAAAAGGTAATAAATGCGTCTTTGGGATTATATTAATACAGAAATTTGGAAACTCATAATCTTTATCAATTAAGCCCTATAAAATCCTCTTTTAAAAAAGCATAGTGGTTAAATTCTTTCTGTCATTGCAACATAGGAATTATAATTCAGTTTCCAAATTTCTGTTAATTGATAACCAACATAATTAGTAATCGTTCACCGCAGAGGGCGCAGAGAAAAATAAGAATTTTAAAAATGCTTTGCTTTCGTGCTCTGTGCCCTCTGCGGTTCCCCTGTTAAATTTCCCTAGGGGAACCCTATTTAACAGGGTGAATCTGCGGTAAATAGAAAAACGATGAACGGTTACCATAATTATAATATAATAAGAAGTGAGTTTTAAAACCGTTTTAAGATCCTAGGTTTATGATAATAGCCCCCAAGATTCTTTTTAAGTCCTCATTGAAGGCCTTATAGATGGCACGACGTTTGAGGGAACTGACACCATCCAGATTAATTAAGGCACTCCTATTATACCCTCTTATTGATCCTTAGTTGAACCGGGATAAGAGCAGGCTGAATATAAACTGAATATAAATAAGGTAAAATAGGTACTTCTTTTAGTTGACATATTATTATCAGTTTGGTATTATTACTCGATTTAAGGGGGGAATATGGGTAAAAAATACTTTTTTATTCTTTCTTTTTTATGTCTAACACTTTTTTATAGTACTCCAGTAGTTGCTGCCTTATTGCCTGGTTTGCCTATATCTTACGCTACAGTAGAAGATTACAATATGGATGGCTGGTTAGATATTGCTTTGGCCAGTAACTATGGCCTCATTTTAGTTTATCTAGGGCAGCCAGACGGTGGCTTCTCAGAGCCTATAAAGAGTTATTGTGGCGGGTCTCCAAATGTTATGAGTCAGGCGGACTTTAATCGAGATGGGCGCTTAGACCTTGTTGTTGGGGATTCATATTATGGGAAGATTAAATTTATGTTAAATGTTGGAAATGGTAAATTTAAACTTCATGAAGAGCTTAATTCCACAGGGGTCAGTCCAGTGGATTTTGCTATACTTGATATAAATGGGGATGGTAGATTGGATATTTCTTTGGTAGATAAACATCACAATTGTTTATCAATTGCTTATGGAAATAAAAACATAGGTTTGGAAGACAGTTATGATTGGTTTGATGAGCCTATAAATTACTCTATTCCTGGTGGTTCTCCCTCTTCTTTAATAGCTGAGGATTGCAACGGCGATGGTAAGGTAGAATTCATTGTACCCAGCGAAGCTGGAAATATGCTTTATCTATTTGAGTTAGGTGAAGGAGGTAATTTAACTTGGGCTTTCAGCATGCCAACAGGGAATCAGCCAACGGATATAGCTATAGCCGATCTTAATTTAGATGGATGCTTAGACATCATTGTAGCCAACCGTGGAAGCAATAATATTGAAATTTATTATGGTAAATGTGAAGAAGGGGCTTATAGGTGGGAACTCCCTATCCGGCATAATGTGGGACAATCGCCCTCCTCACTCACTGTAGCTGATTTTAATAGTGATGGTTGTTTGGACATTGCTGTAAGTTGTGAAGGGGAAAATGCAGTTTATCTTATTTCTGGTGCTTATTTCTTTTTCTCTAAACAATTATCTACAGGCGCCCACCCTATCCAAGTAGAAGCCGCTGATTTTGATAGAAATGGAGAACAGGATTTAATTACGGTTAATCGATTAGGAAATACTGTTACAGTTCTTTCAGATGAAGTTATCTCTAAAGAATTAACCTTTAAACCACTAGAAGTAAGTACAAAGATTAATGATGAAGATAAAAAGGCCATTATTATCAAAGATGCCAAAAATAGAATAAGTATTTCTATGAGCTTAACAGCCAATGATTGTAGAGGCATGAAGGGCAATGTTTATATCATTATTCATGGCCGGGAACATACGGCTGAAGATAAGATAGAGGAAACTACAAGGTATGTTACTACAGAGGGCTTAATCGAAGAAGAAACACCACTTTTGGAAGATTGGCCTATCCAGGATATTCCTGAAATGGTCCTTTGGACACTGCCTTCTGTAGGATTTAGAGTGGGTTACTATGAAGCAACAGTCAAGATAATTATACCTGATTATCTTGGCTTTGAGGAAAGTAGTAGTGTAAATTTTGTGATTACAGGGCCAATGGGCATGGAACCTTGTTTAGTGGATCTAAAGGTAAATGGCTCTGATGGCCCAGCAATGGTTACCTATGGTGAAGATGCCATAAAGGCCACATATACACTTAGAGCAGGTGACTATGCTGGTATGCCAGCCGGTGTCTTTCTCTGGATAGCAGAAAAAACAACTGGGACTCCTATTTTAAATTATTGCCGTGAAGGTGAAGAATATATATGGAAAACGCCAAAACCAGATGAGGGTATAAAACCATTTATTGATAGCTGGCCTATAGGGGATGTAACAGAAGATATTTTGCTTTTCCATTTTCCACCTGATTTTTCTCTATTTCCACCTCCTGGTTGTTACACAGTACATTATGGCATTATGATCCACTCTATAGATAGCCTTGATGTATCTTACTTTGACACAGTAGAACTTGTTGTTAGACCGATACTCTTATTAGAGGCATATAAAAAGGCTAGTTATAGGGATGCAGATAACAATGGACACTTAAACCCAGGTGAGACCATTATTTATACAATAGAGATTATTAATTACACTGATTATGACCAGCCAAATGACAATGAAACTGATCGACCTGAATTTGTGGATGATATACCAGAAAATACTACCTATGAATCTGATTCAGCCATAGCTAGCCATGGAGAAGTAAAATATGAAGCAGGTAAGATACTTTGGGATGGCTCAATACCTGCTGGTGAGAAGGTCAGTATTACATTTAAGGTGAGAGTCGATGCCGAAGTTGCTGAAAACACAGATATAATAAATCAAGGCCATGCCTACTGGGATAGAGATCTGGATGGGATAAATGAAGAGATTGAACCAACAGATGATCCTTATACACTTGAGGATGATGATGTAACCATATTGACTGTGGGCCCACAGCTACAACCAAATATCTCCGTATCTCCAGAGAGCCATGA
>CAZNJP010000168.1:0-3929 GCA_964573345.1 uncultured Syntrophobacter sp. | reverse complement strand
ATAGCAAAAACAAGAAAAGCTATGAGCCCTCAGCTATGAGCTAAATAGGGGTATCCGCAAATTTTTATACTTTCCTGATTTTTGACATAAGACCCCTTTTTTGTTATGTTTATTTAAATGGAACTCAAACTTGTTAAAAGGGACATTTCTAAATTAAAGGGAGATGTTTTAGTGGTAGGTGCCTATGAAGATAAGTTTACTAAGATGGCCAAGGCAGTGGATGAACAGATGGGGAAACTACTAAGTGCCCTGGCAAGAGATTTATCTTTTAAGGCAAAGCTTTCTGATACCATTTATATCCCAAGCCATGGAAAAACATTAAAGGTAAAAAATGTTATCCTTGTTGGCCTTGGTAAAAGGAAAAAATTAGACGAAGATGGTGTAAGAAAGGCTGTTTCTTCATCCCTTAAGAAGGCAAAGGAAATAAAGGCAAAGGACGTCTTTTTTGAGACATTAGGAGAGGATATTTTAAAGGATAAAAGTGTAAAGGCCTTGTCTGAAGGGGTATTGGTTGGCAATTATGAATTTAGAAAATACAAAAAAGATAAAGAAAACGATATAAAATCAGCCTCTATCTTGGCTGATAAATCTATGGAAAAACAACTTAATCTTGGTAAGCTATTGGGAGAGGCCACCAATTTTACTAGAGACATAGTCAATGAACCAGGAAATGCCATTACCCCAAATGAATTGGTAAGGATAGCAAAGGAGATTTCTAAAGAATATGACCTTGAATGTACTATTTATGGATTAAAGGAACTTAGAAAAAACAGGATGAATGGCATCCTGGCTGTAGGTCAAGGAAGCAAGAATCCACCAACTTTTATACATATTGCTTATAAACCAAATAAGGTAAAAACTAGGATAGTCATTATAGGAAAGGGTATCACATTTGATAGCGGTGGCCTTAATATAAAGATAGGAAAGTCAATGAAGACTATGAAGTGTGATAAATCAGGTGCATGTGCAGTTTTAGGAATTATGAAGGCTGTAGGAAGAATTAAGCCAGATGTGGAAGTACATGGGCTTATCCCTTCTGCTGAAAATATGCCTGGTGGTGAGGCCTTTAGGCCTGATGACATAATTACCTTTGCAAATGGTAAAAGTGTAGAAATCCTCAATACAGATGCTGAAGGAAGGCTCATTCTGGCAGATGCCCTTATTTATGGCTCAAAACTAAGGCCAGATATTATGATAGACATGGCTACCCTTACAGGTGCATGCGTTGTAGCATTGGGGAATTACACTACAGGGCTCTTCTGTAATGATGATAATCTAGCAAGAGATTTCCTTGATATATCTATGAGAACTGGTGAGAAGATATGGAGGCTTCCCCTTGATGAAGATTTAAATGACGAAATTAAGGGCACCTATTCAGATATAAAGAATGTTGGTTCAAGGTATGGTGGGGCCATCACAGCAGGCCTCTTTCTAAAGGAATTTGTTGATAAAGATATTAAATCTTGGGCACATCTAGATATTGCAGGCCCTGCCTTTTTAGAAAAGCCTTGGAAATACTATGCTGAAGGTGCAACAGGTGTACCTGTAAGGACCATTGTTGAATTCCTTTTAAGCATATCATAAATTTCATGTGGATTAGATTCATTCTCTCTAGTTTAGTAATATTTTTTGCTGGTAAGCGCCTACCTAAATATGTGCGTACCATCTCAGCCCACACTGGTATTGGCGAGGGATATTTAGGGGTTATTGTCTTAGGGGCCATTACCTCATTCCCTGAATTGGTCACTAGTTTAAGTTCAATCTTTTTACTTAGAGACCCTGATTTGGCCTTAAGCAATGTCTTGGGTAGTAATATTTTTAATACGACCATCATTGCTATTTTGTTTATTTGGTCAGGTAAAATGTTTCTTAATAAAAAGGAAAGAGAGAATTTCCTAGCTGCCTTTTTGGGCATATTGATGACTGCCTTGGTGGGTTTTGCCATCATTCAGAAGTCTAAATTTAATATATTTGGGATCGCTTATCCATCTTGGCTATTATTATTTATCTTTTTATTCAGTATTAAATGGCTTTATAAAAGAGATAAAAGTAAAGCAATTTATTCACATGATGTAACTAAAAAAAAGACCAACATGAGCAGTATTTACATCCGATGTCTTGTATCTGCTTTATTGGTCATGGTTGCTGGATACCAGGCCTCTTTTGCCTGTAAAGAGATTGCAACTGCTATGCATTGGGAAAGTAGCTTTGTAGGAAGTCTCTTTCTGGCTGTGGCCACATCCCTACCCGAACTGACAGTTTGTCTGAGTGCCTTTAAAATAGGTAGCCCAGAAATGGCCGTTGGCAATGTCTTTGGTAGTAGTATCTTTAATTTAGCTATTATTTTTCCTATGGATTTATTGTATCCTGGCTCTGTCTTTATTAAAATAAGCCCATATCATCTTTTAATTGTGTTTGAGGGTATTTTGCTTGCTATTTTGGCTATATTTGGGATTGCCTATAGGACAAATAAAAGAGTAGGCTGCTTAAGTCCAGATGGTTTTATTATGATTTCTATATATTTTTTAGGGTTTTTATGGATGTTTCATCACATGACAAGATAATTTCAGTTACTCAGTTAGTTACTGGATCAGTTAATCAAAAAGTGAAAGTAAAAGTTAGACTATTTTTCCTTCCTAACTGAACAACTGACTAAGTGACTAACTGACTAACTAAGGTATGGATGTCATAATAATATCGGTATTAACCAGTTCAGAGAAAGAGGCTTTAAATATTGCAAATGCCTTAGTTGAAAAACACTTGGCAGGGACAGTGAATATTTCTAAAGTCCGCTCTATCTATTATTGGAAAAAGAAAATTTATGACAGAGCAGAGTGGCTTTTGCTTATCAAAACCAGGAAGGAAAGATTTGAAGAGATAAAAAATGAGGTAATTAGACTGCACAGCTATGAAGTACCAGAAATAGCGGCCTTTCCTATAAGTTGTGCCTCTGAGGCCTACATAAAATGGCTTAAGGAGGTGACCTAATGTTTTTCCCGCCTCTTATTTTGCTTCTTATCCTGTCTTTCTTTTTTATCTGGTTATTTTTATTGGGATTTATCCATCTAGGAATAATAGGATATGCCTTTCAAAAGATTGGTCTTCCTGCTGATCATATGATGGGTTTACTATTACTTTGTCTACTAGGTAGCTTTATTAATATTCCCATAAAGAAAATTACCACTACTAGATTGATAGAAGGAGAAATAGTTGGCTTTTGGGGGCTAAGATTCAGGATACCTGTTTATAGGAAAGGGTGTACTGTTGTAGCTATTAATCTAGGAGGTGCTGTGATACCTGCATTAATTTCTATTTATCTTATTGCCCATTTTGGTCAGTATTTTAGAACAGCTATGGCCATAGCTGTGGTGGCCTTGGTAACCTATCGATTTGCCCGCCCTGTGCCTGGAGTGGGCATTACTGTGCCTATTTTTGCTCCCCCTATTACTGCTGCATTAATTTCTCTTGTTTTGACATCCCATGCCCCTGCCTTGGCCTATATTTCTGGCACTCTGGGTACATTAATTGGGGCTGATTTAATGAATTTAGATAAACTTAAGGAGCTACAGGCACCCGTGGCATCTATTGGTGGGGCAGGCACATTTGACGGTATATTTTTTACAGGCATCCTAGCTGTACTTTTGGCTTAAAAGAACGGAATTTGATTTGATAAATTCGATTTGGTGCTTAGGATTTAGAATTTAATCTCTTTATACCTTCATAGAAGCAACCGGATGTCATAATAATATCAATATTAACCAGTTCAGAGGAAGAGGCTTTAAATATTGCAAATGCCCTAGTGGAAAAAACACTTGGCAGGGACAGTAAATATTTCCAAGGTTCGCTCTGTGTATTATTGGAATATTGGAAAAAATTGTAACCGTTCACCACACTTTGTCTAAAAGGAGTTATTTTTTACTTGCGTTCGC
>CAZNJP010000167.1:0-4047 GCA_964573345.1 uncultured Syntrophobacter sp. | reverse complement strand
TCTTAGCTCTATTGAGATATAGGCAATTTTATGCAATAATTTCCAAATGATGATGCTAAATGAGGCTGACACCAGAGCAAAATTAATTGACCCAAAGCTTCACGAAGCAGGCTGGGAAGAGGATAAGATTGTCAGAGACAAATACATCACGCCTGGAAGATTAATTGATGAAAATGGAAATCGTTTAAAAGGAAAAAAACCTGATTACATTTTGCTATACAGTGAAACTTTTCCTATAGCCGTTGTTGAGGCAAAGGAAGAGGGAAAATCTGCATTAGAGGGAATGCAACAGGCTAAAGATTATGCAGAAATCCTTGGTGTTTTATTCGCATATTCTACAAATGGCCACGAGATAGAAGAGTTTGATTATACAGTCAATGTTCAAACAACACTAAAGCGTTTTCCTACACCACAAGAACTGCTAGAAAGATATTTAAGTCATATTCATAAACATTTAGAACCTCCCAAAATAAAGGAAGAAGCACACTATGGAAAGGAACAAAAAATTAAAAATCCTCTTTTTTATCCTTATCACTATTTACCTGGTGGCAAACGCCCTTGGTATTTTCAAGAAGCGGCCATAAAAAGGGTAATAGAGGCCATCTTAAGTGGTAAAAAGCGTATTTTATTAACAATGGCTACTGGGGCAGGCAAAACATTTGTTGCCTTTCAAATAGTATGGAAGCTTGTCAAATCAGGATACCTACGAAGGGTCTTATATCTGGCAGATAGAATCTTCTTAAGAGATCAAGCATATAATGAATTTGCCCCCTTTGAAGATGCTAGGGCATTAATTGAAGAAGGGAAGGCACCAAAGACAAGGGACATATATTTTAGTATCTATCAAGCGATGTATAGTGGTGAGGAAGAAAAGCGTCTTTATAAACAGTATCCACCAGATTTCTTTGATTTGATCATTATAGACGAATGCCATCGTTCAGGTTATGGCACATGGAAAGAAATCTTAGATTATTTTGGCAGGGCAATACAAATTGGTATGACGGCTACACCAAAGCGCACTGATAATATAGATACTTATGCCTACTTTGGAGAACCTGTTTATAGTTATAGCATGGGGCAGGGAATAGAAGATGGCTTTCTTGCCCCATTTCAAATATTTAGAAGCTTTACCAATATAGACAGAGAAGGATTACATATTCAAGATGCCCTTTATCAAGGTGCTCAGGTATTTATTCCAGAAGAAATAGACTTAAAGGAGATTTATACCCTTGAAGACTTTGAAAGGGAAATAGTCTTACCTGATAGAACAAAAATAATATGTGAACACTTAGCAAATCTACTTAAAACATTTGGGCCGATGGAAAGGACCATTGTCTTTTGTGTAGATATGGAACACGCTGCTCAAGTAGCCAAAGAATTACAAAATAAGTTTGCTTACCTTGACTATCCAGATTATGCCATAAGGATTGTTTCAGAAGAACCAAAGGCCAAGGAAGATTATGAACGCTTTAGGGATTCAGAAAAGATAACCCCTGTTATCGCTACCACTGTGGATCTGCTTACAACAGGAGTGGATGTCCCTTCAGTGCGAAACTTAGTATTTATAAAACCCATCAGTTCAAAGGTATTTTTTAAGCAGCATATAGGTAGGGGCTGTAGGATAGATGAGATAACAAAAAAGTATTTCTTCCGTATCATTGATTATGTAAATGCAACAAGGCTTTTGGACGAATGGGATTATCCCACTGGAGGAAAGCCACATAAAATAGTAAAAGGGCCTTTTGATCTATCATTAAAGGGACAAATTGTCCATTATGAAACCCAAAGACCTATTCCAGATGTTAAGGTAATTGCCCAAATAGCCCCAAATATGCAAAGGATGGCTAGGACAGATGAAGAAGGGAAGTTTTGTTTAAATCAATTGCCTCATTCACCTATTACCATTCAGGTAAACAAAGTTGGTTTTAGGAGCAGACAGCTTACTCTAACCCCATCAGAAAACATGCAACCTATTATAATAGAATTAAAACCTGAGGTACCAGTAGCGAAAAAAATCATAATTAAAAACATAGAAGTCCATATTGCAGAGGAGACAAAGATTATTCTTATGGCAAATGGAAAAACCCTTAATGATGCAGAATATGTAGAATATTCCCGTAAAGGCATTATAAAAAGGGCAGCCGGTCTAAAAGACCTTTGCCATATATGGATAAATTCTGAAGAAAGAAATATCTTTTTAAATGAATTAAAGGAAGAATCAATATACCCAGAGCTTTTAGCAAGTATTATTAAAAGGCCAGATGCGGATACATTTGATGTAATTGCTCATGTCGCCTTTGATGCACCCATTCTTACAAGAGATGAAAGGGCCAATAACTTTATAAACAAAAAGACCTCATTTCTTAATGCATTGGGAGAAAAGGCAAGAGATGTAATCTTATCCCTTTTAGATAAATATAGGATTGGCGGCATAGAACAGATAAGCAGACCTGAAGTATTCAGGCTTCCTCCATTTGATGAAATGGGATATATCAGTGGGGTGGCAAATATGTTTGGTGGTTCTGATAAATTGAAGACCGCATTAAGTGAACTTCAAAGAGGCCTTTATGAAGGGACTTTTTAATGTAAATAGAAGAGATTTGGCTACAAGGATCTGGCATGCCTGCGATATAATGCGCAGGGACGATGGCACTACCGGTATTTTGGAATACACAGAACAACTCTCTTGGATGATATTCCTTAAAGTATTTGAGGATGTAGAGAAAAGATTTGAAGAAGAGGCAAGATTTGCCAATAGGCACTATCAGCCTATAATTGACCCTGCATACAGATGGTCAGCCTGGGCAAGAAAGGATCTGCCAGGAGAAGAACTTATAGATTTTATAGACAATCAGCTATTTCCTTATCTTAAATCTTTAAGGGGAAATCCTGAAAAAGAGAAGATTTCTGCCATCTTTCAGGAAATAAGGGGAAATAGAATGAAATCCCCTTACAATTTAAAAGATGTAATTGCCTTGCTTGATGAGATAGATTTTAATCGGGCAGAAGACTCGCACGTCCTTTCTCAGGTCTATGAAGAGCTTCTTTTAAGATTGGGAAGAGAAGGAGGGGTAGCGGGTGAATTCTATACACCAAGACCTATTGTAAGACTTATGACAAAAATAGTTAATCCAAAGATAGGAGAAAGGGTATTTGACCCCTTCTGTGGCTCTTGTGGATTTTTGATTGAATCATATAAGAGAATGAAAAAAACAAAAGAATTAACAATTGAGCACTATGAAAAATTACAAAAAGAGACATTTTATGGACAAGAAAAGAAGCCATTGCCTTATCTTATTGGGGTAATGAATTGCATTTTGCATGATATGCTCACACCAAATATTGTGAGGAAAAACACCCTTGAAGAAGACATAAGAAACATACCAGAAACAAAACGCTTTGAAGTTATCCTAACTAATCCTCCCTTTGGAGGAAAGGAAGGAAGACAGATTCAACAAAACTTTCCTGTAAAGAGCAATGCCACAGAACTCCTTGCCTTACAGTATGTGATGAAAAGACTTCGCACTGGTGGAAGATGTGGCATAGTTGTTCCAGAGGGAATTCTTTTTAGAGGAGATGCGTTTGCCTTAGTTAAAAAAGAATTACTAGAAAATTATAACCTCCATACCATAATCAGCCTGCCATCTGGGGTCTTTGCCAATGTTACTTCTTCAGGTCAAGGGCCAAAGACAAATCTTTTATTTTTTGACAAAAAAGCTAAGACAAAAGAGATTTGGTATTATGACTTTGCTGGCTATTCAGAGGATGTCTTAAAGAAAAAATACACAAAGGCAAATCCCGTTATTGATGAGGATTTTAAAGACTGTTATAAGAAATGGAAAAACAGAGAAATATCAAAATATTCATGGTTTGTGCCTGTAGAAGAGGCAATAAAAAGAGGATATGACCTAACCACCAGAAATCCAAATAAAAAAGAAGAATATGAGTATGAGCCACCTCAAGTTTTGGTTTCTAAAATAATGGAAAAAGAAAAAAGGATTAGTGAGATTTTAGATGAGCTTTATGAGGCTTTAGGTACTGAAAATA
>CAZNJP010000166.1:0-4060 GCA_964573345.1 uncultured Syntrophobacter sp. | reverse complement strand
TTTTTCATTTTTTCATAATTTTTTCTTAGACACTTTACAGTTTCCAAATTTCTGTGTATTACTTTTCAACCGCAGCAATATTTTGGAACTACTATCTAAACTTTTTGACCTTTTTATCAAGACAGTTGAACCTATAAGGCCTAAACGAAGATATCCAAGAAAAAAGGGGATACAACGAAAAAGTTTCTTCCTTTCTTATAAACCGATTCGTTAAGTTAATAACATTGAGTATAGAATTACTTAACAGGGGAACCGCAGAGAGCACAGAGCACAGAACAAAGCATTTTTAAAATTCTTATTTTCTCTGCGTCCTCTGCGCACTCCCCGCCTGCCATCGCTTTGCCTGTCCGCCTCGTTCCTGTCCGCTCGTGCCTCGCAGTGGAAGGCAGGCCTCAGCAAAACAGCGGGCTCAGGCAATAGCGGGCAGGTGCGGTGAACGATTACGATTTAAATACATCATCTAGCATTTGCTTTAATTTCCCTTTATTCGGGACAAATCCAAATACCCTTTTCCAGACATCTGGAAGTTCCATACATAGATAGACCACAACATGAGGTGCATATTTGCGTATGCAATTTAGCAAATGGCTATACATCCTTATCCGAATAGGTTTAAAATAACGTTTTTTGTTATCCAAGCCATCAATAAATTCACCATAAATGATGTCACTTTCAGGAAAACGCCTTTTTATCTGGTATTTTAAAGGAGGCATAAACCTAAAACTCCCTAAACTTATCCAGGCAACCTTTTCAGGTTTTATATATTCAAAAAGTAGTTCTATAGTATTTCTATAGCCTTCTTTCCAGCCAGGATAATAAATAATGGGGTCAAAGTGAAAGCCCAGCCAGTAACCCCACAATTGACACTGCCTGGCAGCCTTTAACCTATCTTCTAAACAAGGAGCATCCATCTCTTCCCTTTCCACAACCTCTTTTGCATTTAGTGACCAGGATACTACAGTATGGCCATGGTGATTAAGTCTTTCCAGATTTTCTATGTTTGTGCTTTTTGTCTTAAGCTCTAAAATGAGGTCTCTTTTGGCAAAATATGGCACTAAATAAGTGCTTAAGTGGGTAATATTGTCTAAAAAAAGGCTATCTGTTAGCTCCCCTGTGCCAATGCGGTAAAAACCCCTTATCTCATGTAATTCCTTAAATAAATCTGCAAGGTTTGTATAGACTTGGATAAAAGGTTGATTCAAATAGCTTTGTAGAATGCAATAGGTGCAATTGAAGGCACAGTTTGTGGCTACATCTAAAATGCGATATTCACAGCTCAGATAATAATGCTTATTGGTGCAGGGACAAGGCCTAAAAAAACGTCCTTTATTTCTGGTTAGATAAAGGATGTGTTTATCAAAGATAGAGCCCTGTATTACTTCAGGCTCCACTATCTCTTTAGAACAGTGGAGAAGACGGCTTAAGATTTCCTTTGTAAATGGTAAATCAGAAACTCCCCTATCTATCAGTATTTTCTGAGGTAAATAGTGATTCAAACCAGGTTTCCTCTATAAGTTTTTTCCAATCTGGTTTTTGAGATAATTTTTGTAAATAATCAATTTTTGATTGAAAATCCTTTGCCCCTTTAAATTTTATCCTTATTTGATATTCATTCCCTTCAAAGTAAGCAGGAGGAATAATCTTACACCACTTAGGTATGCCTAAATTATTTAAACATTTTTTAAAATATTCTTCTGCCTTAGTTAATAAAGGGAAACGCCTACTTTTAAGGTATTTTCTAATTAATGCAGCCTTTTGCTCTTTTGTCAGGGTACTATCCAATATCTCTTTTATTTCAAGTAAAATCCTTTCTATTTTTATGCCATCTCTAACGGCTATTTCTGTAAAATATAATAAAAACTCCTTTTGCAGAGAATAACTTAAATGTAACTGGCTAAATAAAGAGGCAATTTCTTTTCTTTCCTTATGGGGTAACTCTTCTAAATCCCTTAAAATGTCAGGAAATATCTTTTTCAAAAATAGCCTCCCCTGCTAAGCCCAAATGCCCATTAGTTGTGAGTGATTAAAACCAAGACTCATTGACTAAAAAGAAGACAGATTTTAACTAGATTACTTATAAGTACTTTCACTTTTTATCTTGATGCGGTAGATAACAACAGTCTTAGCTTCATCATCAACTATATAAAGCACCCGATAATTGCCTACTCGGATACGATCCCTTCTTTGCGGGTAAGTTTTTTACAACCATGGGGTCTTGGATTAACGGCAAGAGAAAGAATTTTCTTGTCAATCCTTTCTCTTTGTGGAAGGGGAATATACTCCACCTCTTTTCTTGCTTTTCTTTCAATAATTATTCTATAATTTGGGGATTCATCCAGTGTTTGCGGAATTCTTCATATGGAATAAAGTCAGTAGCCTCTAATTCTGCTTTGAGAAGGTCATTAGCATCTTCAAGGTCTTCGATAAGCTCCATGAGGTTTTTGTATTCATTGAGGTCAATCACAACCGCTGTTTTTTGGCTCTCTTCGTCAACTATAAAGCGTGGACTAAGTTGACCTACTTTAACCATCTTAATACCTCCTGTAATTTGTAAGGTAACCTGATATGATTACTAAAGTCAAGAACAAAACAAGAGATTGCTTCGCTGTCCCTTTGCAACTCCTTTCTTTGCTCAGTACTATGGCAAATGGTTAAATTGAAGTTTCTTGAGTTCATCCCCTTAAGTATGCGGTACCAAGCAACTCGGTTATTTTTTTATTGCCCGCTACCATCGCTACCTGCCCGCTCGTGCCTCGCAGTGGCAGGTGGACGCTCAGGTGTTAGCGGGCAGGCAAGTCCATTTTTACAAATAGCATTGCTGTTTGGAATTACTTAACGGGGTTCATTGAGTTTAAACCCAATAAACTGCGTAAACTCAATAACTAATATGTATCCTGTATCAAGGATCTATTTAGACATTAAACCTAAAGTGTAATATGTCTCCATCTTGGACTATATAGTCCCTTCCTTCTATCCTCATAATCCCCTTTTCTTTACAGAGCTGGACAGAGCCTGTCTGAATGAGGTCTTCATAACTTATCACCTCAGCCTTAATAAACCCCTTTTCCATATCAGAATGTATTTTTCCTGCTGCTTTTTGGGCCCTGGTGCCCCTCTTTACAGTCCAGGCCCTTACCTCTGGCCCAACTGTAGTAAAGAAGGTAATTAGATCAAGCAGCCTATAACCTTCCCTTATAAATTTATCTAGACCTGATTCTTTAAGACCTAATTCCTTAATAAATTCCTTCCTATCTGATATTGTAAGTTCAGAAAGTTCTGCCTCAACTTTCGCACAAATCTTTACTACTGGCACTCCATCTTTTTTTCCTACTTCTTTTACTTGTTTTGTATAATCACTATCCTCTAACATACTCTCTTCATCCACATTTGCCACATATATAAAGGGCTTTGCTGTAAGTAACTGTATTTCTTTTAAAACTTCAGGAATTTCTTTTAAATACGGCCCTAGCCACTCACCCTTTTCCAATATTTCTTTTATTTTTTCTAATAGATTAACAGTTTCTCTTGCCTTTTTATCCCCTGTCTTTGAAAGCCTATTTAATTTATCTATCCTTTTCCCTACAGTATTTAAATCAGCTATAATCAATTCTAAATTTACAGTTTCTATATCCCTTATAGGATTGATGTTCTCTTCAACATGGGCAATATTTTTATCTTCAAAGCACCTTACCACATGGCAAATGGCATCTACATTCCTCATATGTGCCAAAAATTCATTGCCCAGGCCCTCTCCTTTACTTGCACCCTTAACCAGCCCAGCTATATCTACAAATTCTATGCTAGTGGAGGTGAGTTTTTTAGGCTTTATTATTTCTCCTATCTTATAAAGCCTTTCATCTGGTACTTCCACTATCCCCATATTGGGATCAATGGTAGTAAAAGGATAGGTTGCTACCTCTGCATTGGTCAAGGTCAAGGCATTAAAGAGGGTAGATTTTCCTACATTTGGCAATCCCACAATACCACAGTTAAAACCCATCAATAAAAAGATACCATTTAGCTTATAGATAGGCAAGGACGCTGTCTCAAGAATTCAGAA
>CAZNJP010000165.1:0-4136 GCA_964573345.1 uncultured Syntrophobacter sp. | reverse complement strand
TAGCCAAACACTGACTTTATGGAGCGATTTTGTTTGTGAGTTTGGTCGTTTTTCCGTAACCGTTCACCACACTTTGTCTAAAAGGAGTTATTTTTTACTTGCGTTCGCCAAAGTTATGTGTTATATAATTATGGATGTCATCAGTTTTCGTTTACAGAAATCGTCCTATTACCTTAGAGGACATTTCCTTCATCCGTGAGCTTATCACCAAACATCCGGAGGATGGGAGGTGTGCCCTTACTGTAAAAACGATAGCGATAGCGGTCCACTATATTATCCCTGAAGTTATAGCCTGAAATAGCAGCAAAATCTTTTAGCAAACAGGCATCCCAAATTCGATAGCGTTTGCCTGTTTTTAGGTCAATATTCAAACTATCCTGGATATCGTAACAATAGCAAGTGGGACATACTAGATTACAGGTTGCGCAAGCCAAACACTTATTCGCCTGCCTTTCCCAAATAGGATGCTCATAACTTTTATCTAGCATTAATGGTAACTCCTCCATAGGGAAATTTAACCTTCTGTGATTGCATATAGCCTTTATCCTTGCCCTTACCTTTTCTCTTTCTCTGATCTCTGACGAAAATGCCTCCCTGGTGGGGGCTTGTTTTATTATCTCTTTTCCTTTTTCTGTTTTTGCCTCTAAGACATAATTATTGCCAATATCTGTTAGCATTACATCATATCCATATTCTACTTTATCTGACTTCATTGTGCTCCAAAAGGAAAAGGGTGAAACCCTGACAGGGTCTATGCCAAAAATAAGGGTATTCTCTCGCCGCTTTTTATACTGCTCATTATTTTCCAGGGCCTTATCTAATAGATTAATGGCCAAGATGTCATAAAGATGAACACCAAACAAGATTTTGGGCTTAATTTCAAAAATAGCCTCAATCTTCCCATTTTTTATATCAAATTGAAAGATGGTCTCTTCAGGAGAAAACAAAAATCTTTTTGGTGGCTGAATGGTAAGGTCAAAATCCAATACCAGTTCATCAGCGGCTTCTAAAAGGCTGTAATCAAAAAAATTGGAATCACCTAAATTTTTTGTCCCTACTTTCTTTCTTACTACCCCGATTACTTCATACTCCCTTAAAAGGGCCTCTAAAAATATTTTTAGATTGTTTTTTTCTAAGATCCTTAAAACCATCTCACTTTGTTGATTCATCAATCCATCTCAAAAATTCTATATGACCTCTTTCTAACCAAAAAAGTCTTCCTTCCGATAAACTAAGGGTTTGGCTTTCCTGTCAACCCAGGCATCTATCACCTCACCTACAAAAATAGTGTGGTCACTTGCATCACAGGAACTTACAACCTTACAGTCCAGCCATCCAGCAATATCTTTTAGGATGGGCGAGCCAGTAGCCCTGGTATCATAGGGAATTGTAGCAAATTTATCTACATCCATTCCTGATCGAAACCCAAAGTGCTTTCCCATGTCTATCTGACCTTCTTTTAAGATGTTTACTGCAAAAACACCACCTTTTTTGATGAGATTATGACTAAAGCGGGTCTTTCCTATAGAAATTGAAACCAAAGGCGGCTTAAAAGAGACCCTAGTAACCCATGCCGCTGTCATGCCATTTACCCTATCATCGCATTTCGTGGTTATAATAAACACACCATTGGTTATCTTGCCAAAAGTTTCATCAATTTCTCTCTGGCTCACATCATACCTCTTATAATTAAATTTTTTTAATCTTTTCTAGTTTACACCAAATAAAAAGTTAGTTAACTTTATTTTTTAAAATTTTTTTCTCAAAAGCCTTTTTATCTCTTCTATAACTAGTCTGGCTATTTGAGGTAATTTTCTGTTTATCTCTGGGCTAAGCTCTATCCCCCAATTCATCTCCTTAGGCTCTATACCAAAAATGACCACTGATTTTGGACTTTTTCCAATCTTTTTTGCCATATCCAATGCCTCTAACAGCCCTAAATCGTGTAAAGAGATAGATGCCCTCTTAGTAGGCATTAAATCATTTAAACCAAGTCGGTAAGTAGTGCCTGGTGACATCTTGCCTTTAACTGCATCAATGACGATCAAATAGTCTGTTTCAGTAAAAATAGGAAATAGGCTTAATGTAGCAGTCCCTCCATCTACCAATTCAACTTCTTTTGGCAGATTGTACTCTTTAAGATGCTCTATGACCCTTACCCCTACCCCTTCATCCTTTAATAAAATATTGCCAATGCCTAAAACTGTAATCTTCATAAATAACAAAAATTAATTTAAATATATAGGAATTTCCTTTTTAGACACGGATTACCCCATTTGCTAAAACGCAACAGAGCAGGCACGGATGACCACGGATTAGGTTTATATTGTTTGAACAATGATATCGTTGTTCAAACAATACTTCCATTTCATAAATATAAATCTTTTAAGTCCGCCCCAAAGGCGTTAATTTATACATTAAAAAAGGCAGAGGCAAAGATTTTTTCTCTACCTCTACCTTTACCTGAATTAAATACGGGGTAGGTCTACCACATATTTCTTTCCATTGTCTACGTGCAACACGTGCACAGCACAGGCCAGTCAGGGGTCAAATGAGCGGATAACCCTTAGTACATTCACTGGATTTTTGACATCCTCTACAGGAGTCCCAATCAATGCCTTCTCAATAGGGCCACTTGTGCCTGCATCATCCCTAGGAGAAACATTCCAGCTAGTTGGGGCAATAATCTGATAATGGCTAATTTTCTTTCCTTTAACCCTCATCCAGTGGCCCACTGAACCACGTGGTGCCTCAGTTACACCACAACCTGTAGCCTCCTCTGGCACAGGGGCCTTCACACACACTGGCTGACCAGGTTTTATCTCCATTATCCACCCCTTCATTGCCTGCACTTCTATCCACCCCTCTTCTGCTCTGGCTACAATACGCCCCAAAACAGAAAATGCCTTTTCACCTAAATTCCTAAAGTGTACATCCTTATCTGTAGGTATACCCAAAAATTTATTGGCGTGCTTACTAATTACAGGGTTTTCTACCCACATCCGTGCCAATGGGCCTACTTCATGGGGCAATCCATCATAACGGGGGGCCTTGGCAAAGGAATATGCACTTTTTTTATCAATTTTAGATACAGTCTTCCCCTCTTTTGGATTTAGGCCAGTAGTTTTATCATCATACCAGGAATATTTTACGTCTTCACTGATCTTATCTAAATCCAGTTTTCTGTCCTTACCTTTTGTATATACACCTGGTTTGAGTAGAAATTTTGTATATTCATCATCTAATGGAAACACACCATAGGATAGGAAATTTTTACAACCCACCCCTACTTTAAATAGTTCTGGATAGTACTTTGCCACTGCATAGATAGTAGGAAGATAGGTAGTATCATAGAATTCCTCTATCTTATTTAATCTCCACAAATAACCAGCAATGCCATCTACTGTAGGTGCCTCTGTTACACCTCCCACTACTAGACCATGGACATGAGGGGCCCTGCCACCAAGGATAGCGGTCATCTCATGCCCCATTCTCCTGATGTTTAATGCCTCTAAATAGCCCTTTACCCCAAACTCATTTATTTCAGGTGGAAGCTTATAAATTTTAGGCCCAGTATATCTGGGGATAAAAGGAGGTGCATCTGGCCCTTTAACATAGTCCAGTGCTACTAGGTGATAGAAATGTAATATTTTGTCCCAAACGTGGTCTGCGCCCAATATAAGATTCCTAAGGATGCGGCCATTGCTAGTAGGTTTTATGGAAAATGCATCATCCAGACAGAGCACTGATGCAGTACCATGGGAAGTAGGACAAACACCGCAAATACGCTGAGTAATCTGTGAGGCATCCCTTGGGTCCCTGCCTTCTAAAATGAGTTCAAATCCTCTAAAAAGCACATCACTACAGTGGGCATTTACCACCTTGCCTTTACTTACCTCTACCTCTGTCTTTAAGTGACCCTCAATCCTGGTCACCGGGTCTATTACTATTTTTTTAGCTCTTGGCTTTCTGGTCATTTTTTACCTCCTATATACTTTCATAAAGTGGGGTGAATTCATCCCAAAAACCAGGTTCTACACAGCCAATGCAGATGGCATTCTGCACACACCAGTTTACACCGCCATTCCAGCGCCTCTTCCAGGCATCACAATAAGTTTCTGGTCCTTTACAGCCTA
>CAZNJP010000164.1:0-4185 GCA_964573345.1 uncultured Syntrophobacter sp. | reverse complement strand
CATAGAAGGCCTTGTCAACAAGATCAAAATACTCAAAAGGCAAGCATACGGTTTTCGCGATATAGAGTATTTCAAGCTTCGTCTCTACCACTTACATACACGGAGATACCCATTAACCGGATGAACCAGCATTTTTAAACCCGCCTGCTAACGCCTGACGTAGCGATGGCAGGCAGGATTCTTATCTTTCTCTGCGTCCTCTGCGGTGAACGATTACACGATTTCTCTGTTTGAAAAAGGACTTAGCTTGTCAAATAAAGGAAAATTGTTAATAATTTATAGATAGATGACAAAAAAAGAATTCTTAAATCGGGTTGCTAATAGCAAAAAGGATATCGTTGAAGAGCTTATTTTTATTCTTGAAAAAAAGACAATTCCTTATTGCATTATAAGTGGCCTGGCTGTAAATGCCTATGTTGAACCAGGGGTGACCCTTGACATTGATATAGTCATTGTTTCAGAAAAAATTGATGTATTTTTAAAAGAGGTAGAAAAGCAAGGTTATGAAATAAAAAGGTTTGCTCATAGCATTAACTTAGAAAAAAAGGAGTCAGATTTAAGGGTGCAAATACAGCTAAACAAGAGGTATTTTAGTTTTATAAAAAGTGCCCAAAAAAGAAGTGTTTTGGGATATGAAATGATGGTTGCTACTTTGGAGGATATATTGCAGGGAAAGTTATGGGCCTATATGGATAAGGAAAGAAGGCCAACCAAAAGGCAGAAAGACCTGTTGGATATCCTAAGAATTGTTGAGTCATACCCTGAGCTTACAAAAAATCTCCCATCAGAAATTAAGGATAGATTGTCTAATTAACAGAGCGGTTAGGTTAAAGTGGAGTCTGATCGCTAAATACTTATAGGATATTAAATACATAATAAATGAGTTGAAGACCAAAGACAATAAGGATTGCTCCACATAATGACTGAAAACCCCTAAGCAATTTAGCTGATCTAATTAGCTTCTCTGGAATAAGACCCATAAAGGAGCCCAGCACTATGGGCGCAAACGAAGTGCCTATCCCAAAGGAGATAGCATATAAGATGCCCAAGCCAATATTATTTGCTATACAGGCAATATAGGTGAGAACAGCTATATGAGGAACACAAGGTATAATGCCCATTAAAAAACCTAAGGCTAACATACTTTCGGTTCCTCTATTTAATATAGTTTCCTTTAAAATTTTGCTTAAAGGCAGTTTGAATCCCTTTCCTAAAACAATAAAGCTACCCAATGCTACCATAATAAATGCTACAATAAGATAGGTATAGCCTGACCTATGAGGTGGAAAAAAACGATTAATAACATTAAAGGCACAACTGGCAAGGCCGCCCAAAATGGCAATGGCCAAAAGCCTTCCAAGGGAAAATATTGAGCTTATTATAAGGCCAGACTTCCAACTTGTCTTTGTGCCACCGATATAAGGTAAAAGCAAAGGGGCAGAATAGGCAAGGCAAGGTCCCCAACCCATAACAAAACCCCCGGTTAGGAGTTTTATAAAATCAGAAAGCATTTTCCACTTCTATATTTTTACCTACACCTCCAAGAATAAAGTCTTCTCCATAGGCCTTTTTAAACATTTTTCTAGCGAGGTCACCTGAGCAATGGCAAGGGGCAACCTTCTTAACTCCCTGCCTCCTAACTCCATTTATGATCCCTTTTATCTGCCAACTACTCATCCAGCATAAATGAAAGCCACCTAACACCAAATATACATCGCTTTTAAGCATGTTTTTTGCCTTTTTAACTATATTTACTACACCTGGATGGGCACAACCTGTTATTATTACCACTCCCTTAGCTGTATTTATAATAAGGGACTGCTCTTTTATCCAACCACCAAGTTCCCCTGTGGAATAGGCATCTTTACAGATTTTTATAGGCCTTTGGACCTCTATCAATTTGGCACCTGCTCTATATACCTCATCTTTGACACTTTTAGGGAGAGATTCTGGCATATATACAGTGACGTTAGGATTTATCTTTAAAAAATCAGGTAGCCCACCAATATGGTCATAGTGGATATGGGAAAGGACTATTATGTCCACTTCTTTAGGATTAATTTCTAATTTTTTCATATTTTCAAGAAGCACTGAGCCTTCGCCACCGACGTCAAACATAATGTTCTTTTTCAGTCCTTCTATAAAACATGAAAAACCCCACCTTGTCTCAAGTTTTTCATTATAGGGATTATTATCGTAAATTATGGTAAGGTTTAAATCCTTTGAAAATGCTAAGGATGTGAGTAATAAGAAAAAGATTAAAGTTAGGCTATTTTTCTTAAATATTTTTAATTCCCCTAAATTCTCTTTTAACCAATACCTTATGATTTGTCAATTGATTTGGGGGGTATTTTTGGCCTCAGGACAGATATTCATTCATCATTTTAATAGCCGTAGCGTTTACTATTGACCAACAAAATATAACCTGGGTTAAGCGGTTCAACCTGCCCCCCATGCGAGCCCGCAAGGCGAGGCGGGCCGGCCGGTTGAAGAGCCCTAAGTGGCTGTAAAAGAATGTCATGTTTCACCCAATAGGTGAAAGAGGTTAATCTAAGTATTGTGTTATAAAGCTAAGGATACCAGTAGACTATAACCTTTGAACCTTGAACCTGGAACCGATCAGTTTAGGTATAATTAATTTATGCTACCCTTTTAGTTCTCTTTGAAGCCGATTTTGGTTTCGTAGATTTTTGCTTTATCTTTTTAGGACAGGGACCTCTTTTTCCATGTTGAACAAAGTAATAGAAGTTAGTCAGCCAGCTAGGAAAGCCTTCTGGGCAGGTTTCAATAAAGTCAATGAATTTTACAATGCGCTCCACTGTTTCATCAGAGACATAATGCTCAATGCGACAAGCATCCCTTGATGCAATATCCTCTTCTAGTCCCAATGTCTGATGCAAAAATTTAAATAGCAATATGTGGCGCTGGTAAACCTCTTGGGCTATTTCTTCCCCTGGTTTTGTTAACTCTATATAGCCATAATATTCATGTTCTATCAATCCCTTTTGAGCCAAGGCCTTGAGGGCTACCACTACTGAAGACATCTTTACCCCTAACTGTTTGGCCACATCCTTTACCCGTACTACTTTTGATTTTTGGCTAAGCACATAAATACATTCTAAATAATCTTCAGCGCTTTCTGTTAAAATCATTTTTTTTACCTCTAAATATGTTTATTATTCTAATTTAGTTTATTTTTTAAAAATTGTCAACCCCCCTTTTTTGAGTTAAAAGCAATTGCCTAATTATTTTGGTGTGGTTCTGCTAATGAGGGTAACTTCAAAGCCTGCTCTCCCCAATAGATAAACACATTGGCACCTTCTATATCCGCTTTTTCCTTACCAAGTGCCACTTGGGTAAGGTGAAAGACGGTATTCATCTCGCTGGCTAAGAAGCTACCTTTAATCAATTTTATCTCACGATAATCAGGGGTGATGATGACCAAATCACGATATCTTTTGCCATTGTTATGTTCTGGAATACCATAAGTAAGGTAAGGTGGTAACCTCAACTCAGCCCCTACCTCTTTGTAAGTCAATATTTCAAAGATTAACTCAATAGTTTCCCATACTTGTGCCGATTCATCCTGACGATAGGCTGAAATACCTCCTTCAACAATTTGCCTCATTTCAGCAGGTGTTACTGTTAGATCCAAACGAGATAGGACCTTGTTATAAAGATAATAGAGAGAATCGAGGCCTTTTTTAAAGACAATATCACTGTCTGTCAGAATCCTTTTTATATTTCTTAAACTTATCATCTCTCCTAGAGTTGGGCTGCGACGCATGGCAATATCTTCTACAGTAGTATGACGGTAAATGGGCAATTCATTATCCAGTACCAAGATATCGTCATTACAGGTATAGATTTTAAGATCTCTTATCTCTTTTCCTTCATAATCAGCCTTTTTCAAAAGCTCACGAATAAAGTCCTTGGCAACAGCGATCTTTCCTCCATATTTCCTTATCTTTTCTAATATGGAATTATAAAGCTTATCTATATAAATCTTTTCTTTGAGTTGCTCTTTTAGTCCCATACTTGTAGTATACTATTAAATCAGAAAGTATGCAATGAATAATTTACCATATTTGCATTCTTGACAGAAATCACTATAATTAGTAATTTAGCGTTGTAGGCACGTAGCTCAGTGGGAGAGCGCTACCTTGACGCGGTAGAAGTCGGCGG
>CAZNJP010000163.1:0-4190 GCA_964573345.1 uncultured Syntrophobacter sp. | reverse complement strand
TATAAAGGTTATGGAAGTTGCATTAAAGATTTCTCAACATATTAGAAGCATTGATATAGAGGCAGTGAAGATTGGTGCCCTATTGCATGATATAGGGTGGGCTGTAACAAGTGATCCTTTTAAGCACTTTATACAAGGCGGTGAAATTTTAAGAAAGGAAGGTTTTCCTGAAAAGATAGCGCTTATTGCAGAAAGGCACTTTGGCGCAGGCCTTACAAAAGAAGAGGCAAAAAGACTAGGTCTGCCAGAAAAGGATTATCTGCCTAATAATTTAGAGGAAAAGGTCATTTGCCACGCAGACAATCTTGTCCACCTAGATAAAGAAGGGAGTTTTGAGCAATATTTAAATAGGCTTGATAAGATGAAGAAGGAAAGACCAGACCTAAGGTGGTTGATAGAAAGGTCAAAAGAAAGGGCTAAAAAGCTAAGTGAGGAGCTAACCTCAAGCTATGCCTTTAAAAGATATATTGCCTGAAGAAATTCCCACCATTGAGGCCATCTTTTACAGCAAGGTTGCGGCTAAGGTTTTGAAGAGAGATTAGAGAGGATTGCAAGAGAGAAGAGTTTGTGAATAAGTCCTTTGAGTTTCTACTTGAAGGAGAATCTAAAGAATCAATTCTTAGAGAGTTTAATATCAGTAAAATCAGTTCAAAGGTCTAATGTGAAGACTATTTTTTAAGATATACAGCAGAAAAACTTCTCCAGGAAAGGTTTAATTGGTTTTGCTTTAATCCAGCCCTTTTAAATATCGCTTCAACCCCCTTTACAGGAATACCATGAGGGGGCCTGGGTTCAAATATCCTTATCTTACCTGCTTTTTTTAAGATACGCAAAAATTCTAATACTGCCTTATATCTCTTCTTTTGAGGCATTTCATGCAACACATAGTGAATAAAAATCTCATCTATACTTTCAGGATCAAAATCCAATTGCCAAATTTCACCCAGTTTTATTTCTACATTTAAGCACCTTTTAAGTTGTTTCTTTGCTAATTGAATTAATGATTCAGAGATATCAATCGCAAAAACTCTTCCATGAGGTCCAACTTTTTTTGCTAAATAATAGCTAAATATTCCTGTACCACAGCCAAAATCAAGCACAATGCTCCCAGGTTTTATATCAAGCCTGGAAACTTTTCTCTTTGCCCACATCTTATAAACAGGATTGCTTAAAAAGAAAACCACTAAAGAAGGAGGTCTTTCCCATTGAAGCATAACCTTTCTTATAACTTCTTCTGAGGTACTACTAGTCTTAGCGCAAAGCAATATTTATACACATCTTTTACAAATGGGATATGTTCAGAAACAAAGGATTTTTTGAAACTCACGGTGCCTCATTTTTCTAAGGTGAATTACAGGACTATTAAGAACGGAAATAGCCTGGTAAGTTATTTTTACATTCTGATTGCATTTTTTAACAAATTGAGTGTTCCAATTTTTTCAGGATCAATCTCATTCTCCAAATTTCCCTCAGGATGCGGACTGAACAGAATTACTTTGCCTTTTCCAAAATTTGCCCAGACTATAGCAGCAAAATCTTTTTTGTATCTAGCAACAACTTTAACTCCCTTTCCTGACCTTATATATGGTCCGTTTTGGTACCAAATTTTTATTTTCCCCTTACTATAACCTTTAGCTATTTCACTTTCACCCACGATTTCTATTTCTCTTAAACCAATTCCTGCCTCTCTTTTATTTTCAATGTCAATTATATTTAATCCTGCCTTTTTCCTGCCAAACCTTAATTTTACTTCTTTTGGAGCCAAATAAGCTCCAGCACAAATTCCAATATATTTCCCACCTCCCCTGACAAACTTTCTTACTTGTTCAAACCCTGCTCCTTTTAAGGAGTTTAAAATAACCTGAGTTGCCCCTCCTGGAATAATGAGAGTTTTAAAATTTTTAAGTTTTCCTTGTTTAATCATGTATTCATCTATCTTCTGCACTTCTATATTATTTTTTTTCAGGGCAATTTCCACGTCTTTATGGTAAACCGCTCCAGAACCACAATACAGAGCTATCTTAAAAAAATGACTATGACTGTTAGGTACTACAGTTGTTGCAATTATTACTAGTAAAATTATGGTTTTCATTTCTGCTAAACATTATAACATCTTTTTTTTTACTTCCCTTCCTTAAAAACGGTCTAGCTGGGTTGATAACTACATTTATAATACCTTTCTTCCAGAAAGGTATAGTAATTTTTACATTCAATTTTTAAGGTTTCTATATTCTTCATTACGTCCCCAAGTAGAATTTAAATTAGGAGGAATAACCATTGAGAATAAGCTGTTTAGCTATTCAAAAAAGATCCCTGAAGGGATAGATATCGCTAAAAAAATATTAGAACATGCAATGTCGGCCAATCAAGGCCTGAGCCCAATAAGTCGCAAAGTATAAAGTATATGAATCGAAACACTATCAGACAGAAAAGCCTTGAAAAATGACCATAAATACCGAATCTTTTTTAACTTACAACTTATTAGCTAGCTTTTGGCAAGTTTTGCTACCCTCTATTAGCTTGCCTAGTAATACCTTAGCACGGATTTGGGGAGTATAATGGAATTTGCTGCCCTGACACTTTATGAGTTTTGGCGTAAATTCAGAAAAATGTTCTTTTAACTTTTGAGCATATGAATCAAGGGCCTTGGAGACTTCCAAGAATTTAGAGGCCTCAACACCTGCACGTCTATATAAAATTATTGCAGCTTTTAAAATATCGCTTACTTCCACATAGAGAGACCCATCGTCTCCTTTTCCTTTCACTTGAATAAATTGATCTACTCTCCTTCCTATCTCATCTAAATTTCTTTTTGCTCCCTTTATATAGTTCTCTACACTTGTTTCCATTTTTTCACTTAGTTTAGTATATAAAAAAATGCAGATTATGCAAATGCAAGGCTATTTATCCGGGCTTTGCTCCAACCCATTTTGCCAAAAAAAGAGGCCTATCCACTCCCATTTGATAAAATATTAATTGCCAAGCCTTTATACCCCTTTTACCAAATAGCTTACACACCATGGGAAAAACAAATGTACTTATAGCTGCTATCGTCTTTATAAAAAACATCATCTCTTTTTCTAATATGCAATCTACCAAAAAATCTCATTAAAGGAAATGAATTTGTGGGATAATATTGTAACCTAAGGCTTTTTTGATTATTTGTTGGGTTTCTTTATAATGGAGTGTTTTTCGGTTAACAAGATCCTGGGCCACAGCCTGTACAGCCTTCCAATATTTCTCCATTATGTTCCTGGTTCTTACCCACATGAAGTTTAAATAGGCATCTCTTTCTTCAGAGCTCCAGCATAACCTATCAGCTATATCAGTAATAGTATCGAGGTCAGGATGAGAAGAGGGTAATTTATTAATTTTATTTGGACTTGCAAATTTATTCTCAGCAACTAGACCTGCCAAACCTATAAAGATCCAAGCCTTACAACTTTTAACCTCAGCGCTAGCAATGTCCATTCTTGCCAGTTTATCAGGCACAAATTTTCCTAGATATTCCTTTTTTGGAATAACAGTAACCAGCCTAAAACGCTTACGGACAAGGCAAGCAGCAACACAGTGCCCTGCTTCATGATACGCACTGACTTCCAATTGTGTGATTTTGGACATATTATCTTTTGACATTTCTGTGGACATTTAAGTTCAATACCCTACCCCTGTAGGTAGGCATATTGGACGGTTCACGCTTAAGTGGGGCTCATTCTAAAAAAAATTCCCCAGCTCTTTATTGGCAAAATACCACGCAAGCAACTATTTTGAAAATTGCTGTAATGCAGATTTATAGCTCTCAAAGGTTTTGGAACCAAAAAGGACAAATACTACTTCTTTAATTGATGTGGCTTTTTCCTCTAAAAATGAAATCACAGTTTTTATGGCAATGTTTGCCGCTTGATCCACAGGGAAACCATATGCCCCAGTACTTATGGAAGGAAATGAAATAGTGGTTAGACCCTTTTCTTGCGCCAGTTTAAGGCTTTCTTCGTATGCGCTTGCTAAAAGCTCAGCTTCGCCTCTATTGCCACCTTGCCAGATGGGCCCAACGGTATGAATAACGTATCTTGCCTTTAAATTTCCACCAGTAGTGATAACGGCCTTTCCTGTTGGTAATCTTCCTTGCCTTTCTATGATCCTTTTACAATCCTCAAGGATAGCCGGACCCCCTGCCCTGTGTATTGCCC
>CAZNJP010000162.1:0-4223 GCA_964573345.1 uncultured Syntrophobacter sp. | reverse complement strand
TGTAGGCTAGTAAGTACTTGATAAAACCACGAATGGCAAAAAAGATGTCCATGTTTTATTGAAACATTATACTAGTTTCAAATTGAGGAATCATGCATTAAAATAGCTTTTTAAAAAAATCAATTCTCTTTATGTTTGCCATTTTGTCAAACACAAAAAAGGTGGTATAAGTTACTTTGATATAATTTATCTTGAAAAGATTAAAAATATAGCTACTACTTAGATGTCTAGTCCTATAAATGGGACAAAGATAAAAAGGCTATCTATTGAAGATTTTAATACCCAACTCAAAGATATAATTGAGGTCTATCACAATGCCTATATAGAGATGCCTGTCTATGCCTATCAAAAAAGGCATGATATTAAAGGTTATTTAAAATGGCTATACAAAGTAGACCCAGATGGCTTTTTTGTGGCCGTCCTAAATAATAAAATTGTGGGGTTCATCGCAGTCTGTCAAAACTGGTGGGATTATGTCCTAAACGAATATATAGGAGAAGTTCATGAATTAGCGGTGGAAAAGGATTATCAAAATTCTGGTATTGGAAGTTTGTTATTTGAAACAGCCACCGATCTTTTAAGGCAAACACATAATACAATTGGACTATGGGTAGGAGAAAAAAACCAAAGGGCTATAACATTTTATAAGAAAAGGGGCTTTGAAGTATCTAGAAAAGTAGGAAAATGGCTAAAAATGATAAAGATATTTTAAATGAGATAGGACTTTTGTTATCTACACTGATTTCTATCCCCAGCCCTACTGGCCAGGAGATGGCACTCCTTTCCTGGCTCTCTAGATATATCAAAGAGATGGGGCTAAATATTATGTGGCAAAAAGTAGATAGAGATAGGCCAAATTTAATAGCCTGGCGTGGTCATCCACCCTTTTTAATAGCCACCCATGTAGATACTGTCCCGGCTTGGGGGCACCCCTATGCATTTTCTCCAAAAATAGAGGGAAGTAAAGTATATGGAAGGGGCGCTATAGATACCAAAGGGCAAATTGCAGCCTTACTCTTAGCTATTAGAAGGACAAAAACACCTTGTGCCATTGCCCTGTTTGTAGATGAAGAAAAGGAGGCCAAAGGCTCAGAACTATTTTATCTCCCTAAAGAGATGGATATTAAAGGGGCAGTTGTATTAGAACCTACAGGGCTTAATCTTGCAATAACTGAGGCAGGGAGTATTGAATTTTATCTAAAAATTAAGGGAAAGGCGGCCCATGGAGCAATGCCCTATAAAGGGGAAAATGCCATAGAAACCTTTTATGAATTTTACAAGGATTTAAAGCAACTTCCTTTTTTACAGATTACTCACCCACTTTTCCCTGATATAGGTGTAAATGTGGGGAAAATCCATGGAGGGATTGATTGCCAGATAATAGCTGAAACATGTGAAGTAGAAATAGATGTCCCTATTTTGCCTGGGATAAGCATAAAGGAGGCCAAAGGCCAAATTGCCCAATTATTAGAAGATTACAAAATTGATTTTGAGATTAAGTCCCAAGACCCACCCTGGGAAGTCTCTTCTCATGAATCAGTAGTAGAAATCTTGGAAGACTGTGTAAATAATATCTTAAAAGGAAGACCTTCTTATGTAGGCATGCCTGCATGGACAGATGCCGCTAATCTATTAAAAAAAGGCATCCCCAGTGTGGTCTTTGGGGCAGGGGATTTGGCCTTGGCCCATACCCCAAAAGAATATGCTGAGTTAAATGACCTGGCAAGTTTATCCTTAATCTTAAGACACTTTCTAGAGACACAAGATGCTTGATCCAGAAACCTATGATTTTAAAAAACATATTGCCTTAGAGGCTAGTGCAGGCACTGGGAAAACATATGCCTTAACCTTAAGACTTATTAATCTATTGTTGTGTGGTATCCCACCAGATAGGATTATGGCCTTGACCTTTACAAATAAGGCCGCTCAAGAGATGAAACAAAGGCTAATAAAATGGCTTAGGGATTGTCTATTTACAAAAAGGATGGGTGAAAAAAAAGATGTGGAAAATGTCATTAAGGTACTTTATGGAGAAGGGAATTTTGAAAAATTTAAGCAATTAGCTGCACCTGTTTATCAATATTTGTTGGATAATATGTCTTCTTTAGAAATAGGTACATTGGATAGTTTTTTTTCTTCCATAGTCCGAATCTTCCCATTTGAATTGGGGATAAGGCCTGATGTAAAGATTGCTGATGAAGGCAAAGAAAGGGCCATGTTTAAAGAGGCCATAACCCAATTGTTAGCAGAAATTGAGACAGATGAAGAACTAAAAGGACTGATTTTTAGACTTTATCAATTAGGTATAATAAAGAGCACACTAAATGTTAAAGGGTGGATTTTTCTCTACTTAGAAAAATTCTGGCAATTTCACCAAGATGTAGTAAATAGCCTTCAATACAAAACAGTTGAGGAGAAAATCTCCTATTTTCCAGAAATTAGCACAATTATTGATAAATTAAGGCCATATTTACGCGACGCTCAGGCGTTAGCGGGCAAGAATGATGCACCTGTCAATAAGGTAGAGGATATTTTAAAATCTCAATTAAAAGATAAAGAGGCATTTTCAATAATTTCCGATTATTTAGAAAAGAGAAATCAGTGGGCTGTAGCAGCGCTACTCTATTTTTACAGGCGTTTTTTGAGACATTTTGGTGCTATTAAACACAGGGAAAACCAGATTACTTTCTTAGACCTATCCTGGCTTACTTATCGATTATTATGTAGTGGAGGAGTATTTGAGAGGGATAGAGAGTTTTTTTATTATCGTTTGGATAAGCGGGTAAAGCATTTACTGTTAGATGAATTTCAGGATACAAGTGTAATTCAATGGCAAATACTACGACCATTAGTCAGTGAGCTTATATCTGGCCTTGGCACCAGGGATGAACCTGGTTCTTTTTTCTATGTAGGGGATAAAAAACAAGCCATTTATCGATTTAGGGGTGGAGAGGCAAGATTATTTGATTTTGCAAAAGATAGGCTCTCAGGACACATCCAGGAAAAATATCTCACCCTAAATTATCGCAGTAATAAAACAATCATTGATTTTGTAAATAATGTATTCGGCAATATAAAACTTGTGGTGAGCGGAGCCGAACCAATAGCCTATCCATTTATTAGCCAAGAGGCAGAGTGCAAAGAACCTGGCTACATAGAGCTAGTGGCTGTATTAAAAGAGGAGCTAGGAGATTTTTTGGCAGAAAGGATCAAAAAATTTAGGCAAGCAGGCTATCGCTATCAGGATATAGCCATCCTGGTCCGTAGACAGTCGGCAGTGACTGAATTTTTACCTGCATTGAGGGCTGCCTCCATCCCTTATCGCACCGAGGCAAAGGTAAAGCTTTTGGCCGCTGATTCGGTAAAGGCCTGTTATAACTTGCTGCACTTTTTTGATAGTCCAAATGAACCCATATATTTATTTAATTTTCTTTCCTCCAAGGTTATCAATTATGGAAAAAGGGAGATTTCAAAAATAAAAAGTAGCAAGCCTATTTTACCTCAGCTCAAAACCTATTTGCATGAAAAGATTAGACATATCTGGGATATGGTAGACCTTGTACCACTTTCTAAAATTATTAAAGAAACCTATGAATCTTTTAATTTTTTTGACATTTACCCAGATGTAGAAAATCTTATCCAATTTTTAGATATAGCTCACTCCTTTGAAAAGGATCACACAAAAAACCTCCATGCCTTCCTTAATTATTTAAATGCACAAAAGGAATATTTAGAGCAGGCCTCAGAGACCTTAATGGACGCAGTCCAGGTTATGACGGTGCACAAATCTAAGGGTTTAGAGTTTGAGGTAGTTATTCTGCCAGAGACCACATTTTCCATTAAATTTGATATAAAACAAAGGCTTATTTTCAAATATAATGAAGATTTAAAATTAGAGGAGATTTTTTTACGTCCTAATAAAAAGGAGATACCTTTTAGCTCAAGGCTAAAAGAGGCTTATAAGTACGAAGAAAAGCGGTGTTTTGAAGATGAATTAAACCTTCTTTACGTTGCATTAACGCGGGCAAAGAAGGCATTGTCAATTATAGGCAATATTGGCCTTAAAAAGGATATACCCACGCTTTCTTCCCATAATTGGTTTAGTTTAATAATTGATGCCTTAGATATAAGGCCCGATCTTGAGGAATTGAAAAAAGGACCTAGCTTAACAATAAAGACCTATGGGGTCTTGCCTGAATTTAAACCCCCCACATCCCCTACCC
>CAZNJP010000161.1:0-4225 GCA_964573345.1 uncultured Syntrophobacter sp. | reverse complement strand
ATAAATATTGCCTTATCTAGCTTGAAAAAGAATTTTCTGTATTGTTCAGGGTCATCTATGATTCTTGAGCTTACAACCTTGTCTGATTTGTTTATGGCCTCTTCTAAGAAGTTTATCCTCACCCTGGTCTTTCCTTTTCCCCAGGATTCTAAATTGGCAGTTGCCTCATGCCTATATCTAGCTATGCCGCCCAAGAAGAGACTCCATTGCGAAGCTGATGTATTCACATTCATTTCAGCCACGATCAAACCTGTTTTCTTATCAGTCTCAGCTATAATAAAACCCAGGTCTTGAAGGGTATCCATAGTTGCTTTAAAGACTATGTTATACTTAGTATTATATACCCTTATCTGCCTTTGCCTGACTTGCATAGTACTTTCCGGAGTTTGCTTCTTGCCCTTTGCCCTTTCCTTTGCTTGCATTGTCTCCCTTGCTCCAACCACAGCCCCTGCCCCTACTAAAAGGGCACATCCATATGAACTTAGAGAAACTGCCAAGATTAGCATAAGAATAAAATGCTTTACCATTTTTATCTCCGAACTTTACAGTGTTTTAACGATCTTTTTTGTTAAAACTTACTGGCATGATAAGAAACATCTGAAACTCTACTTTGCTTATCAAATTTTATTATTACAGTTAGTGTTCTTTCTGTAGATGCATATTTACTTTTAGAACCACTTACTCCTCCACCGCCACCAAAGACAGTTACTCCAGGATATGCCAAAATTCCGCCTCCAACACCACCACTTACACTTGAGGATTCCGCCTCAACTGCCACCTTATCGTATATCCAGGTTTCGCTTCCGTCTCTATCTGTAGTTACAATATTAGGAGAGCCTAAAACCCTAGCTATCTCTGCCTGAGTCATTCCTTTCTTCACACTCTTTTGCACAAGCCCCAATGTTAGCCGTTCCTCTGATTGCTCTTGTTGAGTTACTGGATTCATGCTGGCACAGCCAAAGGAAAAAACTAAAAAGAAAAAGATAATTACAAAAATATAAAAGGTGATCGGGTTAAATTTTATCCTTTCAGTTAACATAATTACCTCCCTTCATTTTTTTCAATTTTAATTTAGCCTACTACCTAACTTTTGTCAATTAAAAGGTTTTTTCCTAATGGTTCACCGCAAAGTGCACAGAGAACGCAGAGAAAAATAAGAATTTTAAAAAAGCTTTGCTTTTGTACTCTGTGAACTCTGCGGTAAAGAGAAAAATGATGAACGGTTAGGTTTTTCCTAATAGTCATCCCATTAGAAAAAGGGTAACCGTTCATGGGTTCAATGGTTCAGAGGTTGAGCCTGCCCGCAACGCGAGCACCTGCCCGCCATCGCTACGCTCAGGCGTTAGCAGGCGGGAGCTCGCCCGTCCGCCTCGGCTGAAGGCGGGCGGGGGTTCACCGAAATCTAAACCGTCCTACGAGCAAGCTAAACGAAAGAAAGGTAACCCTGAACGGTGAACTCTGAACCTGTGAACGCTTACAACAAATCTAAGAGATGAAGCACCTTTTTACCTCCAACTTCCTTCAACTGCATAAAACAGCCCATACAGGTAGTTGCCACGGCCTCTGCTCCAGTAGCTTCAATTTTAGATAGCCGCCTTTTCAAAATCTCCCTTGAAAGCTTGGGGTAGGTAATACTAAACGGCCCTCCTTGGCCACAACACTGTCCATCAGGACTTGATTCTACAAAATTTTTACCCAATTTTGCAAGTAATGCACGTGGCTCTTTCCAAATATTATGATGGTATCTTAAATGGCAAGGGTCATGCCAGGTAATTTTATATGAAGATGAGATATCTAAATCTTGATTTGATAAAAATTGACAAAATTCTATTACTTTTTCGCTTATTCCCTCTTTTTTATAAATTTTATAGGTCTTTAAATGATGAAAACAAGAGGCACAAGGGGCAATGATATAATCCACTGGTAGCAATTTAAATATTTCCACATTTTTTTTGGCCAAAAATTGTGCTGTTTCTGCATCACCAAGAGAATAGGCCATAAGCCCACAGCAAGTTTGCTCTTTAGGAATAACTATAGGAATTTTAAGTTTTTTGAATAAAGCAATAAGTCTTTCTCCAAGATGTGGATATAGAAGATTGATAGCACACCCAATAAAAATGGCCATTTTTGCCCCTTCCTCCCCAAGCATCTTCCTGTTTAAAAATGGTTTAGCTGAAATAGGAAAGGAAGGATTAAATAGGCCAGCCAATCTGAGCCAAATACCTAAGTGAAAACGCTGATAATTTGCCAAAAATTTGTTTAAAAACCATGGATAATTGAAATAAAACCCCTTTTGTTTCCATATAATTTTTTTTATATTTTGGATAATCTTGGGGACTTCCAAATTGAATATGCAGGCCTGCTTACACTGGTTGCACATAAGGCAAGCATCAATAGTTTCTTTAAATGCATCTGAAATAGGGATTTCTTTGTTTAGGAAAGCGGCTATTAAGGTTAATTTGCCACGTGTAACAAGCCTTTCCTGTCCGCTAGCCTGATAAACTGGGCAAACTGCCAAACACCTTCCACACTTTATACACTGGCTTACTTCACTTAAGATATCATCCACCTACCACAGCGCCCATTTTGAAGATAGGGAGATATAAAGAAATTACCAACCCGCCTATAAGTCCACCTAAGAATATCATCATCGCAGGTTCTAGCATAGAAGTGAGTGCATCTACAGCAGCATCGACTTCTTCTTCATAGAAATCTGCTACCTTTGCCAACATGCCTTCTAGCTCTCCTGTTTGTTCCCCTACTGCTGTCATCTGCACTACCAAAGGTGGGAAGACCTTTGAGTCACTTAAAGATACGGCCAGTGCCTCTCCTTGACCAACCCTTTTCCGAGCATCTAATAAGACTCCTTCAATTACTTTATTGCCTGCTGTTTTGGCTACAATTTCTAGACTTTGCAAGATAGGTACCCCACTTTGAAGCATAGTAGATAATGTACGGCTAAAACGGGCAATGGCGACTTTCCGTAATAGACCTCCCAAAAGAGGTGATTTTAGCAATAAACGGTCAAGTGAATACTGCCCCTTTTCTGTGCGATAGATTAACCTAATAAATAAAATAAAACCCACTAAGCCCAAAAATATATAGATAATATACCTTCTTGTAAATGAGCTTAAATCAATGACAAATTGGGTGGGAGCTGGTAAGGCAGCACCAAAGTCAGAAAATATCTCCTGAAAAGCGGGAATAACATATACTAAAATAATGGTTAAAACAATAAGGGCTACTGCAAGGGTAATAGCAGGATAGACCATTGCCCCTTTTACCTTTTTCTTTAAGGCCAAAGCCTTTTCTTTATAGCTGGTAATTCTATTTAATACCTGGTCTAAAAAACCGCCTGTCTCTCCAGCTATTACCATATTAACAAATAGCTCATCAAATACCTTAGGATGTTTTTTAAGTGCCTCGGCCAGATTAGACCCACCTTCTACATCCAATTTTATTTGGTTTAATATGTTTTTAAAGAGTTTATTTTTTTGTTGCTTAGATAAGATATCTAATGCTTGAACTATGGGCATGCCTGCATTTATCATAGTAGCCAATTGGCGAGTAAATACAGCTATATCTTTCTCACTTGTTCTACTTAAAAAGGGAATGTTTAAGGATTTTGCCTTCTTACCAACTTTTACAGGGCTTATATGTTGCCTTCTTAATCTATAGCGAACCACAGCTTCATTAGCTGCATCTAGCTCACCTCTTACTGTTTTGCCATCTGTAGTCCTACCCTCCCAAGCAAATACAGGCATAAGCACCTCTACTGATTGAAATAACAAATAAATCAAGAATGTCAAGTTTGTCTTGACTTTACTCAATTTCTGGATTAACCTTTATTTAGTTGGGGGATCGTCTAGTGGTAGGACGACAGGCTCTGGACCTGTTGACCGGGGTTCGAATCCCTGTCCCCCAGCCACGTGAAATGTAATAAAAAGTGAGATTTTGCTGATTTTTGAGAAGTTTACTTGTTAAGTTATGAAAATTATTTCTGGCCAAAGACTTATTTCACGTGGCCAGTCATGGTCCCATCGTCTAGTGGTTTAGGACACTGGCCTCTCACGCCAGAGACATGGGTTCAAATCCCATTGGGACCACCAGTATGAATTTTTCTTATTGTAACGAAGCAAACTTCGGGAATTAGACCCTTAGAGATTAAATTCAGAGATCACGGTAAATCGGTTTTTTTTCTCAAGATAAAATGTTCACACCATCT
>CAZNJP010000160.1:0-4287 GCA_964573345.1 uncultured Syntrophobacter sp. | reverse complement strand
TGTTAAATAGGGTTCCCTTCGGGAAATTTAACAGGGTGAACTCTGAACCTGTGAATGCTTATAAATAAATGTTTCTGCTTAATTCTTACTCCATAGTGTATACTAGTTTGTAAAACTATTATGGGAGGAAAAGATGGAAGAAAGGGATGAGGCCCTGATTAATAAGCTTATTAATCATGATGAAACTTTGCGTAAATATTGGGAAGAACATTTAGAATTAAAAAAAAGGGTAGAAGAATATAATAAACGTGTCTACTTAACACCAGAAGAAGAATTAGAAAAAAAGCGTCTTAAAAAAATAAAGTTGAGAGGTAAGGATAAGATTGAGGCCATTTTGGCAGAATATAGGGAAAAGACAGAATGAAATTAACAGGAGCTCAAATAACTATTCAAAGCTTACTAAAAGAGAGAGTAGACATTATTTTTGGCCTTCCTGGTGGTGCGATTATTGATGTTTACGATGTCCTTTACGATTCACCTATCAAACATATTTTAGTCCGTCACGAGCAAGGTGCTATTCATGCAGCAGATGGCTATGCCAGGGCCACAGGTAAAGTAGGGGTTGCTATGGTGACCTCTGGACCTGGGGCTACCAATACTGTAACGGGCATTGCTACCGCCTATATGGATTCTATCCCTATTGTGGTATTTACAGGGCAGGTACCTACTAAATTGATTGGCAATGATGCCTTTCAAGAGGCAGATATTGTAGGCATCACTCGCCCTTGCACCAAGCATAATTATTTAGTTAAGGATGTAAATGAATTGGCTAGGGTTATAAAGGATGCATTCTATATTGCACGCTCTGGACGTCCAGGCCCTGTTTTAATTGACTTGCCTAAAAATGTGCAACAGGCAAAGACAGAATTTAAATACCCAAAAGAGTTGAATCTTCCTGGATATAATCCAAAATATAAGGCGCATATAGGGCAGGTTAATAAAGCTGCTCAATTGATTGCCAGTGCCAGAAGTCCTGTAATTTATGCAGGGGGTGGTGTTATTTATTCCAAAGGAGCAACTGAGGCATTGAAAAAACTGGCTGAAGACTTTTCTATGCCTGTAACCAACACACTTATGGGATTAGGAGGATTTCCTGGGACACATCCTTTATGGTTAGGGATGTTGGGGATGCATGGTACTTACCAAGCAAATATGGCTATTGTTCATTGTGATGTGCTGATTGGTGTAGGTGCAAGGTTTGATGACAGAGTAACAGGAAAATTGGAAGAGTTTGCCCCTGATGCAAAGATTATCCATATTGATATTGACCCTGCCTCTATTAGTAAAAATGTGATAGTAGATGTCCCTATTGTTGGGGATTGTAAAGATGCCCTTATGAAATTAAATCAAGCGCTCTCAGAGATTCATGTTAATTGGAAAGATAAGCATAAGGCCTGGTTGGAACAACTTTCTGACTGGGAGAAAACTCATACTTTACATTATCAACAACCACCGGATGGCCCTCTCAAACCCCAGTATGTAATAGAAAAAATCTATGAATTAACCAAGGGAAAAGCCATTATCTCTACAGAAGTGGGGCAAAATCAGATGTGGGCAGCCCAATACTATAAGTTTGATAAACCTAGGACCTTCCTTACTTCTGGAGGATTGGGGACAATGGGTTATGGTTTTCCTGCGGCCATAGGGGCACAAGCAGCCTTTCCAAATAGGTTAGTAATTGATATAGCTGGAGATGGTAGCATCCAGATGAATATCCAAGAATTGATCACGGCTGTGAGCTATAAATTGCCTGTTAAAGTAGCCATTTTAAATAATGGCTATCTGGGTATGGTGCGCCAGTGGCAACAGTTATTTTATAAAGGTCGTTATTCTCAGACATCCTTAGAATACTCACCAGATTTTGTAAAAGTGGCCGAGGCATATGGTGCCATAGGTTTAAGGGCCACTAAGCCACAGGAGGTGGAAACCGCCATTAAGAGTGCATTAAACACAAATGCCCCGGTTTTTATAGACTTTGTAGTAGAAAAGGAAGAAAATGTTTATCCGATGGTGCCAGCAGGTGCCCCACTTTCACGCATGCTTTTGGTATAAAAGATGAAACACACTATTTCACTATTAGTAGAAAACAGGCCAGGTGTGCTTACAAGGGTAGCTGGCCTATTTAGTGGTAGAGGTTTTAATATTGAGAGCCTCTGTGTGGCTGAGACCATTGACCCTCAAATTTCACGCATTACTTTGGTAACCAGTGGAGATGAACAAATTATTGAACAAATTAAAAAACAACTGAATAAACTTATTAATATTGTTAAAGTAATTGATTTATCAGAGACAGAGTCAGTAGAAAGAGAAATGGCCTTAATCAAGGTAAAGGCCACTCCAGAATACAGGGCTGAGATTTTGCGTATTATAGATATATTTCGTGGTAAAGTAATAGATGTGAGCCCTGATTACTATACAGTGGAGATTACAGGAGATGCAAATAAGCTTCAAGCCTTTATTGAGCTACTAAGGCATTTTAAGATAAAAGAGATTGCTCGCACCGGCACAGTAGCCCTGTCTAGGGCAAGAAAGGTCTTCAAGAAAAAAGAGGAGGAATAATGAAAATTTATTATGATGCAGACACAAGCTTTGATATATTAAAAGATAAGACTATTGCTGTAATTGGTTATGGTAGTCAAGGGCACGCCCATGCCTTAAATTTAAGGGACAGTGGTTTAAATGTGACTGTGGGGCAAAGGCCTGGTGGCCCAAATTACAAGCTGGCCATGGAACATGGTTTTAATCCAGTTTCTGCAGCAGAGGCAGCAGAAGCAGCAGATTTAATTGCTATTTTGACCCAAGACCACATCCAGGCTGCTATTTATAATGAATCTATCAAACCCTGCTTAAAAGATGGTAAGGCTATCCTTTTTGCCCATGGGTTCAACATCCATTACCATCAGATTGTTCCTCCTCCGTTTGTAGACATCATTATGGTAGCCCCTAAGGGGCCAGGGCATTTAGTAAGGAGGATGTATGAAAATGGTGCTGGTGTCCCAGCACTTCTGGCAGTAGAGCAGGATGCTTCAGGAGATGCGTATGCAAAAGCCCTGGCATATGCAAAGGGAATTGGAGCAACCAGGGCAGGTGTGCTAGAGACTACATTTAAAGAAGAGACAGAAACAGACCTATTTGGAGAACAGGTAGTCCTGTGTGGTGGGGTAACAGCGCTTATGAAGGCAGCCTTTGAAACACTAATAGAGGCAGGCTATCAACCAGAAATTGCCTATTTTGAGTGCATACATGAATTGAAATTGATTGTTGACTTGATTTACGAAGGTGGTTTTCAGCACATGCGCTATTCTATCAGCGATACTGCAGAATATGGCGATATGACAAGAGGCAAGCGGGTAATAGATGAGGATGTTAAAAAGAGGATGAAGGAGATATTGGCTGAGATACAGTCTGGTGAATTTGCGAGGGAGTGGATCTTGGAAAATCGGGCAGGTCGTCCTGTGTACAATGCTTTAAAGAAAAGAGAAACCTCTCATTTGGTAGAGGAGGTTGGTGCACGATTGAGAAAAATGATGGCTTGGCTTAAATGAAAGTTGATAGTTATTGGTTATTAGTTATTAGGCAAGTTAATTAGTAGAAGGTATTATGGATACAAAGAAATACGCTCAACAGATTATTGATGACCTGCTCAGTTTGCCCAAAGATAAGATTGTTGAAGTAGCAGACTTTGTGCATTTTCTAAGGGAGCAAGTGCAACATCAGGGCATTCCCTTAGAGAAGGCAGGGTTAACCCGGGAAGAAGCATTTGATTTACGGAGACGGTTAGCAACTTTTGAGAGCGATTGGAATGTACCTGATATGGACGCTTATGACAACTTATAAACAGGGGGATATTATCCTAATCTGGTTTCCAGATTCTAATTTGTTAACAGTGAAAAAACGTCCAGCAATTGTTCTACAAGCAGATAATTTACAAACAGGATTGGAACAATTGATTATTGGTGCGATTACTACTAATCTAATGCGAAAAGGACACAAAAGTCGCATTTTCATAGATATTCATACAAAAATAGGGCAACGGACTGGCCTTTTAAGTAATTCAGTAATCATGACTGATAATATTGTGACCGTCCGTTTATCAGAGATTTATAGAAGAATTGGAACATTTACAGAGCTGGCTATATTAAAAGAAGCATTAAGACATACATTCGGAATCTAAAATGAGATTAATTAAAAGTAAGTCTGTATTTGTAAAAAAAATCAAGCCCAAAATTCCACCTATTATATTCAATAATTTCCTTTTAATATTTCCTTTTCTATACAGAACTAAGT
>CAZNJP010000159.1:0-4360 GCA_964573345.1 uncultured Syntrophobacter sp. | reverse complement strand
AGCGATGAAAATCTTTATAGCTGCTCTGCAGATACCCAGCAAAGAATAAAGGAGATGATAGATAAATATAGACTGAATCGGGTCATAGTGGCTGCCTGTACCCCCAGAACCCATGAACCCCTGTTTTCAGTAAACCATAAGGGAAACTGGTCTTAACCAGTGTCTTCCCAAAAAGACCTAAACACGGTGGTGATGATTCAGTGTGTTGGTTCACGCACTGAACAGAGGCCTTATTGCAGCAAGATTTGTTGCAGTCAGGCCATTAAAAATGCTTTAAAAATAAAAGAGGTAAATCCAAGGGCCAGTATTTATATCTTTTATCACGATATAAGGACATATGGATTTAAAGAAGGTTATTATGCACAGGCCAGGGCCAAAGGGGTAATTTTTATAAGATATGACAAGGACAATCCCCCTCAGGCAGAAAAGATAAATGGCCAGTTAAGGGTCACAGGGGGTAGACCCCTTTTAGAAAAGAAGATAATAATTGAGCCTAATCTTTTGGCCCTTAGTATGGCTATAGTGCCCAGTAATAACAAAGAATTATCCCAGAAATAATCAATGACCCGGGCAGTTGGGCTAAAAATTATTTTAATTTGATTGCTTTTTTATCTTTGTGGTGTAAAAGAGAAAAGAATAGGAGATTGACATGCAGAGGATAAAGGTAGACCCAAAGAAGTGTACAGACTGTAGGCAGTGTGAAATAGCCTGTTGTTTAAATCATAAGATAAATAATGTAAATCCAAGGCGTGCAAGGATTAGGATATATAATGAAAATGGCCATTTTTTACCAGTAATTGCTGGGCCTTTTGCAGATGCAGCTTGCAATACAAAGGCTATGATTGAGACAGAATTTGGCTTAATAGATATGTGTGTTATCTGCCGTGCCTCTTGTCTTCATAAGACATTCTTTTTTGAACCTGATACAGGGATTCCTTTAAAGTGTTATTTTTGTGGGACACCGCCAAACCCTACTTGTGTTAAGGTCTGTAACACGGGTGCCTTAGAACTTATAGAAGTCTCTGAGAATAAACTTTTTTAATTGGAGGAGTTATGAGTCAAAAAATAGAGGAAGTCTTTAAAAAAGTAAAAGACAATAATGTAAGTCTGATACAACTCTGGTTTTCTGATGTCTTGGGATTTCTAAAATCATTCTCTATTACCCCTTCTGAGCTTAAAGAAGCACTAACAGAAGGAATGGGGTTTGATGGTTCTTCTATTGAGGGATTTGCCAGGATTGAGGAGAGTGATGTGATTGCCAAACCAGACCTTGATACATTTGCCATCATTCCCTGGGGCTCAAAAGATGCACCTATAGCCAGGATATTTTGCGATATCTCAGAACCAGATGGTTCTCCCCATGCAGGGGACCCAAGGTATGTATTAAAAACTATATTAAATAAGGTAAAAGAGAAGGGTTTTACCCTTTATACAGGGCCTGAACTTGAATACTTTTATTTTGAAAGCCCACAATCACCAAAGATATTAGATAAAGGAGGTTATTTTGATGGAAGGCCGATAGATGCAGGTGAGGAGATAAGGAGGGAGACAATCCTTGCACTTCAGAAAATGGGCATCAGAGTAGAATATACCCATCATGAAGTGGCCTATTCTCAGCACGAAACAGATTTAAGGTATGATGATGCCTTAAGGATGGCCGATATTACTATGACATATAGGGTAATGGTTAAGGAGATAGCAAAAAAACATGGAATATACGCCACATTTATGCCAAAGCCCATATTTGGCATAAATGGTAGTGGCATGCATACACATATATCCCTATTTGAGGGTGAAAAAAATGCATTTTTTGACCCAGATGATATCTATAATTTATCCTCTATGGCCAAGGGATTCATTGCAGGGCTCCTGATGCATGCCAGGGAGATTACAGCTGTTACAAATCAATGGGTAAATTCTTACAAAAGATTAGTACCTGGATATGAGGCACCTGTTTATGTCTCCTGGGCAAGGAGGAATAGGTCTACACTGGTAAGGGTGCCTATGTATAAGCCAGGAAAAGAAGAGGCCACCAGGATTGAGTACCGTGCCCCTGACCCTGCTTGCAATCCATATTTGGCATTTGCTGTAATACTGGCTGCTGGCATAAAGGGAATAGAAGGAAACTATTCACTTCCAGAACCTATAGAAGAGGATGTCTATCACATGCCAAAGAAGGCAAGGAAGAAATTGGGGATTGAATCCTTACCTGGAAGCCTCTATGAGGCCATCTTGGAGATGGAGAAGAGTGAGGTTGTAAAAGAGGCATTGGGTGAGCACATCTTCTTTAAGTTCATTGAAAATAAGAAGATTGAATGGGATATGTACCATATTCATGTGAGCAACTTTGAGATTGAAAAATATTTACCCATTTTGTAGAAAGAGATTGTGAAATATCCATGATGTCACAAAGGGCCGCCTTTAAATGATACAGGATACAAGCTACAGCCCCTGCTTGAATCCCTGGGCCTGGCCAGGAACAGGCCTAGCAGGGGTTGAGGCTTGTAGCCTGAGGCCTGCAGCCTAAAAAGCAGGCCTGAACTCTGAACCTGTGAACGCTTATAAAATTTGTAGTTGGCAAATAGATAAAAAAGGGAGACAAAATGTCATTGATAGAAATCTTTCTTGGTCTATACTTTGCCTTTATTGGTGCTTATCTCTCTATAATACTGTCCAGGATATTAAAACAGAATGGAAGAGTACTGCAAAAGATGGATGAGGGATTTAGAAAAATGGATGAGGGATTTAAACTCATTGCAAAACTTATAGTTGAAGAAAATGAAAAAACACGTAGAGAGATATTGCAGGCCTTAAAATAAAAGATGATACAGAGCAACAAACGAAGGTAAGGGATGAAATAATAAAGGCCATATGTGAGGAGACTGGAAAGGGATCTGATGAAATCATTAAGGAAAAAGGGGCATTAAGACAGGTAGCTATGACCCTCGGTCTCCATAGTGTTAACCATATTTAAGAAAGAGAGAGAGAATAACATGCAAGAAATTAAGAATAAAGAATATCAGGAAATCTTCAGTAAGTCTAAAGAGAACTGGGAGTGGTTTAGAAAGAATCGAGAGAAGGTAAAGAGGGAATCGAGTTAGTCCTGTGAGGATAGAAGGATACTTTGATCCAGATTTTAAGCCTCCAGCACCATTTGTTGATGCCATTATTATTTCAGAAGAGGCAGGATTAGGCACAAGGTTAACTTCTTAATCAATACAGGTGCTTCGATGACTATCCTTTTAGATAAGGATGTTAAAGACATAGGGCTTGATGTGGGAAAGCTAAAAAAGGCAGAAAAGCAAGTTGGAGGGATAGGGGGGACTTCAGGTTTATATTAGATTACATTAGACAGGAAGTGACTCAATGCCGAAGGTAAAGATAATAAACGATACCGAAATAAGGATCGAGACCTTCATAGCCTCTTTGTAGCAACTTTTGGGGATTCTCCGTTATGCAATATGGAGGAGTGATGAGTAAAAAGGGATATAATTCTGGAATAAAGCATGGATTTTAGCTTTGGCGTGACAGCTTCTTAGCTCTCTTGACATCCAAAGGGATAGAGACTATGATACACATACACATAAATAATACATAACGCGGAGGAATAATATGTCTGTTAGAGTTCAGGTTATCCTGAAAGAAGAAGAAGTTGCTAAATTTAAACAACAGGCCAGGAAACAATCCAAGTCTTTGAGTGCTTGGATGAGGGAGGCAGCCTATAAAATGCTTCAGCAAGATGAACAAAAAAAATTGACCGAAGAGCAGGTATTAAAAAAGTTTTTTCTCGATTGTAATCGTCGTGAAGCTGGTCAGGAACCCAACTGGAATGAGCAAAAAAGGCTTATTTTGGAAGGATACCAGCAGAGAGTTACATCGTGATCTTTGTTGATACAAATGTTTTTATGTATGCCGTAGGCAGAGCCCACCCCTTACGCCAAGTTGCTCAAGATTTCTTTATCCAGTCCAGAAAGGAACGTAAAACCCTTGTAACCTCTGCTGAGGTAGCTCAGGAACTGCTTCATGCATATTTACCAGTTGGTCGAACCGAAACGCTTGATGCAGCACTTAATCTGATCTCTTTTGGCATGGATCAGATATTAAGCATCGGCATTGAAGATGTACGCCATGCCCATAACCTAGCTGATATCTTTTCGGACCTAACGGCACGCGACCTTCTTCACCTATCCGTTTGCCAACGGCACCGGATCACCAAAATCAAGACTTTTGACCAGGCATTGAATAGTGCATTCTCCAAACAGGCCAAAAGATGAACAAGTAAAGACCATACCAAATAAAACAAAACTTATAGGCAGGTTCTAAAATTTGAAACTACTCAATAACAAGTGGACATGATGAC
>CAZNJP010000158.1:0-4363 GCA_964573345.1 uncultured Syntrophobacter sp. | reverse complement strand
GATCTTACTTGTCAGCTCTTGATGCTTGTATTTCTTGCCTTTATCTGTGTTCATCGGTATTTTATCTGTGTTTATCTTCCAATTAAAATCTTACCTGTCAACTCCTGATGCTTATACGTTTTGCTTCGTTTATTCACAATCCGATGATGCTCCATCTATCATCTATTATCTGTGTTCATCCCATCTATCATCTGTGTTCATCAGTATTTTATCTGTGTTTATCTTCTATGATTGTTCCAATCCAGTTTCCTGTGGCCTCTACTGGAAATATGTAAATTTTCCCTGTGTCAGTTGTGATACTTCTAATACCAATGGGAATAGCTACCTTTTTAAAATTTGTATAATTACATATATAACCAGGCTCAGAGTAATCACAATCTATTTTACAGTTTGGATCATCGTTTTCACAGGCAATGCCAAAGCGAAAATTTATCCCATATCCATGGTCATTATCTACAATTTCAATTGAAGCAGTTTTTACCTCCTCTTTTTCTGGATAGTGCAAGGTAACCCTGCCTACATATGGATTACCCTTATACCCTGCATGGCCGGCTACCTCCCCAGTCCATTCTTGCTTATAAATAGTAAGCACCAAATCCTTGTCTAGCCCTTTCCCACCTGGTTTACCGTTTTTCCCATAACTTACTATTTCCAAAGCATCAGCATAAAACCTGTCTATGACTTTTTTTGTTTTCGGATCCACTTCATTAGGATCAAACCATGGCTTGGCACTTATATGTATAGGATTACCATTTGAGTCTTTCAATTCTTCCCAATAATTACTATCTCCAGGTTCATGAGGCTCATGAGCAGTGCAGTCATGGGTCTTTATGCAGCGGAAGGTTTTTTCATTATATGTTACCAGTTTGCCTATAATAAACACAAAGGGATTTCCCCAGGCATCTTTAAGTATCCCATCAGGAGGAGGAGTAATGTATGGGCCTCGCCAGCCTGCCCAGATTTTTGCCTCACCATAATATTTCCACTCAGGCAAATCGTCGTTTCCATCACCATCTATGTCCCTTGTCCAGAGTGCCCTTGGTTGCCCATTATATTCAACTTTCTTTCCATTTTCATCAAATAAATCAGGCAAAACCCCCATATCAGATACATACCCTGTAAATTGCCTTATTCCATTGCAATAAAGCCCTGGTTTGCCTATAATGGCCTCTTTAATCTCTTCCATTATATGGCAGGTCTTATAAAATTTGTCCTCTGTGTCAACATTCCTAATTTTTGAACCCAGGAAAAGAACAAGTAAGGCCATTAAGGATAGGACAACCAGAACCTCAACAAGGGAGAAGCCTTTTTTAGTCCACAAACCACAAACCTCAGACCACAGACTGTTAACCGTTGACTTTTGACTTTTAAATGTCAATCTAACCATAATAATCAATCGTTATGGAAAATGACTCTGACCTACAAGTGGTGCTAGGGAACTCCTCAAACGACCCGTGCTTGCAATGGCAATAAGGTGGAAGTACTATAGTTGTAGTAAACTTTGTAACTCCATCAATCTGAATTAATATCTTTCTGAGCCCGCAAAAGCTGTACATCCAACCGGAGGAAGCGATTTGAGTACTTCTATCAATGCGAAATATATGGAGAACATATCCATCATGCTTTATTGGGGGAGAATCGATGTTGCCTTCAATTGGTGAGGTAAGTGGGTCTATAAAAAGCTTTACCTTCATCTTATTCTGATTGGAATCTTTGTTTTTGCTGTAATCCTTAACGATTATGTAAAACTTTGCGAAGGCATTAAAGTACATGCCATTTTTGTAGGCAGGGAAACTGCGAGTAGAACCGCCTGTGCTTAAATAATGCGCACGACCACATCCAGTAAAAAATCCGATTCCTGAACCAAAGGGGTTTAGAAATACCCTTGTGCGTGTATCTAGGTTGCCGTTAAAATATCGCCATTCGTCCCAGTCGTCACATGGAAGGGGATGGAGATATCTCTTGCCCCTATAGCCATTCCAAAAACCATAATCCTGATAATAATACCAAGGGTTTGGTTTCTTAAATACCCACTTAGCTATTCCTGTTGTTCCTCCCCTTAGTCCAAACAGTCGCCTCCCATATATCTTGGTAATCGGCTTTTTTACTGCACCTCCACCTTCTCCCGATTGATAGTCACTAATATAACCCCCGCAGCTTGTAAATTTTCCTCCACATTGGTCTGCCGTCCGGCCAAAAAGGGCTTGCTTGCACCTGTGTAAGCCCATATCTGTTAAAAACACAGAATTGTTATACCTTTGCTCAGCGATAGGCAGATAGGCAGTTAAAAATATCAAAGAAATTAAGCCTACCAGCATAAATGTCACGGTGATAAGGGCAAAGCCTTTTTTGTTTTTGGATGAACACAGATTTCTTTTCATTTTTTTAGATGAACACAGATAGATATTAGATGAACACAGATAAACGGTTTAATCTGTGTTTATCTTCAATCCCATCTGCGTTTATCATTACTTTCATGAACACAGATTAAACCACCACTCGTTTATATTCCAGTTTTGGCTTAGCAAAATTCAAAATAAGGCCCACCTCATAACCCGTAGCTCTGAGGTAATTCAGGAGTTGGGCCCGGTGAATCTTGGTTAAGAACTCTGCTGTCTTAAGCTCAACTATTACCTTATTTTCCACGATAATATCAGCTATATAATTCCCTACATCTTTCCCTTTATATGTTATTTTTATGGGTTTTTGAGTCTCTATGCTGAGACCCTTTTCCTGTAATTCAAAAATAATTGCTCTTTCATATACCTTTTCCAAGAAACCACATCCAAGAGTATTATGGACTTCGAAAGCACAGCTTAAGATCTTACTTGTCAGCTCTTGATGCTTGTATTTCTTGCCTTTATCTGTGTTCATCCTGGATTTTACCTGTGTTTATCTTCTAATTCTTAGGTTTTCCCTGTGTCAGTTGTGACACTTCTAACACCAATGGGAATAGCTACCCTTTCAAAGTTTGTATAATTACACGTATAACCAGGTACATTCTCTGACCCCTTGACAGGCAGAACGGAATTATGTATGATTATGTCAATAGTAACGCAGTAATACTATAAAATTATGGGAACTACAGTTAAAGTCAGGGAAAAGTATCAGGTTACAATACCAGAGGACGTCAGGAATAAAATACCTTTGAAGGTGGGTGAACGGGTGGAGGTTGTAGCACGGAGAAATGAAATTGTGATTCGCCCCATAGTAGAAGTTCCCAGAGACCAAGCATGGTTCTGGAGTAAGGAATGGCAGGAGCAGGTTGCCAAATCTATGAAAGATATGGAAAAGGGAAAGGTAAAGGTATTTAAATCTATGAAAGAGGCCCGGAAATACTTTGACGACTGACATAGTTATTCCTGATACCGTCCTTAAGAGACTTAACAACCTCCCTAAAGAAGTCAGAATAAAATTCTCACTTCTTCATCTGTGTTTATCTAATATATTATCTGTGTTTATCTAATATAATACTACGGAACACTCCCCATATTCCCAAGCCAGTTGATTCCTGGCTCAATATCAATTTTATAAGGCTGCAGGATATCCTTCTTCTTCCCTTCTTCGACTATCTCTTGGGTTATTGCCAATAGGCGGTCAGTGCCAATAGGCACACCATCAAAATGGAAATATCCATCTTTTCCTACTGGCTGCCACAGCTCGTCCACACAGCGATACGTGTATTGGCGTCCCCAGCCGCCCCAGCCTCTTGCCTTGCAAGTATCTTTTTTCGGCTTATAATAGATATGTACTTTTACTTCTGTAAGATCACCTGAGTCAGGAAAACTGCGGCCATCTCTTTCAATGTCATCTTTACTTGTATATATGACATGTGGCGATATATATCCTGCAACACATCCTAGCCAATCATTTTCATTTATAATAACACTAATATCCTTATCATAACCTGTTCCTCCTTGTTTCCCATCTGCACCCAGGCTCATAATAATAAAATTGTTGCCAATTCTTTTAAATATAAAGGGATTTCCCCATCCATCCTTAAGTACCCCACCTGCAGGTGGCCTCAGATAAGGGCCATTCCACCCAAGAAAAATCTTTTGCTCTGTATCAGGGTACTCTTTCGACTCGGGGTCACATACCTCGTAGTATGTATAGAAGGGAAGGTCGATCTCTCCATCACCGTCCAAGTCCCCTCCATCAGGCTTTCCATCATTATCCTTGTCCACTCCTTTGCCATATGTCCAGAGCCCTCTTGGCTGACCATCTATGAGCTCTGGTAAATCTCCCATATCTGGCACATAGCCTGCAAACCTTATATCTCCCCTTACCCTTTCACTATGAGTTCCTAAAATGGCCTTTTTTATCTCTTGCATACTCTGTATAGTCCGCTCATAGTTCTTCT
>CAZNJP010000157.1:0-4384 GCA_964573345.1 uncultured Syntrophobacter sp. | reverse complement strand
TGTTTATTACATTAGAAGGAATAGAGGGGTGTGGGAAGACTACACAAATTGAGCTTTTGGCAAATTGGTTAAAAGAAAATGGAACCTCTGTAGTTGTCACCTATGAACCAGGAGATACAGATTTAGGCAATAGTATCCGAAGCTTAATTCTAGATAATCATATTGATTTATCTCCAAATACAGAACTGTTTTTATACCTGGCTGATAGAATAGAGCATGTAAGAAGAGTAATTGAGCCTGCCTTAAAGGATGGAAAGATTGTCCTCTGTGACCGCTATCATGATGCTACTATTGTCTATCAAGGATATGGAAGGAAAATATCCATAGATTTTATTCAATCCTGTTTTAACTTCCTAAAGTTTCCATTACCTGATTTGACCTTGCTTTTAGACTGTCCAGTAGAGGTTGGCCTATCCAGAATAGAGAAAAGGCCATTAGACCGCTTGGAGTTAGAAAATGCAGATTTTCACGAGAGGGTAAGAAAGGGCTATCTCAATTTGGCCAGAGCAGAGCCAAAACGCATAAAGATTATAGACGCCACCCGCCCCATCTATTCAGTCCAGGAAGATATCAGAAAGATAGTTCAAAATTATATAGAAAACTGCACAAAATCCAAACTTTTTGACGTAAGCTATATTACAATATGAGAAGATTGACAATGAATCCAATAAGATTAAAATTGATTATATTGATTATCTATGGCCTTTAAGGACATTTTAGGGCAAGAAAGGGTATTGAACTGGTTAAGGATGGCCATTTCACAAAACAGGTTAGCTAATAGCTATTTATTTGTGGGCCTAGAGGGTGTGGGGAAGGCCACTGTTGCTATTAACCTGGCAAAAGTAATAAACTGCCTTTCCCAAAAGGAGGAAGATGCCTGTGAGGTATGTACTTCTTGCAAGAAGATTAATAAAGGCATCCATCCTGATGTATTGTTTATTAAGCCAGAGGGACAAGTGATTAAGATCGAACAGATTAGAAACATCAAACATAGACTTTCTTTTGGACCATTAATGGCAAAAAGGCGGATTATTATCATCGATGAGGCTGAGGCTATGCCTGAACCTTCATCCAATGCATTTTTAAAGACCCTAGAAGAGCCCCCTTTAAACACTATATTTATCCTGATTGCTCAGGATAAACACAGGCTTTTACCTACCATTGTCTCTCGTTGTCAAGTTGTCCCCTTCTCTCCCTTACCATCTAAGGTCATAGAAAATATTTTAAAAAACCAGGGTTATAACCCAGCCAGTGCCCAAATCCTTGCACAACTTTGTAATGGAAGTTTAAAATATGCAATGAAGCTTAGTCAGAGGGAGCTCCCTATAAATTTGCTTAAAATATGGTTAGAAAAAAGGATTTCTATCCCTGAAATACTAGAGACAGCCAACACACTGGCTGATAAAGATACCAGTGAATTGTTTAACCTCTTAGAAATATATCAAAGCCTATGGCGTGACCTACTGCTATTAAAAATTGGTTGTAAACAGTTTATAATTAATAAATCAAAAGATTTAGAAACAGCGGTCTCTAACTGGGGCATACAAGACATATTAAATATCATGGAAGGTGTGGAACAGGCAAAGCAAAGGCTAAAGCAGAATGTACAAAAAAGATTAATTTTAGAAGAATTGGGATTTAGTCTTATAGGGGAAATAAATGAGAAAAATTGGTATAACATTTCGGGGCAATAAATGTATTTCTGAATTTGACTTAGGGAATTTACCTATAAAGGAAGGGGACTATGTAATTGTTAAGACAGAAAATGGGCCATCCTTAGGGAAAGTAGTGATCCCACCTATAGAAATTGAATCATCAGCCCATCTACCTCCTGTCCTGCGTATAGCTACACCAGAAGACATAACAAAGGACAAGGAGAATGTCCATTTGGAAAAAGAGGCCTTTAATTTTTGCTTAGAGCATATAGGTATCCATAAGCTAGAAATGAAACTCCTTAGAGTGGAATGCCTATTTGATCAAAGTAAACTCATCTTTTATTACACAGCCGATGGGCGCATAGATTTCCGCGATTTACTGAAAGATTTAGTAAAACGGTTTCCTGTGAGGATTGAACTCCGCCAAATAGGTGTAAGGGATGAAACACAGATGTTAGGTGGATTAGGCCCATGTGGAAGAGAACTCTGTTGCACCACCTTTTTAAAGAAATTTGCGTCTGTATCTATAAAAATGGCTAAAGAACAGTGCTTTTCGCTTAATCCTGAAAAGATCTCAGGTTTATGCGGCAGGCTCAAATGCTGCTTGGCCTATGAATATCCACAATATCAATCATTCAAAGAAAGATTGCCCACCATTGGCCAACTTATTGAAATTGATGGAATAGAAACTAAGGTCATAAGGTATAATCTTCCAAGGCAGTCTGTCATTCTTGAAACATTAGACAATCAAGAGATAGAGATAAAGGCAGAAAAACTAAAAAGCTTGTTGCAGAGCTCCACCTAAATGCATTATTCCTTTTATAATCTTCTTCTTTGGACAAGCCTTTTATGTTGCTTCCCACTTGCTTTATTTAAACCAAAGATAAAACACTATTTTAACTATCGCCTGGGAAGCACTTTAGATAAAGCATGTTCTAGGACACTAGGAAATAAACATCCTGTATGGATCCAGGCCCTTTCTGTGGGTGAAGTATTGTCTGTATTACCTCTAGTAAGATTATTAAAAATGGATAACTTATCTATATTTTTTACTGCCTCTACTATCACTGGCCATGCTATTGCCTGCCAGAAATTAAAACATATGGTGAAAGGCATCGGCTATTTTCCTTTAGATCTAGCACCTATAATTAATAGATACCTATATCGCATCAAGCCACATCTTGTAGTATTAGTAGAGACAGATATTTGGCCAAATTTTTTATACTGTGTAAAAAGGTATAGGACACCATGCTTACTTATTAATGCCCGTATCTCACATAAATCATATAAACGCTATCAATTAATCAAACCCTTTTTCAAAAAAGTCATAAATTTATTTGATTTTATCGGCACACAAAGGGCAGAAGATACAGAAAGGCTAAAGTCTTTAGGCGCATCTTCTTCTAAGGTAAAGGTAATGGGAAATATGAAGTTTGATTGTCTTATACCTGAATTTAAAAAAGAAAAACAAATGGCCTTACGTAAGCAATTGGGTATTTCCTTGGGTCAAAAGGTCTGGGTAGCAGGTAGTACACATAAAGGAGAAGATGAAATCCTCTTCCGCACACTTAAATATTTATTAAAGACCCATCCCGAGATTTGTTTAATCGTTGCCCCTCGTCACCCAGAAAGGTTTGATGAAGTAGAAAAATTGGCCAAAAAATGGAATTTTAGAGTAGAAAGCTATACCAAACCAAATAAAAATAGCACTTGTGAAGTGATTATTCTAGATACTATAGGTGAACTAGCTACCATATATGGACTGGCAGATTTTGTATTTATAGGTGGTAGCCTCATCCCTATAGGAGGGCATAACCCACTTGAGGCTGCAACTTGGGGGAGGCCTATAGCATTTGGGCAATATATGTTTAATTTTAGTGAGATAAAGACGCTTATGATAGAAAATGAAGCAGCCATATCCGTGAATAATGAAAATGAGTTGATTAAGGCCATGGAAAATTGGCTAAATTTTCCAGAGAAGGCAGAAGCTATAGGAAACAGGGCACTGGGTTTGGTAAAGGCCCATCAAGGTGCCACTGATAGATATTTTGACTTGATTAAAAAATACTTGTAACCGTTCACGGGTTCAATGGTTCAGAGGTTCAGAGGTTGAGGGTTCACCGAAATCTAAACCGTCCTACGAGCAAGCTAAACGAAAGAAAGGTAACCCTGAACGGTTCACCCTGTTAAATAGGGTTCCCTTCGGGAAATTTAACAGGGTGAACGCTGAACCTGTGAACGCTTACAAATACTTATAGTTTCAATTTAACTGCTCCACTAGCCCTTAAATATCATAAATAACCCAATGCCAATGAATAGCAGCCCTGCCCCGGTATGGACATAGCGATAAGGGACAAATTTACCTATCACCCCACCAAAATATGCCCCTATGAAGGAAGTGATAATCAAGGCAAAAGAAGCCCCTATGAACACAGCAAATTTTTGTTTACTTGATGTTGCATAGGCAAATGTGGCTAACTGGGTTTTGTCCCCTAACTCAGCCAAAAAGATAATTCCAAAAACAGTAAGCACTGTCTTCAACATTTCCTCCTCCTAGTAATTAATTAGTAGTATCCAACAAAGATGTCAACAAATTTATAATTTTGATATTCTTGCATCGTAATCTATTAAGGTATAGACTATCTATCTTAAAAGGATAAAGGATGAAACATGGAAAAATTAAAGGTTGCTCAAAGAGACCTAAAGGTTGCTCAAAGAGACCTAAAGGT
>CAZNJP010000156.1:0-4418 GCA_964573345.1 uncultured Syntrophobacter sp. | reverse complement strand
CCTGCACTGATAAGGAAATTTCACGAAGCAAAGCTCCAAATGGAGCAGCAGGAGGCTGGAGGTTTGAGGCCGGAGGCAGCTTCCTCCCTAAAGCATAGCGATCTTCTATCCTTAAGCAAAAACTCCGTCGTCATCTGGGGAACGGGTTCCCCAAGACGTGAGTTTTTATATGTTGACGACCTTGCCGATGCCTGTGTGTTTTTAATGAACCATTATAACGATAGCGAGATTATCAATATCGGTGTAGGAAAGGATATTTCTATCAAAGAATTAGCCCTTCTAATCAAGGAAATAGTTGGCTATAAGGGAGAAATAAGATTTGATACTTCAAAACCTGATGGGATGCCAAGGAAATTACTTGATGTAAGCAAGATAAAATCGCTGGGATGGGTTCCCAAGATTTCTTTGAAAGAGGGGATAAAAAGGACTTATGAGTGGTATGTAGGAGATGATCAGAGCAAAAAAAGTAACCTGCCCCGTGTAGTGTGAAGGTACTACACTGGGGCCTATCCCCTTTTTAGAATTTTGATATGTATTAAGTGAAGACTTGGTAAGAAGAAATAAATGGTCGCTATCCCTATCTTTATTTAAGGAGGGTAAGATGATTTATAGAGTAATAGTTGAAAAGGGCGAAGATTTCGGCTACATAGTGCATTGCCCAGCTATCCCAGGATGTCACTCTCAGGGAAACACTATAGAAGAAGCAATTGAAAATATTAAAGATGCCATTAGAGGTTGTTTATCCGCTTTGGATGAGGATTTGATTTCTAAGCAAAAAGAGCTGGCTTCAATTGAGATAGCAGTCTAATGGCAAAATTGCCAGTAATCTCAGGTAAAGAGGCTATTAAAGCCTTTGAGAAAGATGGTTGGAATGTTGTAAGGCGAGCTAAAACCAGACATATCATTATGAAGAAAGAGGGTATGGTGACCACTTTATCCATCCCAGAACATAAAGTTTTAGACCGAGGGTTGCTAAGGTCTTTAATCCGCGATGCCTATATTTCTATTGAAAACTTTAATGAGCTACTGAAGAAGTGACAAATGGAATACCAAGGAAATTACTGGAAGATAAAATCGCTGGGATGGGTTCCAAAAATTATTTTGGAGGAGGGGATAAGAGAGAGTTACGAGTGGTATCTTTCAACCAAACAAACGAGACAAACGATATGAAGGTTTTTATCTCTACCACAACATTTGCTAAATATAGTGATGAGCCACTAAAGTTATTAAAAAATGCTAGAGTAAATCACAGTTTGAATCCTCATAATAGAAAGCTTAATGAACATGAAATTAAAGAAATTTTAAAAAACAATAATTATGAGGGTTTGATTGCTGGAACTGAACCTTTAACAAGAGATGTATTAAAAGAAGCAAGGTCATTAAACGTAATTTCTCGTGTGGGTGTTGGCATTGATAATATAGACTTAGAGGCAGCAAGGGAATCTGGTATTAAGGTTTTCTATACGCCAGAAGCCCCCACGGATGCAGTTGCTGAGTTAACCATTGACCTTATTTTAAATGCATTGCGACATCTTAATCTCATGGACAGGAATATAAGAAATGGAATATGGAATAAGAAAATGGGATTATTATTTAGAGGAAAGGCATTGGGCATCATCGGATTTGGCAGAATAGGCAAAAGAGTTGCTGAAATTGCAAAAAGTTTTGGCGTAGATGTTGTTTTCTCTGATGTTCAAAAAATAGAAACTCCACTTGCAAAGCGAGTTTCTTTAGAAGAATTGCTAAATTCTTCTGATATAGTGACTATACATGCCTCGGGGAAAAACACCATAATTTCAGAAAAAGAGATAGAGCAAATGAAAGATGGTGCTATTCTCATAAATGCTGCTAGAGGTGGCATGGTGGATGAGGAAGCCTTATATGATGCTTTAGTATCAGGCAAAATTTCTTATGCTGCCATTGATACATTCACTAAGGAACCATATAAAGGCAAACTTAGTGAGCTGGAAAATGTAATACTCACTCCTCATATTGGCTCTTATGCAAAAGAGGCAAGAATCAGGATGGAAATAGAGGCGGTAGAGAATTTGATAAAAGGGCTCTTTGCTGATGGCTCTTAGCTGTTGGTTCATAGCTCATAGCTCTTTGCTGATGGCTCATGGACTAGGAACCATGAACTATGAGCAATGAACATTGCATGGCAAACGGGTTAACTGGTGAGTGATCTGAGGTAAGAAGAAATAAAAAAGGTTGGTGGGGTTAAAAAGGGTTAAAAAATCTTGACATGATCATAGGATGGACATAGAGTAAAAGTAAGGAGTTGACAAGGATGAATGCTAAGGCCCTGGAGATTTATGATATTTTGAAGGGAATTGGATTATCAGAGGAGAAGGCCCGGAAGTTTGTTGATTATATTGAAGAGAGTGCACAAACAAGGATTGAAAAAGAGCTTAAAAACTTCCCCACAAAACAGGATTTAATAAGAGAGATTGAGAAATTAAGAGTCGGAATGGCAAACCTAAAAGCTGACCTGATTAAGTGGATGTTTATCTTCTGGGTGGGACAGGTAGCAGTTATTTCAGGAATCATTTTTGCCATGTTAAAGCTCTACTTCAAATAGTAATTTCTAACTAGTTATCCATTAAAAGAGCCACCATAAGTATTTGTAGGGGCAGGAATAGCATTTGGGATATTAGGCATATTCTTCTATTTTATGCTTACTAGAGAGAAAAAAGTTCATTAAAAAACTCAAGTATGAATCAAAGGGTAATTTTCTTTTCTCATATAATAAGTGAACAAACACCTCTTTACGGGGGTGAGAAATCTATAATTTTGAAGCAAGTTAAATCTATTAAGAAGGGGGATTCTTGTAATACAATGTATTGGTCTTTTCCTAATCATATTAGTACTCATATAGATGCTCCCCTACATTTTATAGAAGAAGGTTTATCTATTACTAACTATGAGCCAGAGGATTGGATTTTTAGCAAGGTATTATTGATTGATGTTCCTAATGTAGAACCTGGTTACGTAATTAAATCAGAGGATATAAAAAATATCAAAGATTGTGGTTTACTTCTTATTAAAACGGGATTTGAAGCTTATAGAGATAAAGAGACATATTGGCAGAGTTCTCCTGGCCTTCACCCTGAACTTGCCTACTGGCTAAAAAAGAAATGCCCATCAATAAAAGCGGTTGGCATTGATTTTATTTCTATTTCAAATTTAAACAATAGAGCATTAGGAAAAGAGGCCCATATTGCCTTTTTGGATAATAATGTTTTACTACGAGCTAGGAGCTATAAGGAGCTATGACTACGAGCTATAAGGAGCTAAGAGGTATAAAACTAATCATCTTTGACTTTGACGGCGTTTTAGTAGAGAGTGTTGAGCTGAAAGGAAAAGCATTTGAAATATTATTTGCTGATGAACCGCCACAAATAAAAAAAGCAGATTGTTAAATATTACCTTGAAAATGGAGGAGTCTCACGATATGAGAAGATCGAATATATCTATAAAAATATACTTAAAAGGCCACTTTTTAATAAAAAATACCAGAAGCTTTTAAAAAAATTTTCAGAGATAGTGATAGATTTAGTCTGTAAGGACGAGGAGGTAAAAGGAGCCACAGATACGCTCTGCGCCCTGCGCTATACGCTATGCGATTCTAAATAAAGCATAAAAGCATGAACGTCCCTAATTCTATATGCTCACCGCTGATGTGAGTGTGGAACCAGGGGCTCAAATAGAGATGGTAGATATTCCATTGAGGGTTTAAGATGCATCTAGTTGTTTAGGAGTGCAAGAATTCACGATTCAAGACCTGACCCCCAATGTTTTACATTGCCCAGCAGGCGGGTTACATGTTTTTTAAGACTGGTGAAAATATTAAATAAAAAGGTAAAGTAAATCATCAGTCAAAAAGCAACAAATACTGTATCTTTTGCCGATTACAAATAAAGATGTAATCGGAGGGGCGAAGCTATGGCCTTAAACTGGTATGGGGTATATACCCATAGCTGTTTTGAACAAAACGTTCATAATTTAAACGCACAAAGGATTATAAGTTTTGGGTAAGAGAGATAAACCAGATAAACAAAGCGGTTGACTCCAATTTATCGTTATGGGAAAAATTAGTAATTATAAACATTTTTACAAGATTTTCCTGATTTTTAAGTGGCGGAGCTGTGCCAAATAAAAGCCGTAAGGAGTAAAGCGTTAGAAGTAAAGTGTTAAAAAACTCCTCACGCCTCACGCTTCACGCCTCACTCTTCACTTGTATCTATGCCTTATTTCTGTTAATCTTATTTAACAAAAAGGAGATATTATGACCCAACAGGAGCTTGAGAGGGCTATTCAGGAGGTATGGGCACTATTTAGGGAGACAAGCGAGAGGTTTAAGGAGACAGATAGGAGGTTTAAAGAGACAGACAAAAGAATTGAGCGGTTAAGCCAGG
>CAZNJP010000155.1:0-4446 GCA_964573345.1 uncultured Syntrophobacter sp. | reverse complement strand
TAATTTCATCTATTCTAAGTGAAAAGGTGAAAATAGACCCTAAGAATAGAAAAATCATCTTTAAGGGCAATGCAAAGATAATCTCTCAAGGAAGGGTATTGGAGGCAGAAGGTTTTGTATGGCTTCCTAAGAGACATATGTTTAAAACAGATGGTGCCTGTAAGTTTATTAGTGAAAAGGGCACTATTAAGGGAAGGAAACTAGAGTTTGACCCCTTGTTAAAAAGGATTAAAGGCAAAAATTTAAAATTGAAAAATTGATGTTTTTTGATATAATAGCTGAGTAAAAAATTTGGCAATGAAAATAAAATTAATTTACAAAAAGTGGTTTTTATTCATCTTGCCCCTGTTTGCATTAGTTCTCACTTATTGCTTTGTCAGGTATAAGCAAAAGGACTATAACCCTATTGTCCAAAAGTTCACACATAAACATGGTGGTGTACATATCAAAGGCTTTCATTTTACCCAGGCAGAATCAAAAAAGAAGCTTTATTCCATTACTGCAGATTCTTTTAGTATCTGCCGGGGGGAATTGGGATTTTTTAGTCTTGGCCTATTTAAGATTGTAAAGATGGAAAATGTTAAAGTGGATATCTATAAGGATGAAAATAAAAAAGAAGTCCCCTTTGATTTGGCGAATTTCCTTCCAAAAATTCATGGCAAGTCTTTTATCAAATCAAAAAAAATAAAGGGAATTTATATAAAAGATATAACTATAAGGATTTATAACGATAACGAGCTGCTTTCTTGTATTTCAAGTAAAGAGGCAAGGATAGATCCCCTAACAAAAGGTATCATCTTTAAGGGCAATGCAAAGATAATCTCTCAAGGAAGGGTATTGGAGGCAGAAGGTTTTGTATGGCTTCCTAAGAGACATATGTTTAAAACAGATGGTGCCTGTAAGTTTATTAGTGAAAAGGGCACTATTAAGGGAAGGAAACTAGAGTTTGACCCCTTGTTAAAAAGGATTAGACTTAAGACTTAAGAAGGGAGGAGCTTATGGGTAAAAAGAGGCTAATAGTTATATTAGTTTTAATGGTTGTAGTGGCAGTGTCTGCTTTATTGATGAATGGGGTTAATTTTAGCAAGGATAACCCTGCCTTTGCCAAAACTGTAGAAGAACTAATCCAAGAGGGACGTAACTACTTAGCCGAGCATAAGCTTAAAGAAGCCAATGATAAGTTTAAGCAGGCAGTTAACTTAGCACCTGACAATATGGTGGCAAATCTCTTCTATTCAGTAACAAGGATACTTGCCCTGATTTATGATGAAAAGACAAACGAGCTCTTAGACAGATTTGGGGTAGATAGTGAAGGGAGGGACATATACGATTGGGATGCTGATTTTCAGTATAAAGGAAATAAGTATAACCTAATTGTAAGTGGGGCAAGCAGTGGGTTTGTAAGTTTTATAAGATTGCCTGATGAGCTTTGGTATGATGATTTTTGGGCTGATTCTTACCGTACAGGGGTACTCGCTATAGTGCCATTTGCCACTGAGTCACCAGTTCTAAGATATTTTCCTCCTGCTGTAGGCCAAACCTGGGAAGATAGTGGTTATTCAAATGGGTATCTAGTAAATTCCACAGCAAAGGTAGTGAGTTTAAGTGAAACAGTAGGTACATTCACTAATTGTGCAAAGGTAGAGGAAACATTGACATATCCTGATGGATATATACCAGGTAAACCATACCCTGTGAAATTTGAAAGGTGGTTTGCCCCTGGAATTGGCCCTGTCAAATTTATTGTGACCAATAATATGGGAAACACCCATATAGGGGAGTTGGTTTCATATGAAAATATACCGCCTGGCTCTGATTATTTCCCCTTAGGATTAAACTATACATGGACATTTACCTTCGATGGGGCAAATGAAACTACCTGGGTAGTTGATTCAGTAGAACCATACAAGGATATTGAAAGTATTGACCTTCCTAGTGATGCACCAACTACAGGAGAAGTGATACAGTTTTTAAAGGACACCCTCCTTCCAGAAGTGGATGGGGCACTTGGCAATCTATCAAAAATTGATGAAACACTTAATATTATAGTTACGGCTAAAGAATTAAATGGAGATGAGGACCAGGAGGTGGACTATGGCGATGTCTGTTTGTATAGATCATTTCTTCGCATCTTAAGGGCAGCCATATCCATACTGAATGCCTATGATTTAAATGTTAATATCTATGATATAGTTACAAAGATACAAGATGACACCTTTAATATAAAAAGAGACATAATCGACAGCTATACAACGCTTCTTACAGTTACTAATGGCAGTAAATTGCTAGAAGCAAGGCAAGACCTTATAGATGCTATCAATGACTATATAGAAGGCTCTGATTTTATAAGGAGCGAAACGGATGACCAAGGAGATGACCTTATTACCATTGAACCTGATGACAGGCAAGATGAGTGGAGATTTAGGGTAGCATTAGGACAGGTAAAGGATTCTTTAAATGGAACAGTAAGTACACCATTTAAGGTTGAGCTTAGTCAGTTTTTAGATTTAGGCAAGTTTTTTGAAAATCCTGTCAATTTAAGAGATTTCTTAACTACAGGAGGCATTAAAAATTTTTTGAAAGAACACATTTTGCCACAAATAGATAGGGCATTAAACAATGTAGCAACTGTAGGAGAGGATTTTAATCAGATACTAACTACAGAGGATTATTTTATAGATGAGGATATAGAAATTGACTATGGTGATATTGCTATGGCCAAGTCCTGCCTCTATGCAGTAAAGGCAGCCATTGAAATTCTGTCTGCTTATAATATAGATGTGGACCTCTACGATGTCTTTTGTCGATTAGAATGGGAAGACTTTTATGATACTGTATATGGACTGGAAGAAAAGGAATTCAAGGTGAATGAAATTCTTGATATGTATCCTGAGTTTTTAAAGTTACTCTCTGATTACCAATCACCATTAGCAGATGCCAAAGAAAACTTTAGCAAAACCATTGATGCGTTTCTGGAGGGATTTGAATTTATAGAGACTGAAACAGATGACCAAGGCAATGACTTACTTACTTTAGATGAACTAGAAGACGCTCAGCCTACTTTTGAAGGGTTAAAAAATGCCTTAATAGAGCCTTATATTGTTCCTATAGGAGACGATTCCTACAAAATGGACCTTAGCAAGTTCTTTGACGGAATTAATGTGAGAGATTTTCTACCCAGGTTTACCATGGACAACAAGATTATAAGAGGTACCTTCCCTGACCCCACAGTGGGTGGAGTCCTTCCAGAATTCACTGAGGAGGACTGGGAAGAACTTCTGGGCATTGATTTTGTTCAACCTGAAGTTGACATTAAGGTAAATAATTCAGATTGGCCTATTATATTACATCAGTCAGAGACACTAAAGATTACCGTGGGACTAAATAATAATGGCATAACAGATAATGCAGACTGGTGGCTGGCGGCAGATACACCATTTGGGCTTTATTTTTATACATTTTCTGGCTGGGTGCCATATACTGAGCCAGCGTATCAGCATGCACTATTTTACCTGCCTACATATGAGGTATTTAGTACACCAGTCTCAGGGCTTCCTGCAGGCACATATACCCTTTACTTTGGTGTTGATACTGTAATGGATGGAGATATAACATGGGATAGTGCATACTATGATACGGTGGAGGTCACTGTAACAGATTAGATATGATAAGGCCATTTGAGGTAAAGGTAAGAGCCTAGAGGAAACAGACAAAAAATTAATAGAGGTCTTAAGAAAGTTGGCCAAAGACGACAAGAGGTTAGCTGAAATCTTAAGGAGTTTTGGTTTATTTTAGGCAAAACTAAATGAGAATCGTTAAAGATAGTGAAGAAATTTAAATAAAGCAAAATTTGACAATTTCATAACAATTTTGTAAGAGTTTATTGTAGCTAAGTTAGTAGTTAAATGTATTTTGTAGGTGTGACCGCAAATTGGCTGCCCCCAAACTTGATGTTAATGTGAATTTTTGGTAAATAGACAAAGGGGTAATGATAATGGCTGTGATTATAAAAGAGATAAGGCTTAGGGGGTCCAAAGGCGAGATAGAAAGAGAGGCCATATTTGACTCAGGGTCTACATATTCCTGCATCCATCCAGAGCTAGCAAGGGCCCTTGGTACAATCGAGCCACTGCCAGAGCCCATGGAGTTTAGCACTGCTAAAGAGGGTGAAAAAGTAACTGCAAAGGGGGCAGTAAGATTAAACTTTTATATCGGTAAATACCGCTTCTCTGATGAATTCATGGTGATAGAAAAATTAAGTAATGGCGTGATCATCGGTGCAGCCACGCTCCAAAAATGGAGACTTAAGCTAGACTTTGAAAGGGATGAAATTATTATTGACCCTAAAGTAACAAAGCTCTGGTTGCTATAGGAATTGGTTTAGAGGCCTTAAAAAGCCAAACCTAAAATGTTAAGAAAAAGAAGAAGGATTAAAAGAATTGCTAA
>CAZNJP010000154.1:0-4456 GCA_964573345.1 uncultured Syntrophobacter sp. | reverse complement strand
ACGGAAGCAAGCCCGCCTTGATGTTTAGGTCAAGGCGGGTTTTTTAATGCATAGGAGAATATTGAAGTAAAAATTTTAACGGTTTTTTCATGATAGACGCCGAAAATGAAAGTAAAAGGGGGTATAGCATTGAGATTCAGCGAAAAGGGCACAAGTATGATGGAAATCTTGATAACAGTAGCTATACTCGCTGTCCTTGCATCGTTAGGCTTTACCTCTTACAAGGAGCTCAAAGCCAGATACGACCTGCACAGCACTGCTAGCAGAATATATGGAGATATGGAATGGTGCAGACAAAAGTCCATGGGTTCTCCCCACGGATATGGGCTTTATTTTACATCCAAGAGCTATAAGGTATTTAAAGATATGAATGATAATGGAAGATTTGACAGTGGTACAGACACAGAATTTAAAGATACATCATTTAACCATATAACTCTTTCAGGTTACCCAGCGGGTGGATATGTTTATAGCAGGAGGGGAAGTCCGAACTCGTCATTCACACTCACACTCAGAGACCACTACAGTCATACAAAGCAGATAGTTGTCTCTTTATTTAAGACAAGGATGAAATGAGCAAGGAAGGATTTACATTAATAGAAGTTATGGTTTCTCTTGCCATACTCGCGATAATATTGGTGGTACTGGCCCATACAGCAGTTGTGACCATAAGGAACAATGCATACTTTGAACACCGCAAGATAGCCCTGGAATTAGCCCAAAACACAATAAACTCCCTAATCAGCCTACCATACACCAGTCCATCACTAAGTGATTTAGCCAGCGACACCACTTTTTTGAACAATCCAACCCCAGATCCAGACAACAATGGCAATGTGTATCTCCTGGACAATGATGGTAACGGAAACTACTCCAGTTCCTCAGATATAAATGACTCAGGGGATGCTAATAACGGCATAGATCATCCTTCAAACTCTATAAGCGACTCTTATTACTCCTCCATTGCCCCCATCGAAATAGTAACCCCAGTGACATATTACAAAGTCTGGGGCATAGAGGATGTGAGTAACCCCACAGACATGAAGCGGATCGTTGTTTTAGTCTACTGGTTCGAGAGCAACTCAACGAGACCACACTCGGTGAGTTTAACCACATATATGAGGAGGCCTTAGGCAAATGAAAGGCCAAAAAGGGGTCACCTTAATAGAGCTAATGATTACTATCGCTATTGTCACGATAGCCCTGGGAGGGGTCTTTGCCCTGTTGATCAACCAGACGAAGACCTCCTATGTGGAGTCCGCAAAAACAAGAGGCATCCAGAGCAATATCATCTCCGATTTGATAATGGTGAGAGATATAGCCATGGCAGGATTAGGGATACCCACAGAATATGGAACGCCATCCCAGTTTATCCCGGTAAGTATTAATGATAACACGGGTTCAAACGGCTCTGATGAACTGAGCCTGAAAGGGGCAGCCATCTCCTCAGGGGCCTCAGATTACATGAAGTGGGGATACAATACAGCCTATGTTAATAACGGAGATTCCACAATATATTTAAGCGCCCTTGAAGAATCTGGAACTAGTTCGAGCTATCCCACCAATGAATTTACCAAGAATGGACATTCCCACCCCTTCAAGACTGGTGATAGGGTTGTCTTTTTAGATGCTGAGACTATGGAGTTGAAAGACGTATCTATCCATGAAGTTACTAGCTATGGCCATGGGTGAATCGGCATAACCCCGGCGGCAAGTTTTGCCGCCCCTGAAAAGGGTATACTAATTTTCAGTCTTGGAGGCATTTCCTGTTCAACTTTTTCAAACTATTTAAGTACCTTTACCGGCTACCGCTTGGGCACCTCCAACTCTGTTCAGAGATGTGCCCCTAACACTTATCCTCTGTTAAGGGTTTATGGATCCCCTATGCCTGTAATGGACTGTGTGCTGGACTTTCAGGCTCAATATGGATATCCCGACTCCGATGGTGTAAATTGGCAAAATACTATAACTCCTGGCAAGAATCCCCAAATAATCCGAATATACATTGTGGCTCAGCAAGGCAAAAAGGACTTCCGCTATACCTATCCGGCCACTAGCATCACCACAGCCAATAACACCATCAACCTTACCCCAGATCAGAGGCACTACCAGTGGAAAACAATAAAACTTGATATACCACTAAGGGAGTTAGAATGAGAAAGGGATCTAACAGAGGAGTGGCGCTGCTAACTGTTTTGATAGTTTTAATAATTGGATCAGCACTGGTTGCCTTGGGCTTTTATCTAATAAGCAAAGGAAACCAAACCTATGGATACTCCAAAAACTACGCAAAGGCGTTCAACCGGGCACAGGGCGGGCTGGAGGAGGCAGTATCTTTTCTTAATGACAGCACACTTGACACTATAGAAAACCAGGTAGGCAATGAGAGGACAGCCACCTCTGAAGCAAAATATTGGGTATGGAGGGTTTTTTGGAAACCACTATCGGGTTTTGGAGGTGCGGCCAGTTTCCCACCTATATCTTCAGCTTATAGTGGAATATCAGGTATAGGAGTTTTTTATCTCATTCACTCTTGCGCTATCCAAGAAGAAAGCCAGGCAGATTTGTATATGATGTATGTGAAGGGGTATTAGCACTTCACGATTTCTTCACAATGGATGGAGTAATTAAACAAAAGAAGGAATAGAGGAGGAGAATATGAGAAAAAATTGGTTGTGTTTGATCTTAGGAATTATGCTGTTTTTTCTGACACATACAGGATTTACACGCGGCCATTATTATTTTAATGGCAAAGTGAATGCTATTTCTAAAGACTATATAAATGTTTCTGGAAAAGATTTTTATATTACCCAAGACTGCAGAGTGGCCATTCACAAGGAGGTAAAGGGGGCGTTTTTTGAGAATCCTGCATCTTTAAGAGATATTAAAATTGGAGATTGGGTTACTGTAAAGGTTATAGGCAATCTGGTTACTGAAATTTTAATAGAGAGGTATAAAAGATGAAAAAAGTGTTATTTATTTTCCTTATAAGTTTTATATCATTAATAGGAGGAAGATTAGCCTTCGCTCAAACTATGGATAATTATTGTGCTGTGCCTCCTTTTATCTCAGCCCAAGGTCCACCTCTTGTAATGCTTGTTATGGGAAGGGACCATAGACTCTATTATGAGGCCTACAATGATGCCTCAGATTTGGACGAAGATGGACTGCTTGATGTAGGCTACAAGCACTCCATAGACTATTATGGATACTTTGACCCTTATAAATGTTACAAATATGAAGGTTCTGGGGCCGCTGCTAAGTTTGTTCCTACCAGAACCACATCTGATAAATATTGTGGTGGAGAAGGTGAATGGAGCGGAAATTTCTTAAACTGGCTTTCTATGTCTAGGATGGATGTTTTAAGAAAGGTGCTTTATGGAGGATATAGAAGTACGGATTCTTCATCAGAGACAGTTTTAGAAGGAGTTTATATCCCTCAGGACGCCCATAGCTGGGGAAAGGAGTATTTTGGTAGTGACACCAGGTTACTTACTCCTTTTAACTCCCCCACAGCGGGTAAAAGGCATCTTTTCTGTGTAACTTCTACCAGTGAGGGCGAACCACACAAAATAAGGGTGTTACTTAATAGGTCTAATAGAATATGGGAGTGGGCATCAAAAGAGAGGCCAGTTTGCGATAACAGTTTGGGAACACCAGATGGTGAATATTATGTTAGAGTGAAGGTTTGTGATCCATCTGTGGGTTTGGAAACCAACTGCAAAGAATATCCCAATGGAAACTATAAACCTATTGGGCTTTTACAAAAATTTGGAGAAGGGGACGGAACAAAGGTGTGTTCTGTAAGTTATAAATCTTGCAATACAGACAGCGATTGCGGAACTGGTGAAGGATTTTGTGTAGATAAAGCCAAAATTTACTTTGGATTGATAACTGGCTCTTACACCAAAAATTTAAGTGGAGGGGTGTTAAGAAAAAATATATGGTCTATTTCAGATGAGATAAATCCCCAGACAGGCATATTTAAAACTTCGGAAAATACCGAAGGTAACATTATACTCACTCTAGATAGGTTAAAAACAGTAGGATTTAGATATTCCGATTATAGCTATCAAGGAAGTTACACCTGTGGGTGGATTACTACTCATCCCTTAAATGAAGGCGAGTGCCGCATGTGGGGCAATCCCATTGCAGAAATGATTTATGAAACTTTGAGGTATTTTGCAGGTAAGGGAAGCCCTACATCAGAGTTTACTTATAGTGGTTCTAATGATACAGGATTACTCCTCCCTAAGCCTGATTGGGGTATTAATAAGGGTGGAAATACCCTTCAGCCTCTTGAATTGTTTCCCTGGTGTTCTAAGCCTTCCATAGTAATTATCAGTGATATCAATCCCAGCTATGATTCTGATACTGTGCCTGGAAGTGCTTTTGAAGGTCATTCAGGTGACCTTTCTGATTTAAATGTATCTGATTTAGCCAAAACCATAGGGGA
>CAZNJP010000153.1:0-4547 GCA_964573345.1 uncultured Syntrophobacter sp. | reverse complement strand
AATATGAGGCTACTGAGATTCTTTTAGGTTTACAAAAGAAGTGCTCGATTATATCTATATAACCTTCAGTTTCTCTTATCCTCTTTTCTATGGCCTCTTTTGGCTCACAGAGGCCAAGGTAGAAGCATTTACCGTGAAGGGAACCTTGCCTTGTATAATAGCGATCTATAATATGTAGTTTTCTTATTTCTCCGTCTAATTCAGCTAGCTCACCAAGTTTTTTGCTAGTAACAGGTGTTTTTTCTGGCTCTTCTTGTGTCTTAGCCAAAATAAGGGCATTGCTTGCCCTCAGAGTAGCTGCCCATGCCTTTTCAGCAGCATTCCTTATTTCGCCCCTTTCAAGCTCTTCTAACGCCTTTAGAAGTAAAACATGAGCGTCTTTAAGAAGGTAATTAACATGGTCTATCTTCATCAGTTTATTTTTATCTTTGATTGGCAATTTTGTCAATATATTATATCATTATAGAATAGAGAAAACCACTAATTGAATTGAACCTGCACAAGGATGATTATGGCTAAAGAGGCACTACTTATAATAGATATGCTAAGAGACTTTATGGAGCCAGATGGAGCCCTATATTGTGGGGATGGAGCAAGAAAGATTATTCCTTATGTAAAGAGTTTAATTGAAAATAAGAAGAAAGAAGGGGCAATAATCATCTTTGTAGCAGATACCCATGAGCCAGATGATAAGGAATTTAAAATGTTTCCACCACACTGCATAAAAGGGACAAAGGGGGCAGAAATAATCCCGGAGCTAAAACCAGAAAAAGGTGATTATATAGTGGAAAAAAAGAGCTTTAGTGCATTTTTTGAGACAAATCTAGATGAAATATTAAGGACGGAAAATATTGATAAAATTCACCTAGTAGGTGTATGCACCTCTATCTGTATTATGGAGACAGTTTCTGAATTATGTGTTAGGGCTTATGAGACTTATGTTCATAAAAATGGAGTAGCAGACTTTGACAGGGAGGCCCATATATTTTCCCTAAGGCGTATGGAAAAGATATTTGGGGCAAAAATAAAATAATGTTTATTGCAGACCTCCATATCCATTCTAAATATAGCCGTGCTACAAGTAAGGATATGGAGGTATTGAGCATGTATAAATGGGCAAAGATGAAGGGGGTAAAGGTATTAGGCACAGGGGATTTTACCCATCCCCATCACCTAAATGATTTAAAAACAAACTTAGAGCCTTTAGGAAATGGCCTTTTTAAGATGAAAGGTGAAAAGGAAGATGTCTGTTTTTTGCTCACAACCGAGATAAACAATGTCTTTTCTACAAGGGGGAAGGGAAGAAGGATTCACACCTTAATATTTGCACCTTCCTTTGAGGTAGTAGAAAGGATAAATGCAAGATTCTCACATTACGGTGATTTATCTATAGATGGACGTCCTACATTTTCTTTTCCTACAAAGGAATTGGTGAAAATAGTTTTAGATATATCAGAAGATTGCTTGATTGTTCCGGCTCACGCCTGGACGCCTTGGTATGGTATCTTTGGTTCAAAATCTGGATTTGATTCAATAGAGGAATGCTTTGAAGAAGAAACCAAATATATTTATGCTATAGAAACAGGTCTTTCTTCTGATGCATCCATGAACTGGAGGCTTTCAGCTTTAGATAATCTAACACTTATCTCTAATTCGGATGCGCACTCAGGAAGTAAAATTGGACGTGAGGCAAACGTATTTCACTGTAATTTAGACTATTATGAAATTGTAAATACTATTAAAAACAAAGACAGAAATCGTTTGATTGCTACTATTGAGTTTTACCCAACCGAGGGGAAATATCACTTTGATGGTCATAGAAAGTGTAATGTTGTATTTTCACCCCAAGAGACAAAAAAACATAATTATATTTGCCCTGTGTGTGGAAAACGCCTGACTGTAGGTGTAATGCACAGGATAGAGGATTTGGCAGACCGTCCTGAGGGCTTTAGGCCAATTGGCGTTGTTCCAGAAATACATTTAGTTCCTTTAGAACAAATTATTGCAGAGGCGTTGGGGGTTCAAACAACCACTAAGGCAGTGCACGAAGAGTATAAAAATTTGATTTCTGCTGGTGGTTCTGAATTTTCTATATTACTTCAACTAAGCACAGAAGAACTATCAAAATTTATACCACCACACATCCTGGAGGGCATTATCCGAGTAAGGGAGGGTAAACTTTTTATCAAACCAGGATTTGACGGAGTATATGGAGAAATCAAAATATTTGATTCAGAAAGACCAAAAGAAAAACAGGCCCGCCTGTTTTAGACTTTATTTTTATTTAAGCGATAGACTATCTTTTTATAATAAACCTGATCCTCTTCTAATAAGGGAGAAACAGGCCGAGTTATATTTAGCTTCATAATAAGAAAATTTAAACGCTTGCAACATATATAGATTTCTCTTTCATCTTCTAAGTTTACTAATAAATCTTTAAGTTGCCTAATCTCCTTTTTTAATTGCATTTCAGGTGGAAGGCAGTTGGCATTTTTTAGAATTTTATAAGCCATGCGTAATTCCTCTGGAATATAACTATCATCTTCTAAATTTAAGGGTTTTCCCTTTCCAGGAAGGTTGTCAAATTTACCTCTTTCTATGGCGTTTTGGATACGCCTTTCTGCAATCTTGTGAATGGCTATAAACCACATATTTTTTCTTCTAACACAATAAGTTTATCTTGGCAACATATAAATTTTGACTCATAAAAAATCTTGACAATACTTCATCCTTATGCTAGTTTTAATAAATAAATTAAAAGGAGGTAAAAAATGAGTACAGTATATGTAGCTGGACACAAAAGCCCGGATACAGATGCAATATGTGCTGCTATTGCGTATGCTGGGTTTAAAAAGAAACGAGGTGTAGATGCAGTACCTGTGAGGTTAGGTGATTTAAACCCTGAGACCGAGTTTGTCTTAAAAAAATTTGGTATTTCAGTTCCAGAGCTGATGACGGATGCAACGGGCAAGCAGATTATTATTGTAGACCATAGTGAGACTACACAAAGTCCTGATAATTGGGATAAAGCTGAAATTTTAGAGATTGTAGACCATCATAAACTTGGTGACCTTAAAACGCCTAACCCTATTTTTTTCTTATCTATGCCTGTTGGTTGTACCTGTACGGTGTTAAAGATACTCTATGATTATCATGGCATTGAGATTCCAAAGGAGATTGCAGGGATTATGCTGTCTGCCATTTTGAGTGATACCGTGATGTTTAAATCAGTTACTACTACTGAAGAGGATAAGAAAAGGGCAAAAGAGTTGGCTGAAATTGCAGGTATTGAAGATATGGAAGCCTACGCCATGGAGATGTTTAAGGCCAAGTCAGATGTTGCTGGCAAAACTCCAAGGGATTTAATCTTTAGGGATTTCAAAGACTATGTGATGTCTGGAAAGAAGGTTGGGGTAGGACAGTTAGAGGTAGTTGATTTGTCATTGTTAGATGAGTTAAAAGACCCCATATATGAAGAAATGAAGAATGTAAAAAAGGAAGGAGAAAGACATAGTGTCTTTCTTATGCTAACAGATATAACGAAAGAGGCAACAGAATTGCTTGTTATTAGTGATGAACCAGTAGTAGTTGAAAAGACCTTTGGTGTTCCTTTGAAAGAAAGGTCTGTATGGTTAGAAAAGGTAATGAGTCGTAAGAAACAAGTAGTTCCTCCTTTAGAAAAGGCATTTGCCTCTCTGTAATTTGATTATGAGGGGGTATTAAAATATCCCCCTCCTTCTGGTTTTTTTCTAATCAACTCTTTTGTTACTATTAGGCTGGCTGTTGAAATTGTGTTTATTGTGTTTTATACTAAATAAAGCGCCCGTAGCTCAGTGGATAGAGCGCCGGACTACGAACCCGTAGGTCGCAGGTTCAAATCCTGCCGGGCGCGCTAGAAATAATCAGCATCTTCAAAAATTGGGCACCTTAGCAAAATTGTTTTGGTGTCCATGACTTCCTACGAAGCAAAAATAATAGTATTTTTGTATAGGATTAGTGGAATAGGCTTAATTTTTCGGCTCCTTAAATAGTCAAATTGAAAATTCCAAATAACAAATTAAAACCTGGGTTAAGCGGTTCCTGGTTCAAGGTTCACGGTTGAGCGATGCCAATCTCCCAAATTGCAAGGGATTATAACAGATCTTCCTCCAAAATTTGAGGCTTTTTCAGGCTGAAATACGCTTAAATAAAGGATAAAATGCAATTTCGAGAGTGAAGATTCGTGACTACAGATTCTGAGGTAGTTTGGTCTGCAATTTGTTAAAGATCAAATCTTGATGCTCAAGTACTAACATTGCCTTTTTAGACTTACCTAATGCCTTTAATATGCCTAACTTCCTCCAAATTTTATATATAAATGACTATAAGACCCCCACAGGATTTGCCCTGGCTATGTCTTAGCTCTTCCAATGTGGTTACTTTTCCACCTTATAGTCTAAAGTCCTCCACAAGCTCTTTAGGCCAGGATGATAGATTTGATAAGTTCTGTGTTTTACCTAATCTGAGCGATTTTCTACTTATCTGCCTATCGTTATTCTTTCTAACCG
>CAZNJP010000152.1:0-4548 GCA_964573345.1 uncultured Syntrophobacter sp. | reverse complement strand
TACCTCATGACACATCCCATACCAATTGTACCTGTGGTCTAATCGCCCTCAGTATCAGTTCAAACGATATATCTAATACACTTGGAATATGCATAGGGGGATAAAATCGAATTGCCACTGATTTTTTTACTGCTAGGAGCCGGGGCTTATCTCGGCTGGAATATCGGTGCAAACGACACGGCAAATTGTATTGGAACCACAGTGGGCTCAGGATTGTTACCGTTCAAGAGAGCCGTGATTCTGGTGGCAATCTTTGCCATTTTGGGTTCGGTTCTTCAGGGACACCATGTCATGGAAACTATAGGAAAAGGGATTGTAAAAGGGGACCTTTCTTTTGCGGCCATATTAGTTGTCCTCCTCTGTTCCGGTTTTTTTGTTACCTTGGCCACCTTCTTAAGTATCCCTGTATCCACCTCCCAGTCTATCGTTGGAGGTATGGTGGGCATTGGTCTGGCCCTTGAGGCAAAGGTGGATTTTTCAAAGTTAATTACAATCGTTGAAAGTTGGATCATATGTCCTTTCCTAGCCATGGTACTTTCATTCGCTCTATATTATTTGCTTGGCCTTGTCTTACGGAGAATAAAGGTAGGCATCGTTCTCGTGCAAAGTTTCTTGAGCTGGTTGTTAATATTGTCAGGGTGCTATGTTGCCTATTCAATGGGGGCAAACCACGCAGGAAATGCAGTAGGTCCCATTGCCAACCTGGGAATTATTCACCCCAGAATACTCCTCTGCATCGGAGGCGGTGCTATTGCCGTGGGAGCTATTACCTACGGGAAAAAGGTTGCATATACAGTTGGCAAAGGGATCACCCCTCTCGATATTCCAGGGGCCTTTGCAGCACAAGTCTCCTCTGCCCTTGGTATCCATCTCTTTTCTATCCTTGGGATACCTGTTTCCACATCTGCTACCATCGTGGGAGCTGTGGCGGGAGTCGGTCTGGTGAAGGGTGTTGGAACAATCAGGAAAAAGACCATATTGACCATCCTCATTGGGTGGGCATTGACCCCGTGCTTTGCGGCATTGTCTTCTTTTCTGCTTTATAAGGTCATTTTTATATTAAGCACTAAGCAATAGGCAGTAAGCACTGCTGCTTACTCCTTACTTCAATTTGACCGCTTATCCCTTAAAAAAACCACTTATTTTTAATTTTAGTCCTTTGGTCTAATTTTGATAGATTTTTTAAAACATTGAAATAAAATGCTTTGAATAATTGAGGAGGTTGAATATGCTAAAGGCTATGTGGGCTATGTGTAAAAAGAAGGCTGTCTTATTTTTTGTTTTGGTCCTTATAATCATGGGTTTGGTTTCTCCTGCAACAGGCCTGACACAAGACCTGGAAAAGAGGGTGGAGGAGCTAGAGGGAAAGGTAAAGGAGCTTCAAGACTTGTTGGCTGAGTATAAGGCCCTATTAGAGAAAAAAGAGGTAGTAAAACCAATACCCCCTGAGAAGGTAGCAGTTGTAACACCAGAGAAGGAGGCACCACCTAAATGGCCAAGTGTATGGTCTAAATACGAGATGCAGCTTGGTGGGCGGATAAAGTTTGATGCCCACTATGATACAGTAGCCTTTGATGCTTATAACGACTTCATTGGTGTTATCTCTGCACACCCAGATTATAAAGGAGACTCAATCAATTTTAACCCCAGAGATACCCGTTTTGAGCTCAAAGTAAAACACACCACAGGCAACTTTACTGGTCTAGGCCGAATTGAGACCGACTTTTATGGGGATATTTTGGGCAATAATATTCAACCCCGGATCCGCCTTGCCTATGTTGATTTGGTCCATAACAAGACCAACACCGGTCTTAGAGTAGGTCAGGACTGGGTTCCGGTTGCCCAGCAAAATCCACATATGTGTGAATTTGGTATTTTGGCTGGTGGCGGTAACCCTTGGTGGCGGATTCCCCAGATTACCTTGAGACAGAGATATGGAGACTTTGAGTTCTTGGCCTCTTTAATGAGGCATAGAAGGGTTTCTGTTTATAAAGATCAATGGGGATGGCCCTGGGCACTGTTTCGTGTGGCCTATAATCTAAATTTCTTGGATAAAGGAAGTCTCATTGCCCTGGGTGGTGGCTATATGAGTGATAGGCGAAAATCCAAATATATGGATGATGAAAAAAGGATTCACAGATGGCTGACTGCCTTTGAATATAAGCTTAGAAAAGGGCCTTTGGAGCTAAAAGGTGAGCTGTGGGCAGGGCAAGGTATGGGAAGTCACTGGCTCAGATATGACATGGACTACAATCCATTTACTGGTGAAGAAATCAGGTCTCAAGGAGGCTTTGCTAGTTTATTATATCAGACACCTATTGAAAAGGTGGCATTTGCCAGTGGTTTTGGCATAGACCATAATACTACCTCTGATTTAGGGCAATTTGATTGGGGAACAAAGGGAGATTATGATTTTTATAAACGTCGGTTTAAGCAAAATATGGTATGGTTTGGAAATGTCCGGTATCAAGTTACCGATGGGATAAAATTTATCCTAGAATATATCCACATGAACACCATGCGTGATGAAGTAAGAGAAGGTAACCGGATTACCTTTAGTACATTTTATAGCTTTTAAATTATGTCTGATAAAAAGAAAAAAACAAGATTTCATGGGGTTATTGAGACCTTAACAGAAGAACAGCGTGTTTTTAGGCCTTTGCCTGAGACTATAATGGAGGCAAATATAACCCCTGGCGAATATCAAAAGGCATTAGATGAAGGAGAAAGGAATTTTGTTAAGCTCTGGGAAAGGGTGGCTGAGGAATTAGAGTGGTTTAAAAAGTGGGATAAGATCTTAGACAATAGCAATGCCCCGTTTTACAAGTGGTTTGTAGGGGGAAAGTGCAATATTATCCACAATGCACTAGATAGGCAAATCAAAACCTTTAGAAAGAATAAGGTAGCCATTATCTGGCAAGGAGAACCAAAAGGAGAGTATAGAAAGCTTACATACTATGAGCTTTATCGTCAGGTAAATAAGTTCTCTAATGTGTTAAAGTCATTAGGCATTAAAAAAGGTGATAGAATAGCAATATATATGCCCAATCTTCTACAGACGGCCATTGCTATGCTGGGGTGTGCCAAGATTGGGGCAGTGCATACCGTAGTTCATGCAGGTTTTAGTGCCCATGCCCTAAGGGAAAGGGTAAAGGATGCCAGGGCAAAGGCAATAATTACGGCAGATGGGGTATATCGGAATGGAAGGATTGTCAATCTAAAAGAGGCAGTGGATGAGGCAATGATTGAGTGTTCCACAGTAGAGCATGTAATTGTTGTTAAAAGGGCTGGTCAGCCTATTGATATGAGCGATGGGCGTTACCTTTGGTGGGATGATTTAATGGAAGGTGCACCTGATGAGTGTGAAACAAAGATGTTGGATGCAGAACACCCACTTTATATCCTTTATACTTCAGGCACTACAGGGAAGCCAAAGGGGGTATTGCATGTCCATGGCGGATACATGGTAGGCATCTACAAAACTCTAAGATGGGCATTTGATATAAAAGAGACAGACATATATTGGTGTGCTGCAGATATAGGATGGGTTACAGGGCATAGTTACACTATTTATGCGCCGCTTATCTGTGGGGGGACTACAGTGATGTATGAGGGGCATCCCCTCTGGCCAAAGCCAGATAGGATGTGGGAAATAATAGACGATTTTGGAATAAATATCCTTTATACTTCCCCCACAATTATTAGGATGCTCAGGCGCTTTGGCTCAGAACTTCCTAAAAAACACAGCCTGAAGACCCTTCGGCTATTAGGAACTGTAGGAGAGCCTATAAATTCAGAGGTGTGGATCTGGTATTATGAAAATGTGGGAAGAGAGAGGTGTCCTGTTATAGATACCTGGTGGCAGACAGAGACCGGGATGTTTATGGTTACCTCAGTTCCAGTGAATTTGCTCAAACCAGGCTCTGCCACAAAGCCATTCCCTGGGATTCATGCAGATGTAGTGGACAGGAATGGAAATTCAGTACCTGTAGGCAAGGGCGGTTTTCTGGTAATAAAGAATCCTTGGCCTGCGATGCTGCGTACACTTTGGGGAGAGCCAGAGAGGTACAAAAGAGAATACTTTGAGGTTATACCTGGAGGCGTTTATACTACCGGGGACCTGGCCAGGAAGGATGAAGATGGATATTTTTGGATTCAGGGAAGAGCAGATGATGTATTAAATATTGCTGGTTATCGTGTGGGCACTGCAGAGGTAGAAGATGTCGTTCTTTCCCACCCTGCTATAGCTGAGGCTGCCTGTGTAGGAGTGCCTGACCAAATAAAGGGGGAAACGGCTAAGGTGTTTGTGGTCTTAAAAGATGGGTATTCTGCCAATGATAAATTAGATAAGGATTTGAGGCAACTTATAAAAAGCGAGCTTGGCCCTGTGGCTATTATAAAGGCTATCGAGTTTGTGAGTAGCTTACCTAAAACAAAAAGCGGAAAGATTATGAGAAGGGTGCTTAAGGCTAGGGAACTTGGTATAGACCCAGGTGATTTAACTACATTAGCAGATTAAGTGAGTGAGGAGTGAGGAGTAGGCAGTAA
>CAZNJP010000151.1:0-4555 GCA_964573345.1 uncultured Syntrophobacter sp. | reverse complement strand
GGAGAGGGGTGATGTAGGTTGTAATGTGGCTAAGAATTAGTCTTGGTAAGGGAGGAATTATTTCAGTTTCCAAATTTCTGATTATCCTTTAGTCCCAAAGGTACTACCAGAGGCTGGTTTAGTTCTAACCAACCTGCACTTTATTATTATCACAAAAATCTGTCAAAATTAAGATGAAAATTATAAAGTGGCAATTTGAAAGCAAAAGCAGTATCCTAAACCAAGGCTAGGTTAAAGAAAATCATGGATAAGAAACTCATTCGCTGGGTCCTTTTTATTTTACTTTTTAGTGGATTGCTATTAGCAGTAAGTGCCCTATCCTTCTCTTTAGGTTCAAGCCATATCCCTTTTGGTAAGATTGTTCCTTTAATTTTAAAGGGTAAAGGAACGATAGAATACAGCATCCTTTTTGATATTCGTTTGCCACGTATCTTATTGGGTCTTGCCATTGGAGGGGCATTAAGTATTGCTGGTGTTATCTTACAAGGTATGTTCCGAAATCCACTGGTTGAGCCCTATACATTGGGTATCTCTGGAGGAGCTGCCTTGTTTGTATCTTTAAATATCTCCCTTGGGCTGAATCAAAGATTTGGCCTTATATCTTTACCAGCCTCAGGTTTTTTAGGGGCAATCATGGTCATTTTATTTGTTTATGCCTTAAGTGTAAAAAAGGGGATGTTAAAGATACAAGGGCTATTGCTTACAGGCGTTATGATAAGCTTTATTTCCTCTTCATTGATTATGCTTATTATGGCTGTCTCTAGAACAGAAGACCTTCATGGAATTGTGTTTTGGATCATGGGTTCTTTAGAAGAACCTGAGCTATTGCTTATAAAATTAATGCTTTTTGTATCTATTTTGGGCCTAATTGTCTCTTATCTTTTTTGTTTTGACCTAAATGCCTTTTTATTAGGGGAAGAAGAGGCGCTTCATTTGGGTATAAATGTAGAAAGAACTAAAAAGCTGCTCTTTATCCTTGCCTCAATCCTTACTGGCTTCAGTGTAGGGGTAGCAGGTATCATTGGTTTTGTCGGACTTTTGGTCCCTCATCTTATGCGGATGATTGTAGGAAGTGATCACCGCATCTTGCTTGTAAGTGCATTTCTTTGTGGGGCAGGTTTTCTTATCCTTTGTGATACCCTGGCAAGAACTGTTATTGCCCCATTAGAATTACCTGTCGGCGTGATTACAGGGATAGTTGGAGGGGGACTCTTTATTTATGCATTAGCCAAAAAGCAATCTTTAATACATTAACATGCTTGAGATAAAAGAATTAATCTGCGGATACGATAGAAGATTTATCTTAAAAGATATCAATTTTGAGGTAGAGAAAGATGCATTCCTTGGTATAATCGGGCCTAATGGTTCAGGAAAGACCACCTTGCTCAGGGCTATCACCAAGGTAATTAGGCCCCAAAGTGGAAAAATCTTCTTTGAAGGGAAAGATCTCTGGCAGATAGGCTTTAAAGAATTAGCCAGAAAGATGGCCTTTGTTTCCCAAACCCCATTATCTTATGGGTCTGATATAACAGTGGAAGAATTTGTCCTTTTAGGGAGGATCCCTTATCATAAGGCATTTCAGTTTTTAGAATCTAAATATGATAAGGCTGTAGCGAGAGAGGCCATGAGATTGGCCAACATTTTAAACATTAAAGATAGGCCTATTTCAGAATTAAGCGGTGGTGAAAGGCAACTTGCTGCCATTGCCAGGGCCCTTAGTCAAGAGCCAAGACTACTCCTTTTAGATGAACCAACTGCCCATTTAGACATTGCTCATCAAATAAGGATTCTAGACCTTATAAAAAGGCTAAATAGTTCGTTTAAACTTACGGTCATTATTGTCTTACACGACCTTAATCTGGCTAGCCAGTATTGTGATGAACTAATTTTATTAAATAATGGCTATCTGTATAAAAAGGGGGTTCCAGAAGAAATCTTGAACCATGAGATTATTGAAGATGTTTACAAAGCAAAGATTATCATAAAAAAAGACCCCATTTCCTCAAGGCCTTATATATTTTTAGTTTCTAATAAAGACCAAATCTCGGGTTAAGCGTTGCGGGCAGGCTGAACCTGGAACCGATCACTTTAGGTAAATATCAAACGTTTAATTTAACCACAGATTTACGCAGATGGAATTTTATGCGATAATTCTATTTCAATGAAAAAGTGGCGATTTATACACTCAGATTTCTTTAACCCCTATAAAAATATGGCTATAGATGAGGCTATACTGATTGGACATGATTCAGGATATACCTTGCCTACCTTAAGGGTATATGGTTGGAAATTCCCTGCCTTTTCCTTAGGCTATTTTCAGAATGCTGAGGAAACATTAGACTTAGAAAAATGTAAAAGGGAAGGGATTCTATTTGTGAGAAGAATAACTGGTGGAGGTATTATCTTTCATGATCAAGAGCTAACCTATAGTTTGACATGTTTTAAAGACGAGATTAATGCCTTTGGTTCTGTTAAAAATGGTTTTATGAAAATATGTTTATTTCTTTTAAATGCTTATAAAAGATTGGGACTTGACCCTCATTTTGCAAAGGAAGTTAAGTCATCTAATCTAAAAAAAAGCAGTTTTTGTTTTGCCTCGTTCCAAGACTATGATATTGTTATAAATGGTAAAAAAATAGGTGGGAATGCACAAAAAAGGAAAAGGAATTTGATATTTCAACATGGCTCTATTCCTTTGCAAATGAAAATAGACGGTTTTTCCCCATTTTTACGAAATAAACCAGAGAGGTTAGAAGAAAAGACCTGTTGTTTAGAAGAAATTTTAGGGAGAAAAATAACCTTTATGGAACTTGCAGAAATCCTTAAAGAATCTTTTAAAGAGACTTTTTCTATAGATTTAGTAGAAGAAGATTTGATTGATAAAGAGAAAGAATTGTTCATTAGATTAATGAAGGATAAATATAGTAGGCTAGATTGGAATCTCAAAAGGTGAAAAAACCTCCTTGGCTCAATAAAAAAATCGATTTTAAGAAATGCCATGCTATAAAAGTCCTTCTAAAAGGTTTAAAATTACATACCATTTGCCAGGAAGCAAGTTGTCCTAATATTTCTGAGTGTTTTGCAAAAGGAGTAGCAACGTTTTTGATTTTGGGTGATATTTGCACAAGAAATTGTAGATTTTGTGGGGTAAAAAAAGGAAGCCCAGGGGCCATTGATTTTGAAGAACCAGAGCGTGTTGCAGAGGCTGCACAGCGGCTTAATCTAAGGCATGTAGTGATTACAAGTGTTACAAGGGATGATATTGATGACGGAGGTGCTGAAATCTTTGCAAGGACTATTTTCCATATCCAAAATAAGATAAAAAACATTGCTATTGAAGTGCTTATCCCTGATTTTAAAGGCAATAAGAAGGCAATTAAAAAGGTAATAGAGGCAGGACCAGATATCATTGGGCACAATATTGAGACCGTCCCAAGGCTATACCCTTATTTGCGTCAGGCAAATTATCTAGGTTCTTTAAATGTTTTAAAAACAGCAAAAACATTAAATAATCACATTTATACTAAGTCAGGTCTTATGCTGGGTCTGGGTGAAAAAGAGGAGGAAGTTTTAGAGGTGCTTAGGGCGCTTCGTGAAGTAAATTGTGATTTTTTAAGTATAGGCCAGTACTTACCTCCTAGCTTAGAGCATTTTCCTATAAAAGAATATATTCACCCAGATAGATTTGATTATTATAAGAAAAAGGCCTTAGAGCTAGGTTTTCTTTATGTAGCAAGTGGGCCTTATGTACGCAGTTCCTATCTTGCTGAGGAATACCTATGTCAAATCAAAATTAAAAATTAAAAATTTGGATGAAAGAGATTGACTTATTCATAATAGGTTCTGGGCCAGGTGGATATACCGCGGCCATTCGTGCTGCCCAATTGGGTGCAAAAGTTGCCATCATAGAAAAAAACGATTTAGGTGGGACATGCCTAAACAAAGGTTGCATTCCCACAAAATCCCTTATTGCCAGTGCCTATATGTTAGATTACATCAGAAAAGCAAAGAATTTTGGCATCAAGGTTGAGGAAAAGGGAATTGATTTTGCTTCTATAATGGCAAGAAAGGAAAAGATATTAAGACAATTAAGACATGGGATAAAGCATTTACTTAGGAGTTATAATATAGAGGTTATAAAAGGAAATGCATTTTTTGTTTCTCCGTTTAAGATAAAAATAGGGGATAAATTTTTTAATGTAAGTAAAACTATAATTGCTACAGGCTCTACTTTTTCTGAAATTCCAGGGATTAAAATAGACCATAAAAGCATAATAACAAGTGATGACATATTGAAAATTAACTATATTCCTTCTTCCCTTCTTATCATTGGAGGAGGGGTAATAGGACTGGAATTTGCCTGTATCTTTCATACATTCGGGAGTAAGGTAACTATTATTGAATTATTACCAAAAATCCTTTCTGGCGAAGATATAGAGATTTCTCAAACATTAGAAAAAATTTTAATGGCCAAAGGAATTGATATCAAAACAAATACCAGAATAGATGAGATAAATTATACGGATAAAGGGATAGAAATAGTTCTTAGGTCAAT
>CAZNJP010000150.1:0-4571 GCA_964573345.1 uncultured Syntrophobacter sp. | reverse complement strand
GCCCCGTTAGATAGAAAGTTTCAACAAGCCCCGTTGAGTAGTGAAGCTTACTTCACAGGACGAGTAGAGGAAGTATCTTTCTATTATCTAACGGGGCGAGCAATGACACATGGGACAATGTCATTGCGAGGAGTGTGTAAGCCATAGCCCAAAGCGAAGGGGACAAAGCAATCTAGGCATGAACAAAATCCAATTAACAAATTGACATTTGGGTTTTATGGAATAGATTCTATATCAGGGAGGAATTAATTTTGTAATTCCCCATTATTCAATGAAAAATAGGGGCTTGATAGATAAAAGTAATTGAGTTATAAAAGCAATTGTTAAAAGAATGACAAGGATAAAAGTATTATGAGGCTCTTAAATATTGGTTTTGGTAATACAGTAGTGGCAGATAGGGTAATAGCCATTGTTACCCCTGACGCTGCACCTATGAAGCGCTTGAGGGAAGAGGCCAAAGGAGCAGGGAGGCTCATAGATACCACCCATGGCAGAAAAACCAGGGCCATTATCATTACTGATAGCAATCATATAATTCTTTCGGCTATTCAGGCAGAGACTATTGCCCAGCGATTATCTCCTGAACAGATATTAAAGGGAAGAGGTGGAAAATAGAGATATTTTTGTTATTTCAGGCCCTTCTGGGGTAGGTAAAACCACACTCTCTCAGTTGCTTTTAAAAAATGTTAACAATTTGGCATTTTCTATTTCCTATACTACACGGCCACCACGTGCAGGCGAGAAAAATGGTGTAGATTATTTTTTTATCGGTAAGGATGAATTTAAATCCATGATTGCTAAGGGAGAAATATTAGAGTGGGCTGAAGTATATGAGCACTATTATGGTACTTCTGCAAGGTTTGTTAAAGAGGCCTTAATGAAAGGGCATGACGTCCTTTTAGATATTGATGTACAGGGGGCAAGGCATGTAAAGAGATACTTTTCTCAGGCGGTGCTAATTTTTATTCTTCCCCCCTCTTTAGAGGTTCTGAAGCATAGGCTACTTAAGCGTCACACAGAATCAAAAGAGGCACTTAAAAAGCGCCTTAAAGAGGTTAAGGAAGAGATAAAAAATTCTAAAAAATTTGATTATATAGTGATAAATAAGGATCTTAAGAGTGCTTTAGGAGAAATCTTGGCAATAATAACGGCCACAAAGACAAGGATAAATAAAAAATGGCCTCAGGTAAAAAAGATATTTCACGTTTAAAGCATTTTGCAACAAAAAGGGTAATGATGGAGGTTGAGCCTCCATCATTAGCTAATTTAAAGAATCTCACATCAAAGGGCAGTTATGTACTTATATTAGAACTGCCTAAAAAGTCTTTTATTACTGTAGGAAAATTGGGGATATTTATGTTTTTACCAGGTTTTTATGGATATGTAGGGTCTGCTCAAGGGGGGCTTTATAGACGTCTCAAACGGTATTTATCATCCAAGAGAAAAAAGCGCTGGCATATTGATTATCTATTAGAAGAGGCTTATCTTAAGGCCATTGCTATTTGTGAAGTTCCAGACCTGCCCGCTTGTGCCCGTCCGCCATTGGCTTCCCGTCCGTCAAAGCCTGGCACTGGCGGGCAAACAGTTCAGGCGAATGCCTGGCGGGCCTCGCAGTGGCAGGCGGGTAGAATCGAATGTTCTGTGGCAACCAAACTTCATCAAACGCTATCTCCTATCCCTGGATTTGGTATAAGCGATTGTCTTTGTTCCAGCCATCTCTATTATCACCCCATTGAACAATTTTTAAAGACAGAGGTTCTTCAGGCCTTTATGCCCTATACCTGCTCTATAATAGAGATTTAAAGCAAGCTACACGATGCAAGCTACAAGCTGCAACCTACAGATTCAAAAAAATAAAGCTTATTGCTTGAGGCATGAAGCCTGAGGCCTGTAGCCTGTAAAGATGAAGATAGTGGCATTTGGTGACATTCATGGAGAGGTTTATCACATTAAAAAGATTAAAGAACTTAAACAAGCTGATTGGATAATTGTTACAGGGGATTTTACTAATATAGGAGGAAAGAAAGAGGTAGAAAGGATGTTGAAAGAAATAAGTAAATATAATAAAAATATCTTGGCACAATTGGGCAATATGGACAAACCAGAAGTAGATGATTATTTAACAAGATTGGGCATTAATTTACATGGATATGGATATAAGCTTAGTAAAGACCTAGCTGTTTTTGGCGTAGGCGGCTCTACTCCTACACCCTTTAATACACCTACAGAGTATAGCGAGCAGGAAATAAAAACCATTGTTTATAACGGCTATGAGATGATTAAACATGTGCCCATTAAGATATTGGTCTCTCACACACCCCCTTATGGCACAAACACAGATATAGTAGGAAGCGGGCAGCATGTAGGCAGTCAAGTAATTAGAGCATTTATTGAAAGGCATCAGCCTGAGCTTTGTCTAACAGGCCATATCCATGAGTCTAGAAACATAGATAGGATTGGCAAAACAACCATCTTCAATCCTGGGATGTTGTCAAATGGTTATATTTTGGTTTATAAAGAAGGCAATAAAATGGATGCAAAATTAGCTTCTTACTAAAATAAAGGGAGGTTAGATTGAAAGAAAAAAACATTAGAAAAAAGGAGAATATTCTGTCTACAAATGGGAAATTAGGAGTGCTTTTACCAGGCATAGGAGGAGCAGTCAGCACTACATTTATTGCAGGAGTAGAGGCAGTAAGGAGGGGATGGGGCTCGCCCATTGGCTCCCTCACCCAACAAGGGACTATTAGGTTGGGTAAGAGGGATGAAAATCGAGTGCCTGAGATCAAAGAATTTATCGGCTTGGCCTCCTTAGATAATTTAGAGTTTGCTGGTTGGGACATTTATGAAGATAATCTATATCAGGCAGCATTAAAGGCAAATGTTTTAAAGGAAGGTTTATTAGAAAAATTAAGGGATTTTTTGGAGACACTTAGGCCATATCCTGCAGTATTTAATCAAAACTATGTGAGGAATTTAGATGGAAATTATGTAAAATCTGAGGAAGCTCACATAGATTTGGTTGAGGCAATTAAGGAGGACATCTCTAATTTTAAGCAAAAAAATCAAATAGACCGTTGTGTTATGGTATGGTGTGGGAGTACAGAGGCCTATCTGGCACCTCAAGAGGTACATCAATCTTTAAAAAATTTTAGGGAAGGCCTTGAGCAGAATGACCCAAATATTGCCCCTAGCATGCTTTATGCGTATGCAGCAATCTCTAGCGGCATTCCTTATATAAATGGTGCCCCCAACCTTACAATAGATATACCCGCCTTATTAGAATTGTCTAAAGAACATGAAGTGCCCATTATGGGCAAAGACTTTAAGACTGGGCAAACTTTACTTAAGACTATCATTGCCCCTGGCTTAAAGGCCAGGCTATTAGGGCTTAAAGGCTGGTATTCTACTAATATATTAGGCAATCGAGACGCCATAGTGCTAGATGACCCAGGTTCTTATCGTACAAAGAAAGAAAGTAAGCTCTCTCCCCTAACATATATCTTACAACCTCACATTTATCCTAAACTTTATGAAAAGCTTTATCATAAAGTGACTATTAATTATTATCCTCCACGTGGAGATGACAAAGAGAGTTGGGATTGTATAGATATATTTGGCTGGCTGGGCTATCCTATGCACATTAAGATAGACTTTCTCTGTAAGGATAGTATCCTTGCTGCCCCATTGGTATTGGATTTAGCACTATTTATGGACTTTGCTCAAAGGGCAGGGCTTTATGGCATTCAGGAATGGCTATCTTTCTATTTTAAAAGCCCTATGTATAAAGAAGGCCTTTATCCTGAGCATGACCTATTTATTCAGCTTATGAAATTAAAAAATACATTGCGCTACCTAATGGGGGAAGAACAGATTACCCATCTAGGAATGGATTATTATATTGAATAGTAAATCAGTAAATCAGTTTGTCAGTGATCAGGGAACTGAATGGTTTACTCAAGTTTCGCACCTTTTTCTAGCCCCATAAAAGGAAGAGATATTTAGTAAATCGTGGAGAATTCAAATAATTCTCTAAATCCTGTGACTACATATCTGGGTAAAAATAGTGGTATTGACAAGGTAATTTACCATTCTTATAAGCAGTTCCTCCCCCTTGATGGGGGAGGATAAAGGTGGGGATGGCAATTAGTCTATTCCCCTAACCCCTCCCACCAGGGGCACCAGGGGAGGGGAAATAAAGAGCTGAATAGTTACGTAAAATCAAGTATTTCAAGAAGTGGCTAAAGTTAACATCTGGTAATATTTCTTTGTAAGCATAGATCTTGTTCAGTATAATCTGTATGGCTCTTTTTTGATTTCGTAAGCGTTCACCGCAAAGCACGCAGAGGACACAGAGAAGTTTTAATATTAAAAAACCTGCGTTGTCTCGTTTGGATTTTGTTCATGCCTAGATTGCTTTGTCCCCTTCCCTTCGCTTTGGGCTACGGCTTACACACTCCTTGCAATGACATTGTCCCATTGCAAGCAAAGCGAAGAAATCTCATGATTTGTTCCATCTCAGCGGCCTGCCCGCATCGCTCTCGCCCGTCCGCCTCGGCTGAAGCCTCGCG
>CAZNJP010000149.1:0-4654 GCA_964573345.1 uncultured Syntrophobacter sp. | reverse complement strand
AGATGGTGTGAACATTTTATCTTGAGAAAAAAACCGATTTACCGTGATCTCTGATCCCTATGTTGCACTGCACTATGTCATTGCGAGGAGCGTAAGCGACGAAGCAATCTCCAATAATAACCTTTACCCTACCAAAACGAGATTGCTTCGCTACGCTCGCAATGACAGAAAGAATTTAACCATTATGCTTTTTTTTAAAAGAGGATTTTATAGGGCTTAATTGTTAAAGATTATGAGTTTCCAAATTTTTGTACAATGTTTATCTAAATAAATATCTCTAAAACAAATGTGATAAAAAAAGTTAATGCAGGTTCATATGTAGTGGATTATCATGGATTTTGGACTGGCTTAAAGGTTCATGATTTAGAAGGCAAAGTACAGGGATTTGAGTACAAATTTAAATTAAAATTTGAAACCAACGAATAAAAAGCCAGACTAACCTTGCAGTTTATCGCTGTTAGGTTTATATAATGAGATTGAGTAAATGCTATCCGTTGAACAGTTAAATTCTTTAAGGGAAATAGATTGGAAAAATCCCATAAAATTGATATTGATTAACAGTAGAGAAAAAGAGCTCTTTTTAAAATTTGAGGAATTTTGCAATCAACTAACTGAAGCAGTACATCATTTAAGCCTAGAATATGGTGAAGAGACATTGATAGGGTATCCGGCAATAAAGCTGGATAATATTTATTATCTGGCGTTGCCTATAGATGAATGGTGGCCACCCTTTTTCGCAGCCATAAAGACCATAGCTACAGGAAAAACCGAGCTTAGGGAAAATAATTATAAGACATTAAGAAAGATTACCTCACCTTTAAATATAAAGGTAATGGCATCCAAGGCCCCTTCCCTTTTCCTATGGGCAGCCAATTTTTCCAATCAGGCAGCTATACTAAACAGCCTGATTAAAACATATATCATTGATATAGACCTTTATCCAAAAATAAAAAAACGTTATCAAATAACTGCTACTCCTACTGTGATTATTGATGAAGACTATATCTTGGTAGAAAAAGAGGTAAAAAATATAACTAATTGGATAGCCAAGGCCAGTAAAAAAATCTATGATAGCATGGTATTTAAATCACTGCTCAAAGAGGCCAGGGCAAAAAGGGTAATAGAATTATGTTTAAAAAAAGGGGAAATACCCGATGCACTTCTTAATCTATTACTGGACTTAGAGCTTTCCTCTCGCGTTGGCACCATGGTAGTGTTAGAGGAGATTTCTAAGATAAGTCCTTCCTTAACACAAAATATAATCCCTAAACTTTTATCAATGTTGGAGCTGCCTGATAAAAGGGACAGGGGTGATGCCCTTTATGTATTAGGATTGATTGGGACCTCAGAAATTATCCCTATATTAAAGGATACAGCAAGCAAAGAAACAGAAGAATTAGAAGAAATTGCACTGGAGGCTATTGAAAATATTAAAAACCGCACCATCATGCATTGACTATGCAACTTGTGTTAGCTACAAAGAATAAAGGTAAAACTTTAGAGATTAAATCCATTTTAAGTGATTTACCTATTGAGATTAAATCCCTTCTAGATTTTCCTGAAATTCCAGACATTAAGGAAACAGGAAAAACATTTGAGGAAAATGCTCTAATAAAGGCAAAGGAAGTGGCCAAGCTAACAGGTCTTCCAGCCCTAGCAGACGATTCTGGTCTGGCAGTGGATTATCTTAATGGGGCACCAGGAATCTATTCTGCCCGGTATGCAGGAAAAGACGCAAATGATAAAAAAAACAATAAAAAATTGCTTGATGCACTAAAGGGTGTCCCTTTAGAAAGCAGGGGGGCTGCATTTGTTTGTGTTATTGCCCTATGTCTACCAAAAGGCAACTGCTATATTAAACAAGGTAAGTGTAATGGCATTATCTCCTTTAGTGCCTGTGGTAGTGGTGGTTTTGGTTATGACCCAATATTTTTCTTGCCTGATTATGGAAAGACCGTGGCAGAACTTCCTTTAGATGTAAAAAATCAGATTAGCCATCGCTCTCAGGCCTTAAGGAAGATAAAATCTTTGCTAAAGGAGTTAGTTAGCAGTGCTAGCAAAAATTTTCAGTAGTGCTGTATCAGGCATTGATGCCTATTTGGTTGAGGTAGAAGTAGATATTCAACATGGCCTACCTGCATTTACTACTGTAGGGCTACCAGATGCTGTCGTAAAGGAGAGCAAAGATCGTATTAAGGCAGCTATAAGGAATTCTGGTTATCAATTTCCCTCAGAGCGCATTACTGTAAACTTAGCACCTGCCTCCCGCAAAAAAGAGGGAGCAGTCTTTGATTTACCTGTTGCTTTGGGTATCCTGGCTGCCAGTGGGCAAATAAAGTCTAAAATACTTAAAAATTACATAATCTTAGGAGAGCTTTCCCTAGACGGAAGCATTAAATTTGTTAAAGGCACATTGCCTATAACCCTTTTGGTAAAAGAAAAAGGACTTTCTGGTTTAATCGTTCCAAAACAAAATTTGGCTGAGGCCGCTATTGTCCAAGGTATAGATGTAATTCCTGTCAATGATTTGCCCCAGGTAGTAAATTTTTTTAATGGCTTAGAAGAAATTCCTTCAGTACAAATAGACCCAAGTGAGGTATTTCCCCCTGTACCTTCGTATGAACTGGATTTTCAGGACGTAAAGGGACAACTTCATGCAAAACGTGCATTGGAGATTGCTGCTGCTGGTGGGCACAATGTGCTAATGATTGGGCCACCTGGTGCAGGGAAGACCATGCTGGCCCATAGACTTCCCACTATACTGCCTGCACTGAGCTTTGAAGAAGCCTTAGAGACCACTCGCATTTATAGTGTAGCTGGACTGATGCCACCAGGAATTGCCCTGATTACAAAAAGGCCATTTCGTGCATCTCATCATACTATCTCTGATGCAGGACTTATTGGAGGGGGTCAGGTGCCAAGACCAGGCGAGATCTCTTTGGCCCACAATGGTGTCTTGTTTTTAGATGAATTGCCAGAATTTAAAAGAAATGTATTAGAGGCATTGCGTCAGCCTTTAGAAGATGGTTGTGTCACTATCTCCCGAGTAGCCACTGCCTTAACATATCCGGCTCGCTTTATGTTGATAGCTGCTATGAATCCATGCCCATGTGGATATTTGGGCGATAAAAGGCACACCTGCACTTGCACCTATTTACAAATCCATCGATACAGGACAAAGGTATCTGGTCCTCTTCTTGATAGGATCGATATTCATATAGAGGTGCCTTCTGTAGAGTATAGGGACTTAAAAGGCCCGCCATCTTCTGAGACATCAAAAGAGATTAGAAAAAGAGTAGAGAAGGCAAGGGGGATTCAAAATAAAAGATTTAAGGGAAGTAAAATCTATTGCAATGCCCAAATGAAAGGAAGGCTTATCAAGAAATACTGCAGATTAAATGAAGGGAGCCAGAATCTTCTTGAGGCAGCTATGGATCGTTTAGGCTTAAGTGCCAGGGCATATACCAGGATTTTAAAGATTTCTAGAACTATTGCTGATTTAGAAGAAAGTCCTGAGATTGAGACACACCATATAGCAGAGGCTATCCAGTACAGGAGCCTGGATAGGGAAACTATGTTAAGCTAATTTTTTCAATGAACGAGCCTAAAAGATTCTTATTTGTATTTATCCTTGCATTTTCTATAATCTTAATAGGAACCCTCGGCTACATGTCTATAGAAAGATGGAATTTTTTAGATTCTCTTTACATGACGATCATTACTCTGACTACTGTAGGTTATGATGAAGTACACAAAATTAGTCCATATGGCAGAATCTTCACTATGTTTCTCGTTTTTTCAGGAGTTGGTATTATACTTTATGTTGCTAGCAGCGTTGCCCAAGGAATAGTAGAAGGACGTTTAAGGGAAGTATTAGGGAGGAGAAAGTTGGAAAACAAGATTAAAAAACTAAAAAATCATTATATCATTTGTGGTTATGGTCGTGTCGGCAGTACCATTTGTAACGAGATAGCATCTAAGTCTATTCCCTTTGTTGTTATAGAACGTGACCCCGCCATAGTTCAGAAGGCAGACGAAAATGATTACCTATACTTACAGGGAGAGGCTGCTGATGAAAATGTTTTGATTAAAGCAGGGATAGAAAGGGCTAAAGGGTTAGTTTCGGCAGTTGGTTCTGATGCCGAAAATGTGTTTGTCACACTAACTGCAAGAAGCATCAATCCCAATCTCCGTATTGTAGCCAGGGCATGCGAAGAAGATTCTAGCAAGAAACTAATAAAGGCTGGCGCAGATAAGGTAGTATCACCTCATGGAACTGCTGCCAGGCGTATAGCCCAATCTATTTTACGCCCCACCATATCAGATTTTATAGAGCTGGCTGTTCATGGCCATAGCCTGGAATTTCAGATGGAGGAGATACTCGTAGGTAAAGGGTCAAACCTCAAAAACCTGACATTACAAGAATCAGACATTCGACAGGACTTAAATGTGATTGTTATTGGCATCAGAAGAACCAGTGGTGAAATGATGTTTAACCCCTCAGCTCAGACTAAAATTATGGAGGGAGATACCTTAATTGTCTTGGGCGAAATCCAAAATCTCAAAAAATTGGAAAAACTGTGTGCATTTTCACCTCCAGAGGAGCCATAGACATAAATTTATTTCGTAAGTGTTCACAGGTTCAGAGTTCACC
>CAZNJP010000148.1:0-4705 GCA_964573345.1 uncultured Syntrophobacter sp. | reverse complement strand
AATCCTTTTTGTCTAGTATTTTTTTATTTTTACCTGAATTTTTTGAGATGTTACGAAAATTGGCTAAATTGTTAACAGGAAGCACTCAACGACGAATGGTTTTACTATTTAACTAATTAACTAAATTTATAAGCCCCCACCTTTGGTGGGGGAACCTTATATTGGGGGGTCAAGGGGGGCGGAGCATCCCCCCTTGCCGTGGTGGTGGTTTAAAGCCACCACTACGGAACCGAGCATTCCACGCAAGCGAAGCGCCGCGTGGGGTGCGAGTTTACTATTTAACGAATTGACTATTTAGTTAATTGGAGGCTTTTTAGATGAAAATAAGTGAGCTATTATCTGGAATCCCTGAAAAGGATATAGAACTCTTAAGCTCAGGAGAGCATCATGACCCCCATTTTGTATTGGGTGCCCATCCAATTAGCAATGATTCTGTAGTAATTCGCAGTTTTCACCCTGATGCTGTGGCAGTAGATGTCTTGGTAGATGATAAAAATATACCTATGAAAAGGGTTCATCCTAAAGGGCTGTTTGCTGTAAAAATAGATAAATCTTGGACATTTGACTACAGATTACGTTTCTATTTTCCTTCTGGTGAAACTTGGGAGAGAAGAGACCCATACCGTTTTTTACCTACTTTAGGGGAGATGGATTTGTATCTGATAGGCGAAGGACGTCACTTGCAATTATATCAGGTTATGGGGGCACATCCAAGGACTATTGAAGGGGTAAAGGGTATCTCCTTTGCTGTTTGGGCCCCAAATGCATTAAGGGTAAGCGTGATAGGAGACTTCAATCAGTGGAATGGCGGCATTTATCCTATGCGTGTCCTGGGTGATTCTGGCATTTGGGAGATATTTATCCCCGAGCTAGAGGTTGGAACTATATACAAGTATGAAATAAAGACAAAACAAGGACACCTTAGGATTAAGACAGACCCATTTGCCTTCTTTATGGAGATGCGCCCTAAGAATGCCTCCATTATCTGGGATTTAAACAAATACCAATGGAAAGACCAAGAATGGATGGAGAATAGAAATAAAAATTATTATAAAGAACCAATGAATATCTACGAAGTCCATTTAAGTTCTTGGATGAGAGTACCAGAAGAGGGGAATCGATGGCTTAGTTATTCAGAAATTGCCCCAAAATTGGTAAGACATATCAAAAGATATGGGTTTACACATATTGAACTAATGCCTATTATGGAACACCCACTAGATGCATCATGGGGCTATCAGGTAAGTGGATACTATGCCCCTACAAGCCGCTATGGAAATCCAGATGATTTTAAATTCTTTATAGATACCTGCCATCAAAATAAAATTGGTGTAATCTTAGATTGGGCACCAGCCCATTTCCCCAGGGACGATTATGCCCTTCGCCTTTTTGATGGCACTGGATTATATGAATACATGGATTCACGCCTAGGAGAGCACCCTGATTGGGGCACACTTATCTTTAATTTTGCAAGGAATGAAGTAAGGAATTTTCTTATTGCAAGTGCCTTATTTTGGCTAGATATATATCATGTAGATGGAATAAGGGCAGACGCAGTGGCCTCCATGCTATATTTGGATTATAGTAGAAAGGATGGTGAGTGGATTCCAAATAAATATGGAGGCAGAGAAAATCTTGAGGCCGTTGATTTTATTCATCAAATGAATAAAGCTGTCTATGCCAAATTTCCTGGTTGCTTTACTATAGCAGAAGAATCCACTGCATGGCCCGGGGTCTCCCGCCCCACCTACCTAGGAGGATTAGGTTTTGGCTTTAAGTGGAATATGGGTTGGATGCACGATACACTGAAATATTTTAGCAAAGACCCTATTTACAGAAAATGGCACCATAATGAGTTTACATTCTCCATGCTCTATGCATATAATGAAAATTTCGTTTTGCCGCTTTCTCATGATGAAGTAGTACATGGAAAAGGTTCACTGTTATCAAAGATGCCTGGTGACCGCTGGCAAAAATTTGCCAACCTTAGGGCCCTACTTTCCTATATGTACACCCACCCAGGAAAGAAGTTACTTTTTATGGGCACTGAATTTGCCCCGGATAATGAATGGGATTTTAATAGCAGCTTAGATTGGCATCTATCTAACGACCCTGAAAGGCAGGTATTTAGGAGATTTTTAAAAGACCTGGGAAGCCTATATTTGAAAGAGAAAAGCCTCTGGCAAGAGGACACAAATCCTAGTGGATTTTCTTGGATTGATTGTCAAGATAGTGAACATTCTGTCTTTTCTTATATAAGAAGAGCACAAAATGACTATCTAGTCTGTATTTTAAATCTTACTCCTGTCCCTCGGTTTAATTACCATATAGGGGTGCCAGAAAAAATAACATATAAAGAGGTATTCAACACAGATTTAGCTTGTTATGGAGGAAGTAATTTAGGAAATGGTAAATATATAAAAGCAAAGCCTTTACCCTGGCATGCCTTCCCATTCTCTCTAGATCTTATTATTCCCCCTTTAGCATGTCTAATTTTAAAACCAATAAAGGCCCCTAAGTGATGTATTATTTACCTTTTGCAGTACATAACCATCAACCGGTAGGCAATTTTGACTATATATTTAAAAAGGCAATTAATGATTGTTATTTTCCATTTCTAAAGATAGCAAGTGAATTCCCTTTTTTTAGATTCACTCTCCACTTTTCAGGCCCTTTATTTGAATGGATGGAAGGGAAAAACCCAGAGGTAATTTCTCTTATACAAAAGATGGTTAAAAAAGGTCAAATAGAGCTTATGGCGGGTGGTTTTTATGAACCACTGCTTTCTTTTATCCCAGAGAGGGATGCAATAGGTCAAATCAAATATATGATGCATTATTTAAAAAAACGCTTTGGGGCATATCCAAAAGGGATATGGCTCTCAGAAAGGGTCTGGGACCCTTATTTACCAAAACTTTTAGGTCAATTAGGGATAAAATACACATTAGTTGATGATACCCACTTTCTGAATGCAGGCCTTCATTATGAGAAAGTCCATGGGTACTACATAACAGAAAAGGAGGGTCATTCATTGGCTATTTTCCCCATTAGCAAAAGGCTTCGTTATCTTATACCATTCCATCCACCAGAGGAAACAATAAGCTATTTCAAAGATTTTTTCTCTAAGGTTCAAGGTCACACACTGACCTATGGAGATGATGGAGAAAAATTTGGTATCTGGCCAGGGACAAGACATTTAGTTTATGAAGATGGATGGCTCAAATCTTTTTTAAAAACCTTAGAGGAGCACCAAGACTTCCTTCAAACTATTCCTTTAGGTGAATATATAGAAAAATTTCCTCCAAAAGGGCGTATCTATTTACCACCTGCCGCTTATGAGGAGATGATGGAGTGGGCCCTTCTACCTGAAATGTCTATACACTACAAAGAATTAATAAATGTCCTTAAGGAAAAAGGACAATGGGAGTTATATCAGCCCTTTATCCGCGGTGGTACCTGGGAAAACTTTTTATTAAAGTATGAGGAGGCAAATCTAATGCATAAGAAGATGCTTTATGTAAGTAAAAAATTGGCTGAAAAATTAGGGGAATACAATTCGAGTTCGCTTCATCCGGCTCTAAGAGATCTTTGGAAAGGGCAATGTAATTGTGCTTATTGGCACGGTCTTTTTGGGGGCCTTTACTTAAATCATTTAAGGGGGGCAATATATAAGCATTTGATTGCTGCTGAAAATGCCATTAAAAAACAACAAAGTATATTAGAGGTAATGGATATCGATTGTGATGGTCAACAGGAATATCTTTTTTCGTTTCCTACCTTTAATGCCTACTTTAAACCACATTATGGTGGCAGCCTTTTTGAATTAGACCTAAAGAAATCAAACATAAACCCCATTTCTGTAGTAAAAAGGAGGCAAGAGGCCTATCATGAAAGGATAAAACAACTTGAAAGAGGAGCAGAAGATGAGAAAGTAAAATCAATCCATGAACAATTTAAAGCAAAAGAACCCAACTTAAGCCAATTTCTTATCTACGATTGGCACCAGCGTTACAATTTTTTAGACCACCTTTTTGATCCAGCAGTCACTCTTGAAGATTTTTGCCGCAATCAATATATCGACCATGGAAATTTCGTCAAGGGGGACTATCAGGTTAAAGGCGTAAAAGAAGATGAACTCTTTTTAGAAAGAAGGGGGCAGATAGATAATACCTTCCCTCTAACTATAGAAAAGACTTTTTTTCTTAAAGAACATCCGGCCATTATCCAGGCTAATTATAACCTTTCTTTATCTCCTCCTCTTATTTTAGCCGTAGAATTTAATTTTAATTTAATGGCAAAAGATGACCCAAAAAGGTATCTCTTTATAGGTGGAAAGCGGTTTAAAGCAGGTGCCTTTGAGGAAATAAAGAAAGTAGAAGAGGTATCAATTATTGATGAAACAATAGGTTGGCAAGTAAAAATAGTCTTGGATAGGCCAATGATTTTATGGCTTTTCCCCATTGAAACAGTAAATCTTTCTGAGGAAGGGGCAGAACGTTCCTATCAAGGCACTTCCCTTATTTTCCTTAATCCTATAAATAAAGAAACAAAATGTTCTTTTATCTTATATATCCCCCATTCTGGAAAACTTTTGACGAAAATGCGGCAGAAGCCCATCCTGAGTGGGTTTTGAAAAATAGGGATAAATGCGTAGCCCATAAAAAAATGCATAATGATGCAAAAAAATCTTGGCAAATAGCAAATT
>CAZNJP010000147.1:0-4750 GCA_964573345.1 uncultured Syntrophobacter sp. | reverse complement strand
AATGAATTAATTGAAGATTTAAAAATACCTCTGGATCGGCCAGTAGATCTGGTAGTACTAGCAGTAAAAACAGCTGCAATAAGGTGCAAAGTTGTTCCAACAGGTGAACCAATTACATTTCGTAAAGTTAGAAATGAAGTTGAAGGAGAAATACTTACGGTTAAACCTTCCAAAGTATGGCGATATCAGAGAACTCATTATATGACTGGAGAGATAATATCTAAAAGAATTGATATTCCAGCTTTACAACTAAAACCACTCGCTTTAAAAGATGCGTGGCTATGGAAACCTGAAGATGAATATTGGGGTGAACCAGATGACCCCTTAAATCGTTATTTCGAACCAATCATTAATTCTGGAGCTAGGATATCATATGAAATGGAGCAAATTATTCCTTTTCAGGATCCAGAAAATTTCGATAGCGATCCAATTTTGGAGGCTTCTGAATATCATGATTGTGGAGATTATAAAGAAGCATATAAAATTATACAGAAGATTACAATCGCCGATCTACGATGTTTAGATGCACACGCTCATCTTGGAGCATGGGAGTTTAACAGCACTGATGCGCCATATGAAAATGTGATTGATAAGGCTAAAAGACATTATGAAGTAGGCGTTAAAATTGCCGAGCTATCTTTGGATAAAGAATTTAATGGTGTTTTGCCTTGGGGGCGCATTAATAATCGACCTTTTCTTAGATGTCTTCATGGATATGGATTATGTTTATGGCGTCTAGGGGATCCAGTGGAATCTCGAAAAATATTCAACAGAATGCTTTGGCTAAATCCCACAGATAACCAGGGTGTCCGTTTTCTGTTAGCTGATATTGATGCAGGAAAAACATGGTATGAACGCGGTAGTGACTGAAACTCCAATTGATAACGAAAATCAAAGAAAGGGGTCCAAAGAACAAAGAAAGGGGTCGCGTCTTCACATTTGACAGAATTTGAGTCATGAAAAAGGCAAAATATATGCTGCCTAACTGTATCACTATGTTCTTATGGGAAACCATTATTTATGTTGAGCTCAACATAACATGTGCATCTTGTCATTGAGCCGACAGAAAAGGGAGGAAGTCTAGCAGATATAATGAAAGGGATAAATCTCTCATATGCTCAGCTAAAAGATTACTAGGGTCAAACTTAAATTTATTAAATTTAGACCTTCCTATAAGAAAAAAAAGAGCGCAAACTTTAACCCTTAACTATTGATTAGTCCAATTGTGATGCACTTTTCAATATACGTGGTCAGCGTGAGCATTGGCCGAATGGTGAACATCCTAAAAAATTTTGTTTGACAAAAGTAGCCGCAGTCATTTATTATAAATGGAGGGTGAGCGGCCTAAAACGGCATGGAGGAAACGCTCCTTACGTCGCACCTCTCATGCCAGGCGATAGATGGCACACCGAGCTGAGCAACTGCCAGTAGTCGTATGAATATCAATGAATTTTGAAATAATTGGGGAAATCACCAACATTGAAACAATTGCGGTTGGCAGCTCGATTCGTGAAATAGCACGCTTGCGAAAGGTCTACGGTGCTGGCCGTTGGAGAAAGCTGAAAGGGATGGCGATGGTTCGCCTTTCTGAGGGTACGATATGCAAGGCTGAGGTACATTGGTACGAAGCACATGGGATTGGCAAAAAGGAAACCAAGATCAAACGTATTTTGTGGGAATAACGATGAAGCAACACGACTTGAAAACACAATTTGTTGTCTGCGTCAAGAATGAAGGATATCCAGCATCATTGGAGTTGCGCAAAATCTATCAGGTAATACCTGACGCCCGCGCTTCTGAACATCGGCTTATCCGAGTAATTGATGAATCGGGTGAAGATTACCTGTATCCGGCAGACTACTTCGTTGCCATCGAGTTGCCGCAAGCTATAGAAAAAGTCTTTGCGCTGGCAACATAAAATTGAAAGGAGAAAAGGGGTCAACCTTAACTGTTGACTAGCCCAATCGTGATGCACTTTTCAACATTATAGTATATTTCATTTTTCCTCTAACGTCCCCTTAGGAATTTCTGCTATATAGTGTTTTGTGGATGCTGTTACCATTCGTGGGTGCTCAAAATGCAGTTAATTTTAAATTTTATGAAACATTTCAAAATCAATATTTATTCTATCTTTATAGCCAACTAGTTTATCATACCAATTATGTAATAGTCTTAATGCATCAGGAGAAATAAGATAGAGCTCCTTAAAGTCCACCACAACCTTCTCATGCCCTTTCTTTATAACTTTAGAAACACGGTCTAAAAACTTCTTGGTCACCTTTTTGTCCATAGCGCCTTCTACCTTGATAAACAGGGTTTGTAGATAGGTGTCTTTAAATGTTTCCATCTTGAAGAAATTTTTAGCCCTAGCCCTTATTTCAGAGGAGGTCTCCCTAAAGGTGGGCATTAAGTCTTTTACATCCTTTAAGGGCAAAGAAAAGTTTAACTTATCCACTAACTTTGCATATATAGAAATATGCCCTTTTGGCCCTCTATAACAGAGTCTCCTAAATGCATAATTTAGTAAAAAATTAGGAACAAACCTCCTCATTGGAAAAGATAAAATCCGTTTTAAAATAGAGGGATGGGTGTAAGTCTCACGGAATGCCCACCAAAATCCCTCTTGAAGCGCCTCTGCTGACATAAACCTTGGTTTAAACACTGCATTGGCCGCATTATACTTTTCCCACCCTTTGTAAATTAGCCTTCCTTCCTTTTCAAATCTATGAAATACAGGGGTACCTGGAATAGGCGTCAATATAAAATAAACTGGTAATTCTATATGGTTTTTCTCACAAAATCTTACTGTGCTTTCAAATACCCCCTCATCGTCATAATCTAAACCAAAGATAAAACTCCCAATCATTGAGATGCCATGGTCATGTATTTTCTTTATGGTATCTTCCAACCTGTCTGCCTTATTTTGGACCTTGTGCACTGCCTGAAGATTTTTCTGAGACAGGGTCTCTATACCAAAAAATAATGAATAACAGCCACTTTTAACCGCCAATCTTAATAGCTCTTCATCATTGGCAATGGTAAGGCTGCTTTGACCTCCCCATTTTATATTTAAAGGAGCCAATTTTCTGAACAATTCTTTTGCATACTTGGGGTTCCCTGCAATGTTATCATCTACGAATGTAACAACGCCTTTATCTAGTCTTTTTACCTCTTCAACCACCTCATCTACTGGACGGCAGCGATAAGTACGGCCAAAAAATTGGGTAACAGCGCAAAATTCACACTTAAAAGGGCATCCCCTTGTCGCCTGAAGTGTGTTTACATTAAAATAGCAATTCCTTTTTAAGAGGTCTCTCCTTGGAGTAGGCATATTTTTAAAATCGCATAAATTTTTTGCCTTATAAAATGGCTTAATTTCACCTGATTCAAAATCTTCTATAAGCTTAGGCCATACTTGTTCTGCCTCCCCAATGACTACCGCATCTACATGCTGTTTGGCCTCTTCAGGTAAACTTGAGGCATGAATACCACCCATCACTACAGTAACTCCCCTTTCCCTAAACCTTTTAGCAATCTCATAAGCCCTCTTTGCATGCATAGTCATGGCAGTGATGCCTACTAAATCTACATCCTCATCAAAGTCTATTTCATCTACATTTTCATCTGTAATAGCTACTCCTACCCCTTTTGGGGTTAAAGCAGCTAATGTAGTAAGGCTTAGCCTGGCAAACCAGTAGTTTTTTATATCTTTCTTATCTTGGATAAGGTAATACTCTTCCCTATAAGCTGGGTCGATCAATCTGATCTTCATATCAGACTCCTTTAAATTTGTTGAAAATCAGTCTACATTTTTTATAAAGCTTTGTAAATTAGAAAATCGATAATTTAAAAAATTTTACTCTTGCCTTGTTTAACTCAATGGATTATGCTAATATTTTCTTTGTGAAAGACCATTATTATTTTATGTCTATGGCCTTAGAGCAGGCATATCGAGCAGATAGAGAAGGTGAAGTGCCAGTAGGTGCAGTTGTTGTAAAAAGGGGTGAGGTAATTGCAAAGGCATATAATCAAGTAATAAAAAGAGATGACCCTACAGCACATGCAGAGATTTTGGTTTTGAGAAAGGCGGCTTCTATATCGAAAAATTATCGATTGGCAGGCACAGGGTTGTATGTAACGGTTGAACCTTGTTTGATGTGTGGGGGTGCCTTAATTCAGGCCCGTGTAAATAAACTTATCTTTGGAGCATTTGACCCTAAGATGGGAGCATTTGGTTCTATATATAATTTGGCTGAAGATAAAAGACTTAATCATCGGATAGAGGTTGAATCTGGAATATTAGAAGAAGAGTGCCGCAAATTGATGCAAAATTTTTTTAGAAAAAGGCGGAGAGGTACCGAAGAGGCCGTAACGGGGTCGACTCGAAATCGATTTGTCCTGTGATGAGCAGGGCACGTGGGTTCGAATCCCACCCTCTCCGCCAGAGGAGAGATAGCCAAGAGGCCGAAGGCGCACGACTGGAAATCGTGTGTACCTTAAAAGGGTACCGTGGGTTCGAATCCCACTCTCTCCGCCAGATTATAAAGTTGGTAGCTAAGCCTTACAACGTAAGCTTGTGAACCCCGCCAGGCCCGGAAGGGAGCAACGGTAAGCAAATACTTTCGTGTGTGAGTGCTTGGCTATCAGCTAAGGAAATCTGCTCAAAAATTAGTTATGATTTGTTAAATTTTATTTTTTATGTATTTATGTATAGGAAATATAAAAATTTGCCGCAGATTTTCGCGGATAC
>CAZNJP010000146.1:0-4800 GCA_964573345.1 uncultured Syntrophobacter sp. | reverse complement strand
GTAGCGATGGCGGGCAGGTGCTCGCGTTGCGGGCAGGCTGAACCTTTAAACCCGTGAACGGTTACACATTTGTCTAAAGATTTGTCTAAGAAAGGTGTGCTAAACTTTGTAGTAATAATCTTATATCTACTCCTGAATCTAGATTAAACTTGGCCCGGGAAAGACCCAATCCAACCCTAATAGAATATGCTGATTCAGGGAGGACAGAAAAGACGTCCTCATCGGTCCAGTCATCACCTATTGCCAAAATAAAGTCCCATTCCCCTTTTTCAATCCATCTTAAAGCAGCATGGCCTTTGTTTATGCCAGTATTCTTAACTTCAATTACTTTGCTTCCCTCCAAAACCCCAAGGTTAAGATTTACTGTGAGATGTAAAATAGCATCCCTCAATTCCCTTGTCCTCACCAGACCCAACACAGGATCAGCCATCCGGTAGTGCCAAACAAGGGAAAAGTCCTTTTCTTCTATAAAGGCACCAGGGGTTCTATCCACATACAGTTCAAGGATCGGCCTTATTTCTTCTTTCCAATCACTCCTCAAGGGCTCTATCATCTCCCATGTTCCCTTATTTTCTTTGACCCACACACCGTGTTCAGCAACCAATCCTATATTTAAACCACTAAACCACTTATCTAAACTACTTTTATCTCGTCCGCTTATAATTACTACTTTATTTTTTGGCTCATTAGAAAGTGCTTCTAGCAGTCTTAAAAGCTTATCATCTGGTTTTGCCTTTTCAGGTTTTTCGGTAAAGGGAATAAGGGTTCCGTCATAATCCAGTAACATCAGCCGTCTATTACTTTTGGTATAGTCACTAATTAACAGGTCTTTCATTTGATGTGTTAATTTCTTTGCACTGAGTTCCTGCTGAAGTTTTTTGGTATTAAGCAGTCTATCTATAAAATCATCTGCCCATCTCACCACATTGTAACGTTGTAACCTCTTTTGCATTACCCTGTTACGCTCTATTTGTTCTTCATCTGACATCCTTAGGGCTTCTTTTAGTGCCTCTGCAACTCTTTCCTTATTGTTTGGGTTTACTATAATTGCCTCTCCTAACTCCTTTGCTGCTCCGGTCATTTCGCTCAGAATCAAAACACCTTTGCCATCCTTTTTAGTTGCTATAAATTCTTTGGCTATTAGGTTCATCCCGTCTCTCAAGGGAGTTACAAGGGCAACATCAGCAATATTGTATAATGCTACAAGCCTATGAAAAGGTAGAGAGCGGTATATATACCACACAGGTGTCCAGCCAATAGTCCCGTGTTTTCCATTGATTCTACCTATAAGTTCATCTACTTGCCTTTTTAACAGCATATAATGATTGACCCTTACGCGCGAAGGGACTGCCACTAAAATAAGGGATACTTTTTCCTTATATTCTGGGTTCTTTTCCAAAAAGATGTCAAACGCCTCCAGTCTTTGAGAAATGCCTTTTGTGTAGTCCAAACGGTCTACTGATAAAATTATTTTGCTCTCCCCTACCCTTTTATGAATTTTATTTATCTCCCTCTTCACTTCTCTATAATGCACAGCGCTGGCAAACTTCTCATAATCTATAGCCATAGGAAATGCATCTGCCCTTACTGTGCGATTACCAACAGTAATTTGGCCAAAGCTGTGTTCGTAACCTAATAGATGACGAATACTGAAAAGGAAATGTAAAACATAGTCGTATGTGTGAAAACCTATGAGATCGGCTCCTAAAATTCCATTTAAAATTTCTCTGCGCCCAGGAAGTAGGCGAAATACTTCAGAAGATGGAAAAGGAGTATGGAGGAAAAATCCTATTCTTGCATCTGGTAGTCTTTCTCTTATAAGCTTTGGGAGCAGCATTAAATGATAATCATGCACCCAGATGATATCGTCTGGATTTGCAATTCTAACAACTGCCTCACAAAAGGTTTTATTTACCCTTTTATAAGCTTCTAGTGAGTTCTTGTTATATGTTGCATACTGAGTAAAATAGTGAAAAAGGGGCCAAAGGGTTTTATTACAAAAGCCGTAATAGTAATTTTCAACATCATATTGGGAGAGGAAGACAGGATAGCAATTTTCTGCCAAAAGTCTTTCTTCAACCTCTCCCTTTTCTGCTTCTATCTTTCCTAAAACAATGCCTGGCCATCCTATCCATAAACTACGGTATGATTTATAGAACGAACCTAAACCCGTAGCCAGACCACCTACACTAGACTGAAATTGTAATTGACTCCCTTTTTTTATTATACTAACTGGCAACCTATTTGAAACAATCAACCACCTGCTCACATTTCTCCCTTTTAAAAACAAACCTTATCTATATAATAATCTACTACTTGATAAGCAAAAAGGCAAGTTGGATCAGTTTAAAAATTCTCGGTAGCCTAGGTTTTTGCCAGTAGCATCAAAAATCAGTAAGTCTTCATGCCGTATCTTTAAAAATGCATTTTTACCTATAGTTAATTTGGCCTCTAAGGCAGCTTTACCTTTTATAATATGCCTATCCAGTTCTATATCTACCCAATTCTCTGCACCAGCAGGCTCTATAAGGATTACTGCTGCTTGAAGGGGTGTGGGCTCAGATTGAACTTCAATATGCTCCGGCCTTATGCCTACAGTGACACCTTCAGCCTCAGGCAATCTTTTAACAATAGGTCTAAATATCTTTTCTGCTATTTTAATCTCAAAAGGATGCTTATTTATTACCTTTGCTTTTATAAAATTCATAGGAGGACTGCCTATAAAGCCTGCTACAAAGATGTTTTTAGGTCTGGTATATACCTCTATAGGGGTGCCGCACTGCTGAATCTCTCCATTATAAAGTACAGCAATCCTGTCCGAAAGGCTCATGGCCTCTGCCTGGTCATGGGTAACATATATGGTAGTAATCTTTAACCCATGATGGAGCCTCTTAAGCTCTGCCCTTACCTCAATCCTTAATCTAGCATCTAGGTTGGATAAGGGTTCATCCATAAGAAATATTTTTGGTCTTTTTATAATGGCCCTTCCTAATGCCACCCTTTGTCTCTGCCCCCCTGAAAGTTCCTTAGGTTTTTTGTATAACAGAGAAACAAGTCCTAATAAATCGGCTATCTTTTTTACCTCTTTATCAATCTCGATTTTAGATACACCTTTCATCCTTAAAGGGAAGGCCATATTTTCATATACATTCATGTGAGGATAGAGGGCATAGCTCTGAAACACCATGGCCACATCCCTATCCTTGGGGGAAAGGTGATTAATTATCTTTTTATCAAAATAAATCCTACCTTCTGTCACAGGCTCAAGGCCAGCAATCATATTAAGGACAGTAGACTTTCCACAACCACTAGGCCCTACAAAGGTAAAAAACTCTTGATCTCTTATCTCTAGATTGAGTTCCTTTATTACCTCTAGCTCTCCAAAACACTTTCTTACTTTCTCAAATACAATCTCTGCCATGCTACCCCTTTATAGCACCAGCGGTAAGCCCCTCCACAATCCTCTTTTGGTCATTTGATCCATTACTTAAATTGATCTTAGTATTTTCTTCAAGGACTATAATTGCTATAAAACCTCTGCCATTTGACCTCTTGGTTCATTTTAATCTTCAATCATATAAATTTCTTTTACTCTCCTATCTATTTGCCGCTGTACTTCTTGAAGTTCTTGCCACAACCGAGATTTTTCATCCTCATCCTTTGTGGCATACTGCTTTTTTTGAATTGCAATGGCCTCATCAACAAAGGTTTCTATTTCTTCTCGTTGAGGTTCGGTAGGGATAAAGACGGGAAACGAACGGATGTCGTTCAGTTCAAAATGCATTGTATGATTTAAGTACTCATTAGCCAAATATGAAGCAAAATTAGTATTTAAAATTCCCAGGAGATATTTTGGAGAGATGTCCTTTTCATCGGGGAAGAAGGAGTGTGCTGTGTGGTCATATATAGATGGAGCCAAAATCCTTGCTTTAATCTGAGCCCCACCCACGTCTATGTAAGTTATACCTTCTTGCAAAAAATGTTCATACCCTTGCCACCTAGCTCTTAGTGAGATACTGAGTTCTTTAACACTTATCCTTGACCAATCAATAAATCTATCAGGTGAACACCAGAATATACTTTCAGCTTCTCCACCTCTAGTAAAAGCTAACCACTTACCTCTACCAGCCAATTTTCTATATTCACTCCCTATCTTCTCTTTTAGGCTTTTTTCTAATTTCTTCAAATCAGCCGGTAGCTTAGGAAGACCCCAGAGGGTTCTTATATCTGTTTCCGATTCAGGTATGCCTGCAAAGATGATGACCCTTCGCATTATATTCTTTATCTCAGGCTCAAGCCCTTCAAGATAATTTTGTACATTAAAGACATCTTGTTTTTTGATAAGCTTATAGATAAAGCCTCTTGGAAAGCCTAATCTGTCTTCTTTAAATTTTTTCCTCAATCTATCTATGGCCTCGTTTCGGGGGCATTGTTTAAGTAATTCCTGATAAGTCTCATAAATCTTTGGTTCTCTCCTTTGCCATTTTCTTTCAAATTCTTTAAGTCTTTCTTCTATTCTCTTGGCTTCCTCTGTACCTTCAAGTACGGCCAGGAATTTGCCGTTATCCGCTGTTGCGAGTCCCTGTCCGCCCTCGGTTATCAGTCCCAAAAGTGTAATATCTCCTGGCCTTAAGGTAGAAAGATATTCTTCTATTTCTTTTTTATTTTTCTGTATATCCTTACTTGATTTAATCCCAAATTATGCATATAAGTTGTGAAAAGACGAAATCTCTATTCGGATAATGGATCCCAGATTATGCATATATGGCGATAAGTAGTTTTCGAAAAAGCAATTTAATT
>CAZNJP010000145.1:0-4885 GCA_964573345.1 uncultured Syntrophobacter sp. | reverse complement strand
GTTAGAAAGAATAACGATAGGCAGATAAGTAGAAAATCGCTCAGATTAGGTAAAAATTTGATGCTTAGAATTTGGAGTTTTGGAATGCCCCGTCCTTTTAGGACGGAGCATTATCTTTTAATACTCAGGCATACCACCACCTGGAGGCATAGGCATTTCCTTCTTTTCTTCTGGTTTTTCTGTAACTATGGCCTCTGTAGTCAATAGCAGCCCAGCTACACTGGATGCATTTTGCAATGCAATCCTTGTTACCTTTGCCGGGTCAATAATGCCTGCTTCGTACATACGTTCAAAATCACCTTTAGCTGCGTTAAAACCATAGTCTCCATCTTGGGATTTTACCTTTTCTAATATTACAGAGCCTTCAAACCCAGCATTGTTTGCAATCTGTCGAATTGGGTCTTCTATAGCCTTTTTAACGATTTCAATACCTGCCATTTCATCCCTATCCTCGCTCTTTAATTTCTCTAAGACAGGCAAACACCTTATAAGGGCTGTTCCGCCACCAGGGACAATGCCTTCTTCCACAGCCGCCTTAGTAGCATTTAGGGCATCCTCTACACGTGCCTTCCTCTCTTTCATCTCCACTTCAGTGGCAGCCCCAACACGGATCACAGCCACCCCTCCTACTAGTTTTGCCAAACGCTCTTGTAACTTTTCACGGTCATAATCAGAAGTAGTTTCCTCTATTTGCGTACGCAGTTGTTTAACTCTGGCCTCAATGTCTTCCTTTTTCCCCTTCCCACCAATGATAGTAGTATTATCTTTATCAATTACTATTTTTTCAGCACTGCCCAAATCATTCAATGTGGTATTTTCTAACTTAATTCCCAAGTCCTCAGAAATGACCTGCCCTGCTGTAAGTATGGCAATGTCATGGAGCATGGCCTTTCTTCTCTCACCAAATCCAGGTGCCTTAACAGCAGCACAATTAAGGGTTCCCCTTATTTTATTTACTACCAAAGTGGCTAAGGCCTCGCCTTCCACATCTTCTGCAATAATCAAAAATGGCCTTCCAGACCTTGCCACGTTTTCCAGCAGAGGTAAAAGGTCCTTCATACTACTAATCTTTTTTTCATGAACCAGGATATAAGGGTTTTCTAAACGGGTTTCCATCTTTTCTGCATCAGTAACAAAATAGGGAGAAATATAACCACGGTCAAATTGCATCCCCTCTACTACCTCTAATGTAGTTTCAATCCCTTTTGCTTCTTCTACAGTAATAACGCCTTCTTTCCCCACCTTGCCCATTGCCTCAGCAATGATTTGACCAATGGTCTCATCATTGTTTGCAGAAACAGTGCCTACCTGGGCTATCTCTTTTTGTTCCTGACAAGGTTTACTTATCTTTTTTAATTCTTCTATAACACTATTTACTGCCTTTTCGACTCCACGCCTTATAATCATGGGATTACTTCCAGCAGCTACCAGTTTTGTGCCCTCTTTAAATATACTCTGGGCTAGAACCACTGCTGTAGTGGTTCCATCGCCTGCGGCGTCGCTTGTCTTACTAGCCACCTCTTTTACCATTTGGACGCCCATGTTTTCAAATTTGTCTTTGACCTCAATCTCCTTAGCTACTGTCACACCATCCTTTGTAACAAGAGGTGATCCAAAGGTCTTCTCTAAAACCACATTCCTACCTTTTGGGCCCAAAGTAACCTTTACAGCATTAGATAATAGGTCCATACCCCTCATCAGGGCCTCACGTGCATGAACATTATACTTAATCTCTTTTACTGCCATAACAAAATCCTCCCCTTCTTAATATTTTTTTATTCTTCAATCACACCTAAAATGTCATCTTCCCTCATAACAAGGTGTTCCACATCCTCAATCTTTATCTCTGTTCCTGCATACTTACTAAAGATTACCTTGTCACCTACCTTCACTGAAAGAGGTACCTTCTTCCCATTTTCTAAAATCTTTCCTTCCCCCACAGCAATCACTTCTCCTTTAATAGGCTTTTCTTTAGCTGTATCAGGAATAATGATACCTCCTTTTGTCCTATCTTCTTCTTCTACCCTTTTAACAAGAACCCTATCAGCTAATGGTCTAATCTTCATCTTAGCCCTCCTATCCTAAGTTTTATTAACACTCGTGGCCAAAAAGTGCTAAGTATATATAAATATTTTTTTTAGAAAAGCAAGTAGTAAATCAAAATTGCTAATAGTGATTTTTTAACCTTCTACTTCTATTTTGGTTACCTTCCTCTTTTTGGACTTTTCAACCTCAGAAATTCTATCTTCTACAAGTGATTTAAGACCTAAAAGAAATTCAATACGGGCATTGTCTAAGTGTTCAAAAAAATCAGGATGTCTTTTTCTTCCTTTGTTAAAGGATTTTAAAAACAGGTCTAAAGGCCATAGTAGCGGGCAATAATAAAAAGCTCTTTCTTCTCTTTCCTTCCTCTTTCCTTCTGCCTCTTCTTTTTTAGCCATCCTTTCCTCCAAATTTTATAGTTAAGGTTTTTCCCTCTATTATTGCTTTATTGGGTTTGTTTAAGGCAAATGATCTTGGCAATATGATATGTTTTTTAAAACTTCCAACACGTACCACAAGCTCATCACCGATTTTATTTAATTCTACTTCATCTTTTGTAACAAACGGGAGATTGAGACGCAAGACATAGGCCCCATCTTGTTTGCAAAAATCATAAGGGCCTTTTGAATAGAAGATATCTGCAGGATTTTTATCCCTATAAATTTCTTCAGCCAACCTTTTCAGACTTTCATAGCCTAAGACCTCATTGGTAAAGAGGCTTACTTTAAAGATAGGAACAGGGGAAAAATGTTCCATAGCCAAATCAATATAACCTTCTTGGGACTCCTTCCACAAATTAAAATACGAATCTTTAACACCTTTTGGCAGGATGCGATTTATAATAAGGGCATCAGTACAAAGTTTGTAAAGATTAAAAAACATAAATGCTCGCTGTGTTTCTTTTAAAACCATTTTTTCAGGATTGGTTATAAGTCTTACGGTGGTAATATTTGGATTAGTTAAAAGTTTATCTATGCCCTCTAATCTACTAAATAGATGCTCAATGCAATCAAAATAGCTATCTTCTGGTAAAGGTACATCAGAAATCCGCTTGGCTATAGGCCTTACATAATGCGCAACTCTTCTTTCTAACTTAAACAGCTTCTTCATATACCATTCCAAAGCTGTAGGAATGCTGACAAATCTAATAGATTCTCCTGTGGGGGCACAGTCTAAGATGATAACATCATATAAATGGGCACGCCAATATTTGTTTATGTGTAAAAGGATACTTATCTCTTCCATCCCGGGCAAAATAGCCAATTCTTCTGCAGCCAATTCTTGTATCCCGGTGGCATTTAATAGAATAGAGACGTATTTTTGCACTTCGCCCCAATTTTTTTGAAGCTCTTCCTGGATATCCAATTCTTGAATCCATAGCTTTTTATTTATTTTAAAGGGTAAGCCCTTGCTTTTATCCATAAGAGTCTTCTTCAAATCAAATGCATCGCTTAAACTGTGGGCAGGGTCTAAAGACATAACCAGGGTGCGTAGACCCTGATGGGCAATTTTAACGCCTGTGGCAGCGGCTATGCTTGTTTTTCCTACGCCACCCTTTCCTGCAAAAAGGATAATTCTCATAAACAGATTATAACCATTTTTATTAATTGTGACAACTAAATAAAAGTATATGGGCCTGGAGATATTACCAGCCTGGCTCTTTAAGCAAGATACAAACAGTGCAAAGGGGTATTTCAGAGTGATTTGGATGGGTAGAGGCCTTGTGGCACTCCAAAAAAATAGCTGGTGCAAAGGATGCCTAAATATGGTAAATTATATATAATAAATAGGAGGAATTATGAAAAAGCTTATTTTATGCCTGTTACCTATAACTTTTTCTTTCTTCGCAAGTTGTGCACCTGTAATCTCAAAACAACTTAGACAACAAGCAGAAAAGGAGTTGATTTTGAGTATGGTTGCCAAAAAACCTGATACCTATAGGGGTAAAATTATACTCTGGAGCGGGGTTATTATAGAATCGATAAACACAAAAGAAGGAACCTTGATTGAAGTGCTTCAAAAACCTGCTAACAGGCGAGGGAGACCAAAAGATGTTGATAACTCAGAGGGAAGATTTTTGGTCTTATGTCCTGATTACTTGGATGTAGCCATTTATAGCCAAGGTAGGAAAATAACAGTAGCAGGAGAAATTAAAGGGAAGAGAACCCACTCCTTGGGTGAGATTCAATATACCTATCCATTAATCTTTTCAAAAGAAATATACCTCTGGCCTGAAGAAAAAGAGGTAACCTATCCCTATGCCTATCCTTATTATTATTATTGGCCTCACCCTTTCTATCCTTACTGGTATCCGTGGTACCCTTATTGGTGGTGAATTATTTAAGCTATTTTCCGTAATTATTCACCGCAGAGTGCACAAAGGACGCAGAGAAAATAAGAATCTTAAAAATGCTTTGCTCTCCGAGCCGGAGGCTTTTGTGCTCTGTGATCTCTGTGGTTCCCCTGTTAAATTTCCCTAGGGGAACCCTATTTAACAGGGTGAATCTGCGGTAAATAGAAAAATGATGAACGGTTACTATTTTCCTTCTTCTACCTCTTGTATCAATTGTAAACAATCAGAAACAATCTTTTTTGCCATAGGATTGCGATGTTTTTCTAACCACTGAATAAATAGCGGCCTCCAGGACATCTAATCTTCTTCCAAGCTCCCTTAATAACTTTCTATCTCTCTCCCACTGGTTTTGCCCGTTTCACATCCCTCTCCTCTTAGTATTTCTTCCTCATCCATGCTATAAATCTCCTTACCTTCCTTTTTTAACATTGTAAAAGAAATACGACTTTAGATAATTAAAATCTTCTATGCAATCAACTATTGGCTCCA
>CAZNJP010000144.1:0-4891 GCA_964573345.1 uncultured Syntrophobacter sp. | reverse complement strand
GTAACCGTTCACCACTTATAGTTTGTGTTTAGGAAATGAGTGAAGGAGGGGGGCCTCTGGTTGAAGTAAGCTGTCATAAGCTGAGAGAGGAATTCAAAAGCGTTTTTACCTTGCATCTGGCAAGTTCGTGTAACGGTGAGAATTCTTTCAGTGAATCGTTCTCCATTGAGAGATTGGTTTCCGAAACAAATCTTTCGCCATTGGACAGCAGGACGTAAAGCACGTTCGGCTGTATTATGTATTATTAGTGGGTTCTACTTCCCGACAGCGGAGGAAAGTGAAGAGATAGTCCCAATTTTTGAGTAATTTTTTTGCCCGGGTGCGAACAGACAGGTCCGGACTGTTTTTGTAGTGAAGGCAATACCTTTTTATGCAGGCCCGAATGAGAGTAGTCGCCTGCCAGAGTTCCTCATGGGCAAGCCTAAACTGTTTGAAAAGCATGCCAATAGGTGAAGAGCTTGCCGATTTCCTTCAGTAGGTTTTTGGTAAAAAGATGGGCATGAGGGCTGCTTTGGCTCTCCTCTAAGGTAATAGGACGATTTCTGTAAACGAAAACTGATGACATCCATAATTATATAACACATAACTTTGGCGAACGCAAGTAAAAAATAACTCCTTTTAGACAAAGTGTGGTGAACGGTTACAAGTAGTTAACTATTTCTACGTTCTTATCTTCTTTTAGTGCTGATAAGTTCCCATCAACAAAAAATATTTTAATTTTCCCTCTGTCCATTTTCAAACACAAGAAATATTGTTAAACTTTTGAGAAAAAATACTCGAAATTTTTCCAAGAACAAAAAATCGCTCAATTTAGGTGTTAATCTCTTAAGTCAATGGCATTGAATTAGGTTTAGCAATAAACATTCCCTTCTATCCTGATTTTTATGACGGATGTTGCCAAATTAAAACAGCTAGATATTGCACAGATTTTCATTTTCACTTAAACTTTATAAGAATATACTTGGAAGGAAAAATTAAAACAACAACTTAAAAATGAAAGTAAAGATGGCCTCTAATGTTTTTGGATAAAGCCATTATTACGGCCCATCATTGTTTTAGAAATTTCTGTATCCTGGAATTAAAATCAGATTATATAGTTTTAAATACTAAGCCTGGGCAATTTGTTATGATAAGGGTATCTTCTTCATTTGACCCTTTATTAAGGCGTCCATTCTCTATTTTCCAAGCAAATGGTGATAAAATTAGCATCTTTTATAAAATAGTGGGAAAGGGTACAAAAATTATGTCTTTATGGGAAAAAGGGGGGAAAGCTGATATTTTAGGGCCTTTAGGGAATGGCTTTTCTATTTCTACGAAACAATCTGTTTTACTTATAGCAGGTGGAATGGGCATTGCCCCTTTGGCATTTCTGGCCAGTACTCTACTTAGAAAAAATTGTAATTTTAAGGTCATCTGGGGAATTGAACATAGAATGAATGACCAATTAGTTGAGATAATCTCTAAGATCGTAAAAAATCTTATTATTTACACAGAAGATGGCAGCTTTGGCAAAAAGGGATTGGCATCTGATGGTTTAAAATGGGCCTTAGAAAAAGAAATGCCTGGCTACATGTATGCCTGTGGGCCATTTGCCATGTTAAAGGCCATTTCTTGTGTTGCCAAAGATAAAGGGATCCCTTTAGAGGTATGTTTAGAAAGTCAAATGGCTTGTGGCATAGGGGCATGTTTGGGGTGTGCCATAAGAGGAAGGTCAGGCCTTCTTAAGGTATGTCAGCAAGGGCCAATATTTAGGGCAGAGGATATAATATGGGAAATTTAGAGGTGAATATTGGCCGACTATCATTAAAAAATCCTATATTGGTGGCCTCTGGCACATTTGGCTATGGAAGAGAATATGCCCCATTTTTGGATTTAAATACCTTAGGAGGCATTGTTGTCAAAGGCATCTCCCTAAAAGAGATGCCAGGAAATCCCCCACCAAGATTAGTGGAGGTGCCATGTGGTTTAATAAATGCTATCGGTCTAGAAAATGTAGGTATAGAAAGGTTTTTAATGGAGAAATTACCTTTTTTAAAGACCCTTGATACCAGGATCATTGTAAATATCTTTGGAAATTTAATAGACGAATATGCCCTTTTGGCTACTAAGCTAGATAAAAGTGGAGTAGATGCACTGGAACTAAACATCTCCTGCCCCAATATTCAGGATGGTTTAATATTTGGAACTGACAAAAGACTGGCATCTGAAGTGACTAAGGCAGTTTGTAATGCTACAGACCTTCCTGTGATTGTTAAATTGACCCCACAGGTTACAGATATTGTAGCCATTGCTGAAAAGGTCATGGATGCTGGTGCAGATGGAGTTTCTCTTATAAACACATTTCCTGCAATGGCAGTAGATGCCAATACAAGGTGCCCTAAACTTTCTAATATTACAGGTGGGCTTTCTGGCCCTTGTTTAAAGCCCATTTCCTTAAAAATGGTTTGGAATATAGTAAAGGCATTGAATATCCCAGTGATTGGAATAGGTGGAATTTGTACAGCCGAAGATGCACTAGAATATCTAATTGTAGGGGCAAGGGCAATACAGATAGGAACTGCCAATTTTATAAATCCCAAGGTGAGCCTAGAAGTACTTGAGGGCATTAAGGCCTATCTAAAGACCCATGGATTTGAAGATATTAATGATGTTATTGGTAGTTTGATTCTTTAAATACAGAGCTGACTATGATATAGTGTAAATTATGGATAGGGAAAAACTTTTTAAGGAACTAAAAAAGAGGGTAAAGAATAGAAATCTAATAAAGCATATGCTTGCTACAGAGGCAGTAATGAGGGCCTTGGCAGAAAGGCTGGGGGAGGATGTGGAAAAGTGGGGCATTACAGGTCTATTGCATGATATTGATTATGAGGAGACAAAGGATAGGCCAGAAAAACACAGCCTTGTAGGTGCAGAAATCATAGAAAATATGGGGCTTCCAGAAGATATTGTCTATGCAGTAAAAGTGCATAATCCTATACACAATTTGCCTAGAAATAGTAAGTTAGACAAGGCGCTTTATGCTGTAGACCCACTTACTGGCCTAATTGTTGCCTGTGCATTGATAACACCAGAGAAGAAATTATCAAAGATAGATACAGCATTTGTATTAAGGAGATTTAAGGAAAAGGCATTTGCGAAAGGGGCAAACAGAGAGCAAATAGAGACATGTACTGAATTTCAGCTTTCTTTAGAGGAATTTACTGATATTGCACTAAAGGCCATGCAGGGGATTTCAGGAGACCTGGGTCTGTGATTTTTAAGAGGTAAATTTGTATAAAAATATAGACCAACTTATTTACACTGCGGTTTTTAGTGAGAATGAGGCGTTAAAGGAAACCGCAGTGCTTTCAATTAAAGGCATTTCCCAAGAACTCAAAATTATACCTGCCTCTATTCATGATTTATATATGGCTATAGGCAGGGGAGAAATTGGTGGATTTACTGTTCCTGCTATAAACATAAGGGGGATGACCTATGATGTAGCAAGGAGGGTATTTAAAATAGCATTGGATAAAAATATAGGGACATTTATCTTTGAAATAGCAAAGTCAGAGATGGATTATACTGGTCAAAGACCTAGCGAATATACAACCGCTATCTTGGCAGCGGCCATAAAGGAGGGTTATAAAGGCCCTGTATTTTTCCAAGGGGACCACTTCCAATTTGATCAAAAGAGGTATGCAGAAGACCTTGAAGCAGAGTTTAAAACCATTAAGGATCTAACAAAAGAGGCCATTGATTCAGGTTTTTATAACATAGATATAGATGCATCGACCTTAGTAAATTATTCCAAGCCTACACTTATAGAACAGCAAAGGGAAAACTACGAAAATACAGCCAAGCTTACAGCTTTTATTAGAGAAATAGAGCCAAATAATATCACAATATCTGTAGGTGGAGAAATCGGTCACATTGGTGGAAAAAATTCTACAGTAGAGGAATTTAATGCCTTTATGGAGGGTTATTTAAATATACTTGGTAAAGGTTTATCAGGCATAAGTAAGATTAGTGTTCAAACAGGCACAGCCCATGGTGGTATTCCCTTGCCAGATGGGAGTATAGCCAATGTTAAGCTTGATTTTGAGGTGCTCAGGAATATTTCAAAGGTGGCAAGAGAGAGATATGGGCTTTCAGGAGCTGTTCAGCACGGTGCCTCAACACTTCCTGATGAACTTTTTGATAAATTCCATCAGGTAGGCACATCTGAAATACACTTAGCTACAGGGTTTCAAAATATCATTTTTGATCATCTTCCAGAAGACTTAAGAAATGAGATGTATAAATATATAAAAGAAGAGTTTAAGGACCAATGGAAAGAAGGCATGACAGAAGAGCAATTTATTTATAAAACGAGAAAGAGGGTATTTGGCCCATTTAAACAGAAATTATGGACATTACCTGATGAAATAAAAGAGAGGGTCCTTGATGCATTAGATAAAAAATTTAGGCTTCTCTTTGAAAGGCTAAATATATTCAATACAAGGCCATATGTAGATAAATATATCAAAATAAAGGGATTATGATGATCTACCTAAAGACAGTTATTGGTTGTTTTGAAATGTAGATGGGAGAAAGTGGAAGATTTGGAAAGTATGGCGAGTATAAACGTAAGCTAAGGTTAAGGAAATCCTCGAAACAAATAAAAATGCTAAAACAAAAGAGACTAAAGAAGAAATAGATGTTTAACGTAGGCTGTTGTGGCTTTCCTATATCACGGGATAGATACTTCAGAGAGTTTTCTGTTATAGAGATTCAGCAAAGCTTTTACCGTACACTTACTGAAAAACAGGTTAAAAATTGGAAAAGCAAGGCCCCAGAAGACTTTGAATTTATCCTTAAGGCCCCTCAATATATCACACACCTATCTACTAGCCCCACTTACCGTAAG
>CAZNJP010000143.1:0-4960 GCA_964573345.1 uncultured Syntrophobacter sp. | reverse complement strand
AATATCTAAGTGCCTTAAAAGAAAGGCCTTTTTTAATAGGAGAAATTGCTCCACGTGGTGAAGGTGAGCCACCTGTGCAAATTATATAATTTTCAGGCATGGGACCATTTACTCAGGGATATTATTGACAACTATCAACGAATAATATCAGAAGTGACGTGAGCCGTAGATACTAAGAGCATTCTTATTGTAGATGATGACCCCAGGATCAGGAAGAATCTCTCCGACGTCCTCAGAGCCGGGGGTTATGCACCCATAGAGGCTGCCACGGGAAGGGCAGCCCTGGACAGGGTCAAGCAGAAAATGACTGCTGTAGCCGTCATAGACCTCAGGCTGGAAGACATGTCTGGGCTGGAGGTAATGAGGGAAATCAAGAGGCGCTCCCCTGGCACGGAGTGCATTGTGCTCACCGGGTACGCCTCACAGGAATCGGCCATCGAGGCGGTCAACCTGGGCGCCTATAGCTACGTACAAAAGCCTTACGATATAGAGCACTTATTGGTGACTATACGAAGGGCCATTGAGAAGCAGGAGGCCGAGGAGGCGCTGCGGCGGAGTGAGGAAAAATTGCGTAGCTTCATGGAATCAGCAACCGACGGTTTCTTCCTTTTGGATTCAGAATTAAATTACCTTGAAATCAATAAAGCTGCATTGAGGCTGTTTCCATCTAGGTTTAAGAAAGAGGATATAATAGGAAAGAATATTTTAGAAATAGCGCCTGAGCTTAAGGAAACAGATAGATATGATAGATATAGGGAAGTTATAAAGACAGGAAAATCCCTGTTTATAGATGACTTCACTCCTCATCCCAGATTTGGAGACATTCACTTAGCTGTTAGGGCTTTCAAAGTAGATGATGGTCTTGGGATGATAGTCACAGACATCACCGAGCGCAAGCGGGCAGAAGAAAGGATTAAGTATTTAAGTTTACACGATTCTTTAACTGACTTATATAATCGTGCTTATTTTGAAGAAGAAATGAAAAGGCTAAATACTGCACGTAAATACCCTGTAGGTATTATTATGGCAGATATTAATAATCTAAAGTTTGTAAATGATGCCTTTGGCCATGAAAAAGGGGATGAGCTGTTAAGGCGTCTGGCAAATATCCTTACTTCTATATCCCGTAAGGAAGATGCTGTGGCCCGTATAGGAGGAGATGAATTTGCTACCATTTTACCAAATGTTAATGAAAAGACTGTCCAATCTATTTGCAAAAGGATTAAAGATGCCTGTGAAGATAGTAATCGGGAATCCTCAATAAATCTAAGTGTTTCCTTAGGATATGGTATACAATATGGGCAATATAGAGATATGCAAGAAGCTTTAAAGGCAGCAGACGACCATATGTATAAGGATAAGCTATATTGAGGCCTGGCAACCCCGCCCGCCTCGCAAGCGAGCTTGCTCGCGTTGCGGGCAGGTGGCACTTGCTGGCTTATGAGCAGGGCCGGCGAAATAAAAGCAACCCTGAACGGTGAACTCTGAACCTGTGAACGCTTACGAATAACCTGGAGGTATGGAGGAGGAAGATATTTGAATTGAGCTTGCTCAGGATTGACCAGGAATGTATAGAAAGGATTTCTAGAGAGTTAGATGAGGAGAGTAAGATGATACTCTGGTATCTTTGGGAAAACAGGCATGCCAGGATTGATGAGCTGGCTGATTTAACCTTGGCCTCAACCCACATGGATGTCTTGTTTAAGATAAGAGAAATCATAAATCCCGCAGCAGAAAGGTTAACTGGTGGTCCCATACTCTCATTTGAAAGGTCAAAGACCGATTATGAGACTGGGAAAAGGTCCCTTTTAGCTGGTGGATACTAGGAAAGGAACAAAGACCTATTAAAAGAGAACCATTGGTAGATATTTTTGATGAAGGGGATTATCTTACTATAATTACAGAGCTTTCTAATGTTACTGAAGGAGATAAAATCTTAGTTTCTATAGAGCAAAAAACATTATTTGTTAGCAACGGTGAAGTGAATTAAACATCGATTTGCCTTGCCAGGTTGACCCGAAAGAGTGGGTTAAAGTATTTAAAAATGGGGTCTTACAAGTTAGATTAAAAAAACCTGGTCTTTTTGGGGTCTAAATTGTACCACCAGAGTATAGAAGAAATCGAGTTTGTTAATAAGCTAAGTAGGATTGTTACCTCAAGTCCAAATATTAACCAGATATGTGACGAATTTGCTAGCGAGCTATCCAAAAGGATGCCAGTTGACTGGGCATGCATTGTAACCATCAAGGGAGAAAATCGTTATTTTCAGTCCCTATCATCAAAGATTAAATCGGCCTGGAAAATCGGAGATGTTATTCCTCTAAAGGGTACAGCTACAGAATATATAGCAATTACAAAGCAAATTTTCTATGAGCCAGACCTATCCCAAAAGAGAAGATTCTGGACAGGTGAGTATTATTTGAGACAGGGTATAAGGTCTATTGTCTATGCACCACTTTTGGCTGAAGACAAGGTCTTTGGAGCATTGGTCATTGCCAGCACCCAGCCAAATGCCTATGGAGATAGGGAATTGACCCTACTTTTTCATGCTACTGCCCAAATAGCCATGCCTATCAAAAATGCTATTTTACTTAAAGAAACCCAAAAACAAAAGAAACTTCTAGAAGCAATTAGTGACCTAACTAGGATCATTTTATCAGATGCTAGCCTTGATAATGTATTTCAGGTTTTTAGTGAGAAATTAAGAGAGTTGGTCGAGTTTGACCGTTTATCCATTGCTCTAATAGAGGGGGATAATATAAGATTTTTGGCTGTGTCGCAGGAAGTAAAGACAGAGCGAAGTGCTGGTACTACCTATCCACTGAAGGACTCAAACACAGGCTGGGTAGTAAAACATAAAAAGACCCTGATAGTACCCGATCTAGCCCAACAACAAATATCCCCTCTTGATAAGCTCAAGCTAAGGGAGGGAATAAGATCATCTATTTGTACTCCCTTGTTTTATAAGGGAAAGGTCTTTGCTACCCTCAATCTTTCAAGTGTTCGCCCTAAGGTATATGAAGAGAGGGAAAAGGAGATTTTAGAACATCTGGCTGGGCAAATAGCTGGAGCCATTATGAATGCCCAGTTTTATAAACAAATTCAAGAAGAATCCCGCCTTGACAGTCTGACTGGCCTGTTTAACAGACGCTATTTCAATGAGCGACTGGATCAAGAGATTAAATACTGCCAAAGGTATGGTCGCAATTTTTCTCTGGCAATCCTCGATCTGGACTTTTTCAAGCACTATAATGACAAATACGGACATATAGCTGGTGACAGGCTCTTAAACCAAATCGGAAAATTAATAAAAAATTCGGTCAGGGAAATTGACCTAGTTTTTAGATATGGTGGAGATGAGTTTGCCATTTTACTTCCGGAGACCGATCCTGATAGTGCCCTTTCTGTAACAGAGCGGGTGCGAAAAAACTTTGAAGAAGAGATGAGAAAAAGAAAAATTTTACTTACGGTAAGCCTTGGTATAAGCTCATGGCCAATGGATGGAGTTAGGACTACTGATATACTGGATGCTGCTGATGCTGCCGTTTACGAGGTTAAAAGGCTGGGTGGCAATCAATGTATACTCTCTGGAATGTTGGCAACAAAGGTGCCACAGACATCAGCCAAGGTTGAAGCTGAAAAGACTATTATAAACATCGTTTTTAGCCTGGCTGCTACTTTAGAAGCACGAGACATTTACACATATGGTCATTCAAGAGAGGTAAATAAGTATGCCCTGATGTTAGGTGAGGCTATTGGTTTATCTCAGGATAAATTGGCTCATCTTAGTAGGGCTGCCTTGCTTCATGATGTTGGTAAGATTGGTATAGGCAATGGAGTGCTTGGTAAAAAAGGAAAGTTAAATGAAGAAGAATGGAAACAAATGAAAAAGCATCCTATAGTGGGTGCTGAGATAATAGGTCATATTCCCAGCCTTTTACCCTGCAGGCTTGCTATACTTCACCATCATGAAAGGTGGAATGGCCTCGGATACCCTTCAGGTCTTAAAGGTGAGGAAATACCACTTGAGGCCCGAATACTGGCAATTGCCGATGCCTTTGCGGCAATGACCTCGACCCGTCCTTACCGCCCTGCCATGTCCTATCAAGAGGCTTTATCAGAAATAGAAAAAGGGGCAGGGAAACAATTTGACCCTGAATTGGTAAAAACTTTTATTGATATAGTTAAAAAGTTGCTAGATAAGAAAACAAAATGAATTTGCACCTATAAGGGAGGCATTTAGGCATTCTTACCCCGTTAGACAACAAAGAGGGTAAGAATCATAACTTTCTTGGAGTAGAGAGAACTTAGCACCCAAATTAAAAATTGAAATCCTTTATCTAACGGGGTTCACCCTGTAGAGTATGTGCTAGTACAGCAGCTTGGTCACTTTTTTCATTGCAAGTTGCTTTTACAAATAACATTGCTAGTATGGAATTACTTAACGGGGTGAAGATTTTGACATTTGGATTTTGTAACCGTTCACGGGTTTAAAGGTTCAGGGTTTAGGGTTGACAACCCCTGGCCCAGACCTGGCTTATAAGCTTAATGGTCTTTTCCGAGCATATAGCTCCTCATAGACCTACCATGCTGACTAGGGCATGTCGCGCCAGGGCAGGCTTTGAACCTATGAACGTTGAACGGTGAACCTTCTCACTTGCTGGCTTATGAGCAGGGCCGGCGAAATAAAAGCAACCCTGAACGGTGAACTCCCTGGCCCAGACCTGGCTTTACACTGCTCAATTGTTGAGTCTCATATTTGTAAATCTGATATGGGCTCTGTAATATGATCTTATAAGTCGCGCCAGGGCAGGCTGAACCTGTGAACGCTTACAGGATTTTTATGATTTAATAAACTTGCAGATTACCGATTTTACGTGTACAATTACAAATGTGATTTTAGTGAGTGCATGTTTAATAGGGATAAATTGCCGATATGACTATGGCAATGAGCTTTATC
>CAZNJP010000142.1:0-4999 GCA_964573345.1 uncultured Syntrophobacter sp. | reverse complement strand
TAAAGGTTGCTCAAAGAGACCTAAAGGTTGCTCAAAGAGACCTAAAGGTCGGTCTAATTGGCTGTGGGGCCATTGGGACAATAATTGCAAAGGCCATTGCTGAGGATTTATCAAACAGGTTTTCCTTGGTAACTATATTTGACCTATTGCCTGAAAAAGCACAAATGCTTTGTGAAAATTTATCTCATCCCCCAAAAATTTCTGAAAATTTTGAAGATTTTTTAAATCGGCCTATGGACTTGGCAATTGAAGCAGCTTCCCAGAATGCAGTACAGACGTATGGTATAAAGATTTTGGAAAGTGGTAAGGATTTAATGATTATGAGTATAGGTGTCTTATTAGATGATAAGCTGTTAAATGACCTAAAAAGTGCAACTGAGCGATACCAGAGGCGTATTTATATCCCTTCAGGGGCCATTGCCGGTCTAGATGCCATTAAGGCATCTTCTTTGGCTGGTCTAAACAAGGTAACTTTGACTACCACAAAATCGCCAAAAGGGCTAAAAGGCGCACCCTATATAAAAGAAAAACAAATAGATTTAGATAGCATTATTCAGCCCACCTTAATCTATGAAGGTAGGGCAAAGGAGGCAGTGAGATTTTTCCCAGAAAATGTAAATGTAGCGGCTTCTTTGAGCCTGGCAGGGATTGGCAAAGAAAGGACATGGGTAAAGATTATAGTAGATCCAAATATCTCTGAAAATATCCATGAAATTAAGGCAGAGGGCAAATTTGGAAATTTGGTTTGTAGGACTGAAAATCTACCATGTCCTGAAAATCCAAAGACCAGCTACCTGGCTGCCTTATCAGCTATTAAGAAATTAGAAGAGATAGGAAAGGGTTTGGTGATTGGCACATGAATACACTACAAAAAGAGATTTTGGAATTAAAAGAGAAAAAGAAGGCCATAATATTAGCCCACAATTACCAAAGGCCAGAGGTTCAAGATATTGCTGATTTTGTAGGGGATAGCATTGAACTATGTCACATGGCCCAAAAGACAGATGCCCGCATGATTGTTTTTTGTGGAGTAGATTTTATGGCCCAATCAGCATTAATTCTTAACTCTGATAAAGAGGTGCTTATCCCTAGCTTGGGGGCAAGGTGCCCTATGGCCCAGATGCTTCCATTAGATTATTTTAGACTCTGGAAACAGCATTATTCAGGCATCCCCAGTGTTCTTTATGTAAATACCTTGGGGGAGGCAAAAGCTGAGTGTGATATCTGCTGTACTTCTGCCAATGCAGTAGAATTGGTTTTAAGGCTTAAAGAAGATATAATACTTTTTGGCCCAGATAGACACCTCTCAGATTATGTAGCAAAAAAAACAAAAAAACAGATTATTTCTGTTCCTCCTCAAGGATTTTGCCCAGTGCATGTACTTTTTAATGTTGATGATTTGATAAGGCTAAAAAATACTTATAAAGATGCACTTTTGATAGTGCATCCAGAGTGCCCAATGGATATTGTTGGACTTTCAGACTATACAGGAAGCACATCCCAAATGTGTAAGTTTGTTAAAGAATCAGGAGAAAAAAAATTCATTGTAGCTACAGAGATTGGCCTCATTCATCGTTTAAAAAAGGAAAATCCTGATAAAGAATTCATTCCAGCATATGAAGAGGCCATTTGTACTGCTATGAGGGCAAATACCCTAAAGGATGTTTTTATATCCTTAAAAGAAGAACGCTACAAAGTAAATTTACCTGAAGAGGTCATAAAAAGTGCCCAAAAAAGCCTAAAAAAGATGATTGAAATTTTGAAATAATGGATTTACCAGAGGCCATTTTAAAGGAAAAATTAATTAATTTTTTAAAAGAAGATATTGGCTTAGTCGATATTACTACAGATACCCTTATCTCAAAAGGCACTAAGGCAAAAGGAAAGGTCATTGCAAAACAGGGCTTCCTTCTAGCAGGTATCTCGGAAGTTAAATTGCTTTTTTCTATACTAAATTTAAAGACTGAGGGCAATTTTAAAGATGGCGAATGGGTAAACTTTGAGGACATCATTTTAACAGTTTATGGAGAGGCAGGTTCAATACTTATGGCCGAAAGAACGGCCCTAAATCTCCTTATGAGGATGAGTGGCATTGCTACATTAACCAGGCATCTATCAGAAAAGATAAAAAAACTGGGTGTTAAAACCAGGATTTCAGCTACCAGAAAGGTTGCCCCAGGGCTTGTCTATTTTGATAAAAAGGCGGTAAAGATAGGTGGTGGGGATACACATCGTTTACATTTAGAAGACGCCATTTTAATCAAAGACAATCACATTACCTTACTAGGAAGCTTAGAAAAGGCCATTGATTTGGCAAAGGATGCTAGCTTTACTAAAAAGATAGAAATTGAGGTAAAGAATAAAGAACAAGCCATAAAAGTAGCCCTTTTAGGTGTAGATATTATTATGCTAGACAATTTTAGCCCTACCGAAGTAAAGGAGACAATAGAAATATTAAAGGAAAAGGGGCTAAGAGAAAAGGTAATTATAGAAGTATCTGGTAGCATTACACAGGAAAATCTAGTTGAATATGCCCGCTTTGAGCCAGATATTATAAGCCTTGGTCAACTTACCCACTCAGCAAAGGCAGTGGATATAAGCTTGGACATGAAATCAAATGATTAGACCTAGTCTGGTTTGTACTTTGTGCGTCCTTTCTCCAAGGGAAACACGTTCTGCTTTTTCTCTTCCCGGAGAAGCCCAGGCCTAAACTTTTCTCTTTTAATTTATATAACATTTTTCTATATTATAAATAAAAAATTCCTATTTGACACTATTGCTAATACCATATATAGTATTTTTGAAATTTAAAAGTGAATATATAGGATACTAATGCAGGAGACAAAGACTATTATCGGACATAGCTAAAAAACTGGAAAGGGGACAATACAAAAAAGGCAAAAATTATAAAAATGTCTAAGAAAAGAAGTCGTTTAAAGAAAACTCTAGATATTCAAAAGTTATTGCCTAAGGCCCAAGAAGCCTTTGAAAAAGATTTTTATGGTAAGGCCATAGGCCTCTGGAGTGTTTCCCTACCCCATAATCCACGTATAAAGAACTATTTGGCTGAAGCCTATTTTCGTCAAGGATTGGATTTTTACTCCAGATATGATTTTAACTCCATTACCTCTAACCTAAGTCAGGCAACTAGATTAAACCCTCAATTACCAATCTATTGGTTTCATTTAGGCCTTTCTTGCTTTAAAGGAAAAAAATTAGAAAAGGCCATTTCTGCCTTTTCAAAAGCAGTAGAGTTAAATAAAAATGAAGAGAGGTTTTTGTATCATTTAGCTCTTTGCTACCTTCTGGCCCATCGATATAATGAGGCTCAAAATCTTTTGGCCAAAATTGGAGAAAGTGGATTTTTCCTATCTTTCTTAAGAGATTTTTTAAAATCAGGACCAGAGGCAGCCTTAAAGACACTTAATTCCTTTAAAGGAAAAAAGGATTCTCCCTTTTTCTTTCTTTCTGGATATATCCATCTTTATTTAGAACAATATGGACAATCAGTGGAAAGTTTCAAAAAAACAATTCAAAAAGGCCTAGAGACTCCCCTTATATATTATTATTTGGGCCTGGCCTATTTCCAGCAGAATCAGTTTAAACAAGCCTTGGAGATGTGGGAAAAAACCAAGGATTTAGGTCTGAATTTAGAAAATCTTAATAAATTCCTAGCCAAAGTTTATTACTTGTTGGGAATTAAAGAATTTGAGGGGATGCATTGGGGAAAAGCGGTTAGATATTGGGAGAAAATTGATTCACTTTCACCTGAAGAGGCAAAAGTTAATAGAAAAAACTTAAGTCAGGCTTATTCCTTATGGGGTCAAGAACTAATCGAGCAAGGAGACATAAAAAAGGCTGCTTCTCTTTGGGAAAGGGCTTATCAATTAAATGAAGATAACCCAATTATCCTACACAATTTGGCCCTTGCTTACAATTGTCTAGAGAGATATAGGGAGGCTGCCATTTATTGGCAAAAACTCACCAAAGAATGGAAAGAGGATTACAAAAAGGGGAAGGATGAGATGAAAACCATTATGGCCATCGCACATAGGCGATTGGCAGAAAATTACTTAAAAGATGGAAAATTAGGGAGTGCTATAGAGGAATATAAGAAGTCTTTAAGATATGACCCTAAAGACAAAAAGGTAAGGAAGGAACTGGCTGAACTCTTGATGAATAATGAAAAGTGGGGGAGCGCCCTAGAACACTATACTTACATTGTGGATTTGCAGGAAAGGGATCCAGAAATTTATACTAATATGGGGATGATCTTTAGAAGAATGGGGGAATGGGGGAAAGCAGAAAGCTGTTTTTTTCAAGCCCTTAGCTTAGATTCTCAAAATTCATTTGCCAGAAAGGAAATAGCCTCAGAATATACCGCCTGTGCCTTTAATCAATTAGAAAGAGGGAAAAGAGAGAAGGCTATAGAGATTTTAGATAAGGCATTATCTATAGTTCCAGATGACTCTTATCTTTTTTGGGCTAAGGGTGAAATTTTGGCAAAAATGGGAAATAGTAAACAGGCAGAGTTCTGGTTTGAAAAATCTATATCTATAGACCCAAACAACCTTTCACTTTACCTCTCCGTAGGGAAAAGCTATCTTAGTAAAAACAATAAAAGAAAGGCAAAAATGGTCTTTCAAAGGGCATTGGAGAAATTCCCTGCAAATTCAAAGCTATTGGTAGATATAGGAAAGGTGCATTTGGATTTCCATATGTTTAAAAAGGCCATCTTTTACCTTGAAAAGGCTGTAACTATAGACCCTAATGACCCTGAGGTTCATATTCTACTCCATATTTGTTATGATTTTTTGGGGAAAAGGGGAAGGGCTTTGGAAGAGAAAAAGATGGCTAAAAAATTGGCTAGAGAACAGCAAAATCAAACTTTGTTGGAAGAAATAGAGTTTATGGAAGACATTTTCTAATTTAAACTTATAACAAGAAAGATGAAAGACCCTTACAAGATATTAGGCATAAAGTCTGATGCTACCTTTCA
>CAZNJP010000141.1:0-5011 GCA_964573345.1 uncultured Syntrophobacter sp. | reverse complement strand
CCGGGGCTACACAGATATTATCCTTGTAGAATCGGCGGCTGATGCCTTTAAACACCTGGACATGGATGGTACCAAAAGTGCTGGAGTTGACCTTATCTTGATGGACATATCAATGCCTGAGATGGACGGCATTGAAGCATCCCGCCGGATTAAGGAAAATAGCCATCTACGGGATATTCCAATCATAATGGTGACAGCAAAGACAGAGGCAGTCGATCTGCAAAGGTCTTTTGACGCCGGAGCTATAGACTATATTAAAAAACCGGTAAACAAAATAGAACTCCTGGCAAGGGTACGTTCGGTCTTAAAACTAAAAAGTGAGACAGACCGTCGTAAGGCCCGTGAGCAAGAATTACTGAAGATGACAAAAAAACTTGAGGAGGCCAACCTGAAACTGGAGCGTCTTTCCTATCTGGATGGATTGACTGGTGTCGCCAACCGCCGTTATTTTAAAGATTCTTTCAATAAAGAGTGGAGGGATGGGGCACGAAATAATAAGTCACTTTCGCTGATCATGGTTGATATAGATTTCTTCAAGGCTTATAACGATATCTATGGACATTACAGCGGCGATGACTGTCTTAAGCAGGTTGCAAAGGCCTTGAGTGATAAATTGAAAAGGCCTAGAGACTTTGTTGCCCGATATGGAGGTGAAGAATTTGTAGTTGTCTTGCCCGATACAAAGATAAATGAAGCTACCAAATTGGCAGAGGCTATGCGTTCAGATGTGGAGGCCCTGGGGATTAAACACAGTGGCTCACCGGTTAGTAAAAGAGTTACCATCAGTTTGGGAGTGGCTGTTACTATTCCAGAGCGTAATTTAGCACCTGAGATACTTATTACTGAGGCCGATAAAGCACTCTATCAGGCAAAGCGGGGGGGGCGTAATCGAGTAAAATATCGAATAGGTACACTTAGGAAATGTAGCCATGACACAAAATAACAACACAAAACATACTGAAAAAATCATTGTTCATGTGGACGCAGAAATCGAGGACCTTATCCCTGGATTTCTTGAAAACATGCGCAAGAATGTAAAGACACTAGAGGAGGCCCTGGAGAAGGGTGATTATGAAACCATCCAGAAATTGAGCCACACCATGAAGGGGGCTGGTGGGGGGTATGGATTTGACGCTATCACCGATATAGGCAGCTCCCTTGAAAGTGCCGCAAAGGAGAAAAATGCCCAAGAAATTCGAAGGTGGTTAAGTGAATTTTCTCACTATCTTGAGCATGTTAAGATAGTCTATGAATAGTGCTGCAAAACCTTTGATTTTGAGCATTGACGATAACCAGGATATTCTAAGGTTGATCGAACGGTTTCTGACAGCCAGTGGCTATAATGTGATTACTGCTGAGAGTGGCCCTAAAGGGCTAGAAATAATTAGTAAGACCAAACCTGATCTTATTCTACTTGATGTTAAGATGCCAGGAATGGACGGCTATGAACTCTGTTCCAGACTGCAAAAAAATAGTGAAACTGCCTACATCCCTGTAATATTTGTTACTGCCCTGGGAGAGGAACAGGACAAAGCCAGGGCCTTTTCCGTTGGTGCTGTTGATTACCTTGTGAAACCAATTCAAAAAAATGTCCTTATACACAAGGTTGGTACACATATAAAAACAAATATCAAATGGAAGGAACTACACAAAGATGCTGTCACATGGTATGAAAGAATGCTGTCAGCTGATTTTATTCACTTTAAAGAATTTCTATTTAATCAATTGGATCTGAGTCCTGAAAAAAGGTACAAATTCTCCAATATTTCGCCCTCCAAAATCTATTCAATATCTTCAGATATAGGAATTAACAACAGTAATATGGCCCAATATATTGCAGAGTTCTTGAAGCTACCTTACAGTTCTGATACCAATCCTGAGGATATCCTGTTAGGGATGCTTCCAACAGCATTTTGTAGGTCAAACCACGTGGTAGCAGTAAAAAAAGCCTTTATACTCAGCAACCCCTTTGACTGGGAACTCCTGGACACTTTGAAGAAGGTTTCGGGTACAAACCAGATATCCAAGCTTATAATAACCGAACCTGACAATATCAAATTGTTATTTGAACGTGTTGAGTCAACGCCGGCTAGAGAGGTTTCCAAAGTTGAAGACAAACAAAAAACTGCGAGACCAGTTATGGAGACAGTTGCAAAGGTCTCAAAATCGAAAATCGAAGAGCAACCAATTGTGTTGATTGCCAATAGCATCCTTGATGAAGCTGTATCTGAAAGGGCCAGCGACATCCACATAGAACCTAAGGAAGCCGATACCGTGGTCCGCTTCCGGATTGACGGGGATTTGAGGAAAGTCTTTACCCTGAAAAAGAACACAGGCACTAAAGTTATATCCCGGCTTAAGGTACTTGGAGGCCTTGATGTAGCGGAGAAAAGAAAACCACAGGATGGGACCCTTGCCATAGTTATAGACAATAGGACTTTCAATTTAAGACTGGCTACTACTTCTACGCCCAACGGCGAAAGCCTTGTTATACGATTGCTGGAACCATACGCCAAACCGAGATCCCTGGAAGAACTGGGCTTTACAGATAAGCAGGCCAATACCCTGATTAATTTAGCCAGCCGGACCCAGGGGTTGATCCTGATAGTAGGGGGTACTGGGTCAGGAAAGACCACAACCATTTACAGCCTGCTCCATAAGATAGACTGCGAGATGCGTAGTTTGATGTCCGTCGAAGATCCTGTGGAATACCGCATACCTTTTGCCAATCAGCAACAGGCAAACGAAAAGGCTGGAGTCACTTTTGAATCACTTCTCAAATCGGCTGTAAGACAAGATCCTGACATCCTGTTTATGGGCGAGGTCAGGGATCCACATTCTGCAAAAATAGCTATGGACTTTACAAGTACAGGTCACCTGACCATTACTACCTTGCATACATCAAATGCTACCACTGCCATTTTCCGGCTTGAAAGGCTGGGGGTTAAGCGGGGGACAATGGCAGACACCATCCTAGTTGTTGTAGCCCAGAAATTGCTGAAGAAGCTTTGTCCACATTGTAAAAAAATAGTGCCAATCTCCCAGGAAGAAGTAAACATGCTGTTGCCATTTACAGATGATATTCCATCACAGGTTGCGCATCCGATGGGCTGTCCGAGATGTAACAACACCGGCTATTATGGCCGTGAAGGAGTGTATGAAGTTTTGAAATTTGATACGGAAATCTCTGAAATGGTTCGTTCTAATATTCCTGTTTCAGAAATAAGATCTTTTGCTCAGGAAAGAGGAGATTATCTGATAAACAACCATGCCTTGGAAAAAGTGAGAAATTTTATTTTCACTCCAAAAGATATTTATGAAAAGGTGCTGGTGGAGGAGATAGGACTCAAAAGATTAACACCAGAAAAAACTATTCCCAGGACTGCACCACCCGAGACAAAAGCCGAAGACCAGGCATCCATTCTTGTTGTTGAGGACGACCAGGACACTGGAAAATTGATAACTCGTTTCCTGGAAAACCAGGGTTACAAGGTTACTACTGCGGAAGACGGTATAGCTGCCCTCCTTTATTTGGGTAAAAAAGATTTTGATCTTATCCTTTCTGATATAAACATGCCTAATTTAGATGGTTTTAAATTACTTGAAATGATGAGCCAAAAAGGGATTGAAGCACCTGTGATATTTTTGACATCCAGGACCAGTCCGGAAGACGAGGAAAGGGGATTTGAACTGGGGGCAATGGATTATATCAAGAAGCCAATCCAAAAGGAGATATTATTGTTGAGGGTTAAGAACGTACTTGAAAAAATTAAAAAGGTAAGGTAACTATTTAGCCACAGATTTACACAGATGAAAAATAGATAATAAAAGAAAAAATATCAGCGGTAATCAGCGTAGATTCGTGGCTGAATAACTACAAAAGTGAGAGGGTAAAAATGGCTGAGGAAACAAATAACATTGTAATTTGTAAAAAGTGCGGGAAACCCTTCAAAAAGGATAAGCAGAGAGCCGACAGTGAACAATTGTACTGCAATCGTTGTATAATCGAGCTTGCACAACAGTATGTACCCGAAGAGGCCGAAACACCAAAGTTAGAACAGACAACAAAAAGCAAGGTGTGGACAGCGCTTCGATGGATCATTCTTTTGGCCTGCCTCTCTGTAATTGCAATACAGGTTCCCAAATTATTTTCCGCCTTTAAAAAAGTTAAGCCTATCAGATCCGGCACATACTCAACAGACAAACAGACTGACCAATGTATTAAAAACCTCTGGCATATATCAAAGCTGTTGCAGGAAGGAAAATTCCCTGAAGTAGATCTAGTCTGTCCAGTGAGTAAAAAGCCATATGTGGTGACCAACATAGAGGGGGATATAGTAGTTCGCTGTCCCAATCCAGAGCTCCACGGCTTCAAGGAAATTAGGGTAAGCAAGAGCTCCCCCTGCCCGGAGATAAGAAAATGAAAACATTGAGAAATAATTCTAAAGGATTTACCTTATTAGAGCTCATGATAGCTATAGCCATTCTAGGAGTTTTGGCCTCCATCGCAATTCCCTCATATATGGAATATGTCAAGAAGGCAAAGTCGGCTGCATGCCTTGTAAACAGACATGCTACAGAAGATATTATTATGGCATATTACATAGAGAATCCCGATGCCAAGCTGGAAAACTTGTCACAACTGGTCAGTAAAGGGTGTCTGGACAAAGAGCCCCAATGCCCATACGGAGGTGAATATATATTGATTCCAGCAGATAAAATTGATTCCAAATACCCAAAAGTTGGATGTTCTCTACATTACTGGCCAGTTCCCGCAGCTCCGGCTCCAAAACCAAAGCCAGTGCCAAAGCCAAAACCAAAGCCAAAACCAAAGCCAGTGCCAAAGCCACCGAGACCTGTTACGGGCCATGGTAAATACCCAGTAAATGGGTAAACGGGCCAAGTTATTTACCCAGCTTGGCAGTTAATTTAAACCTGCCTCTAAAAAAGAGGAGTAGGGATATGGCTAGGAGGGTAATTGTTATGGATGAAGTATTAGAGGTTATTTACC
>CAZNJP010000140.1:0-5072 GCA_964573345.1 uncultured Syntrophobacter sp. | reverse complement strand
TTTGCAGCCTTTATCCTTAATGGCCTTACATATTCAATAATGCAGCGCAGATCATAGTTTGTTGGCTCCTTCAGCTCTTGCCACAACTTTTCCAATATTTCCAACTTATTTATACCTAAAGTGATCGGTTCTAGGTTCAGGGTTCAAAGGTTATAGTCTACTGATATCCTTAACTTTGAACCGTGAACGTTGAACCACTTAACACAGGTTATACTTCCATGTCAGGGGTATATTTTGAATAAATTTTAACAAATTTTGATAAAGTATCAATTTAAAACACCCATTGGTAATTTAGTGAATCTGCAATTTTGAGAAAGTGCTGGTAAGTTTGATGGAGGTTGAACCTCTCATTTCTTCCATTTTCTTTAGGAGCAATGTGAATTGACTTAACTTTTTTGAAGGTACTTATAAAAATTTGCAAAATAACCAAAACCTGAAAGGAGGGTGACTATTAAGGCAAGCCAGAGTAAAAATGTACCTATGGTATGGAAGTCTATGCCCAGATAGGGATAATGGATGATTAAAGTAAATATAGCTATAGCCTGCAAACCGAATTTCCCCTTTCCCCATACACTTGGCGTCACCACAATACCTGCACTCAAAAGAATATTGCGTAACCCCGTAACAATTATTTCCCTTGCAATAATAACAAAGGCCATCCATGCTGGCACTCGCCCTTGAGGGATAAGCATAATTAAGGCGGCTGTTACCAATAGCTTATCGGCCAAGGGGTCTAGGAGTTTCCCTAAGGTAGTTACTTGATGCCGTTTCCTTGCAAAAAATCCATCTAAAAAGTCAGTTAAAGCGGCCAGAAGGAATACCACGGCTGCTAACATAGAAGGCAGCTTTTGTGGAAAAAACAATAAGAATATTAAGATAGGGATGGAGAGCAAACGGATTATAGTAAGGCGGTTGGCTAAAAACATATTAAAAATATTAAAAATCTGATTGATAAAGTTCTAGATAATAAAGTACTTTTTGTATATAGTTTTCTACTTCTGATGGAAGGTTATCTTCATTGATAACTACGTTAGGTCCTAATAAATAAGCAGCCAAGCTCTGTGAGATATTGCCTTGAAATTTGGACAGAAGGTATTTTAGATATTTAGACCCACCTTCTATGTTTTCATAAGGTGAAAATGGTTTTTTTACCCCTAGTTCTTTGGCAGTAGATGGTAATAATTGCATCAATCCCATGGCCCCTTTAGATGAGATAGCTTCTGAATCAAAATCAGATTCTACTTTAATTATTGCCTTAACTAAGGCTGGAGATAGCTCATATTTTTTGGCAGTCCTTTTTATCAAATTATCATAAGCACTGGAATAGTGCATTTTCCAATGCAATTTATAATGCTTATCCATTGGTACATTAGTGAAATGTATCACTCCTTCCTTATCTGTATATACATAGATATCTGCCCAACTATAAGTACATAGAACAATCCATAAAATAATAGCGAAAACTCTATAAGATTTTTTCACCAAGTTTTTGCCAATCATCTAAAAATCTTTTAAGTCCTATATCTGTTAAAGGATGTTTGGCCAGCTTTTCAATTACCTTAAAGGGCACAGTGACAATGTCTGCCCCTAGTAATGCAGCCTCTAGCACATGGATTGGATGACGTACACTGGCCACTATTACCTCTGTAGGAAAATCATAATTGTCATATATAGTAATAATTTGCTCTACCAAGTCCATTCCGTGGTGTGAAATATCATCTAAACGTCCTATAAATGGGCTGGCATAAGCAGCGCCTGCCTTTGCTGCCAAAAGTGCCTGAAGCGGGGAAAACACTAAGGTCATATTTACCTTGATATTTTTTAATGATAATACCTTTGTAGCCTTAATGCCCTCTACAGTCATAGGTATCTTGACTGCAATATTAGGTGCTATTTTGGAAAGCTCAATTGCCTCTTTGACCATCCCATCTGCTTCTTGACTAATGACCTCCGCGCTTACTGGACCTTCTACTAGATGACAAATCTCCTCTATCAATGGTCGAAAGGGCCTTTTCTCTCTAGCAACCAGGGTAGGGTTTGTGGTTACCCCATCTGCCAGTCCCATCTCTTTGGCCTTCTTAATCTCCTCTATGTTGGCAGTATCTACAAAAAACTTCATTTTCTCCTCCTCATTTCCTCAAGATACTTTTCCTTACATTCTTTGGAGCAAAAATACACTTTTACACCTCCTACTTTTGCAATAATTGCCTTATTTTTTGGAATATAGATCCCACATACAGGGTCTTTAACCAATTCATCCTCAAATTCCCTTAAATTTTCCTCTTTTGGTTTAGACCCCAATAGACCACGTAATAAATAATAGATGACTAAACCCAACAATGCATAAAGGATCAATCTCATTAAGATACCCTAATTACCCTCTCATTAGACGTTAGATGTGACAATAGGAAATCAAAACTTTGCCTAAAAATAGGGTGTGTTTGCCTCTTCCCTACCTCTGAAAGCGGGGCCAAGACAAACCTCCTTTGATGTAATCTTGGATGTGGAATTATCAAATTGGGCTCATTAACTTTCAGGTCACCAAATATTAACAAATCTAAATCAATTGTCCTTGGCCCTTGTGGAAATGTTGGACGTCGACCCAAAAGATATTCAATTTTTTTCAACCACTGAAATAGCTCTTTAAAGTTAAGACCTGTTTTTATTTTTACCACTAAATTGATAAACCAAGGTTGTGCTGATTCCCCTAAAGGCTCTGTAAGATAAAAGGATGATACCTTAACAATTCTTGTTTCAGGCAACTTTTTCAAAAAATCCAAAGCCCTTTGACAATTTAGCCTTTTGTCACCTAGATTAGAACCAATCCCAACAAATGCACTGTGCATAATTTGTAAGCGTTCACAGGTTCAGAGTTCTTCAGGCCTGCTTTTATTTCGCCGGCCCTGCTCATAAGCCGTGAACGGTTACGCATAATCTAGTTCTTCAGTTTATCAGTTAACTGACCCACTGACCTAGCTTATTTAACCGTTTAACTGCTTCTGTTATCCTTTCTTTAGGCACTGTAAATGCTATCCTTATATATCCCTCACCCACATTACCAAAACCACTTCCTGGGGTAGTAACAATTCCTGCCTTCTCAAGCAATAGTTGGGAAAAACTGACTGATGTATAACCATCAGGTACCTTTGCCCAAAGGTAAAATGTTGCCTTTGCCTTTTTTACATGAAGGCCTATTTTCTTGAGGTTGTTTATTAAGATGTCTCTTCTTTCTTGGAAAATTCGCCTATTTTTTTCTATTACTTCCTCATTGCTCTCTAAGGCAGCAATGGCAGCCCATTGAATTGCCTGAAAAACACCAGAATCTATATTACTTTTTACCTTTCCCAAGGCCGATATTACCTCAGCATTTCCTACAGCAAAACCAATACGCCAACCTGTCATATTATAGGTCTTAGAAAGGGAGTGAAACTCTATGGCTATCTCTTTACTTCCTTTAACTTCCAAAAAACTTGGTGGCTTATAACCATCGTAGGAAAGCTCTGTATAGGCAGCATCATGGCAGACAATTATATTATATTTTTTGGCAAATTTTTCCAATTTTTCAAAAAAATCTAAATCTGCCACGGCCGCTGTAGGATTATTAGGATAATTAACAAACATAAGTTTTGTCTTCCTAGCTATATCCTTAGGGATATTTTCTAAATCAGGCAAAAATCCATTTTCTTCAAGAAGTGGCATATAATAAGGATTCCCCCCTGTAAATATTGTCCCGATATAATAGACAGGATAGGCAGGGTTTGGCACCAACACAACATCCCCTGGATTGATAAATGCTAGAGGCAGATGGGCAATGCCTTCTTTAGAGCCAATTAAGGCAATTACCTCGGTTTCAGGGTCTAAATCTACACCAAAGCGCTCTTTGTACCAATTAGCCGCTGTCTTTCTGAATGCAAAAAGTCCGGTATATGTAGGATAATGGTGATTTTCAGGGTCTTCAGCAGCTTCTCTTAACCTCTCTATAATATGCGGTGGGGTAGGTAAATCAGGATCACCTATCCCTAAGTCAATTATATCTATACCCTTACTTATCATTTCATTCTTCAAACGGTCAATTTCAGCAAATAGATATGGAGGAAGTTGCTGTAGTCTTTGGGAGAATAAAAAACTCATCATTTGTTACTATTCAGCCTTATTATTTTTTACCGCAGATTTACCCTGTTAGATAGTAAACATCTAACAGGGGAACAGCGAAGTACGCAGAGAATCAGGAAAATTATTAATGCCTTCTCTGCGACCTCTGCGGTGAATATTTATATTATTTTAATCCTAATACATCTAGCATGTCATAAAGGTTCTTTTTCTGATGGACAATCCATTTTGCAGCTCGCAGTGCCCCACGGGCAAAGGTCTCCCGACTAGAGGCACGATGCGTTACTTCAATTCTTTCCCCTAAACCTGCAAAAAATATAGTGTGTTCTCCTACCACATCCCCGCCTCGAAGGGCAAGCACACCAATTTCCCTGCTTTTTCTTTCCCCGATGATGCCCTTACGGCTATAGATACCTACTTTATCCAAATCTTGGCCTAAGGCCTGTGCAAGCAACTGGGCCAATTTCATGGCAGTCCCACTAGGTGCATCCTTTTTCATTCTGTGATGCATTTCCACAATCTCAATGTCATAGTCTTCACCCAAAACTTTGGAAATTTCAGGTATAATCTTAAATAACAAATTGACCCCTATGCTCATATTTGGGGAAAGTACACACCTTATCTCAGGGGCCATATCCTTAATCTCTTTCATCTCTTCTTCTGTAAAACCTGTAGTACCAATGACAATAGGTTTATTATGTGCCTTTGCTATCTTTAAATGGTTTAAAGAGGCAGTATGAAAGGTAAAGTCAATGATTACTTCAGACTTTTCAATGATTTCTTCTAGACCTCCTGAGACCTTGATGCCTACCTTGCCCAAGCCCACTAATTCACCTACATCTTCACCTATCTTGGGGTGGTCCCCTCTTTCGAATGTACCTACAAGCTCTAGGTCTTTATCTGCATAGACAAGTCTGATGACAGTCCCCCCCATACGCCCTGCTGCACCAGCCACTACTGTT
>CAZNJP010000139.1:0-5078 GCA_964573345.1 uncultured Syntrophobacter sp. | reverse complement strand
TGATGGAATCTGCCTTGATCCGGTTACTTCGGGCTCATGGTTGTGAGGAAAGCCTCACGAAGGTAATGGAGGCAGTGCAAGAAGTCAAGGCAGTGCGGGTGGAGCTCAATGGCGACCTATTCCTGACGCGGACCGATCTTCCTCCGCTGGCGCAAAGGGCCTTTGCTGCAGTAGGACTGCGTCCTCCGCCTAAAGTCCAGCCGTTGCCGGCTTAGCTTTGGGCAAAGGACTTTGTAGTGGAAACCACGCATTTTTAGCTTCAAATCTGTTAAAGTTGGGTTTTTAAACTTTTCCTAACAAGGGAGAAGAATATGTGTGAAGATTCTTGCAAAATACTATAATCACTAAGGATAAAAGAGTTTCTGTGCTGCCTTCCTGAGTTCAGAGCGAAAATCAGGATGGGAAATGGCAATGAGTTCCTCAGCTCGCTGCCTGACTGACTTCCCCCTTAATCGAGCTACCCCATATTCAGTAACCACATAGTCAGCAAAGTAACGTGGAATAGTTACCATAGTTCCCTCTTCAAACTGAGGCACAATAGAGGAAACAGCACCATTAAGAGCAGTAGAATAAAGAAAAGTGATAGCACGCCCGCCCGGGCTCAATAGAGCGCCGATATGAGATTCCGGCTGTCCACCGGGGCCGTTTATCATTCTGCCACCAAAAGCGGTCTCAGCGTTTATCTGTCCTGTAAGATCGATGCTGATCGCACTGTTCATCGCCACCATATTTGCATTAGAGGAAATGGTATTTATGTTCACGACATACTCTGCGTCATAAAGCTCAATGAGAGGATTTTCGTTGGCAAACTCTAGCTCCTCAGGCCCAAAACCCTCTAGAGAAGTAAACACAGCCTTACCTTTATGGATAGTCTTGCGCTTGCCATTTATAACTCCGGCCTTGATCAAATTCCCTATGCCGCGGGCTGCCATCTCCCCATGGTATCCAAGATCTACCCTGTTATCAAAGACTCCCAGCCGGGGCAAGTAGGCCGAGATCCCGGCAATACCAACTTGGATAGTATCCCCATCATGTATAAGTGGCTTCGTATATTCAGCAATGGCTTTAAGACGCGGATCAATTTCCCCTAAACCGAATATTCTATGATAGCTCTCCACAGTGGAGTCATCAGCTTTTAGCAAATAAGGAAGATGCTCACTCCGCTGATAAGGTGTGAAATAATTGAATATTTCCTGCAAGAGAGCACGTCTCTTTGGGTTTGCATCAGCGATTAATTTATCAAATTCCTCCCGAGAGATGGGTTTCGGAGTATGTTCCACAAAGTAATCCACCTCAGAGACATGTATGAAGTTATCCCCATAAGTCCTTATCATCGAGCTATCCACCTCGAGTATTACCTTACGAGCTGCCCGGGCACATGTTCTTTTATTCCACAAATTAGCTCCAAAGCTGCAAAAACCATGTTTATCGGGAGGTGTGACTACACCCAAATATACATCAATGCCCTTGTTTTCTTCAGCCCTTTCTTGCAAGATCTTAGGCTCCAAGGAGAATGTAATCGGTAGATAATCGGCCATCTTTATATCTGTCCACCTTCTCATTACTGGTCCGATAAAGTAGTTCATGGTCACACTGAAAGCTTTCTTTTTGTTAGGTTCAAGCCAGCCATCATCGACTCGAGGATTCTCCGCGAGTATCTCCACGTTTTCTAACTCCTCTGCTCTTGCAGCCAATGCTGCGGTTAACAAGGTGGGTTGCCTGGGAAAGCCAAAACTAACTCTGTCTCCCGATTTTACTACTTTAACCGCTTCTTCCGCTGGAACTAACTTTCGCTTGTATTCTTCTCGCCAATCCATATGTTTCCTCCATTGATCACTTATATTCGTAGAACTCCTTCCCTGTTTTACGTCCAAGCCAGCCAGCAGCAATCATTTTCTTCATCAAAACAGGTGGAGCAAATATTGGATCCTTTGTTTCTTCATAGTCTCGGCTACAGCATAAGTAACGTCAAGGCCAACTAAATCTTGCAGGGTCAATGGCCCCATAGGGTGATTTAAGCCCAGAGTTGCAGTAGCGTCAATGTCCTCTTTAGTAGCAATACCCGCCTCTAACATACGGATAGCATTAAGCCGGAAAGGTATTTGAAGGCGGTTTACACAATAAAGCCTGGAGTATCTGGGGCAATAATGATGGTCTTCCCCAGAGATTTACCAAATTCCTTCCAAGTCTCAAGAGTTTCATCACTGGTAGCGATAGTCTTGACAACTTCCAGCAATCTCATGAGGGGTGCCGGATTCATAAAGTGTAACCCGAGCACTTTATCTGGCCTACTAGTTTCCATAGCCATATCAATTATGGATATATAGATAGGCTAGAAGCATTGGTAGCTAAGATGGCATGCTTGGGGCAGATTTTATCTAGCTCAGCAAATACTTTCTTCTTCAAATCCACATCCTCAAAAACGGCTTCTATCACTAGGTCACAATCAGAAAAGTTCTTCATATCCGTGGTACCTTTGATATGACTCATGGTGAAGTTCTTCTCCTCTTGAGTAACTTTGCCTTTTTTATGCCTTTAGAAAGAAACTCGTCAATTAATGTCAGCCCTTTTTCAAAAGCTCATCGTTTGCTTCTGAGACTATCACCCGATAGCCCGATTGGGCACAGACTTAAGCAATACCTGAGCCCATTGTCCCGCAACCAACTACGCCAACTTTCTTAATTTCCATGAGTTCCCCCTTTTATTAGTATAACTTTCCTTTGAAAATAGGCTTCCTTTTTTCTTTAAAAGCAGCACTTCCTTCAGCATAATCCTCAGTGTCGTAAAGAGGCATTGCTAATGAGTTTTCAACCCAAAGCCCCTCATTTAAAGGCAGATTAGCACCTCTAATCATTGCCTTTTTGGTCGCCCTCACAGCTAGCGGACCTTTGCTACATATATCTTCAGCCCATTCCTTAGCTGTAGCCATAAGCTGCTCTGAATAGAACGACGCTATTTACTAAACCTATTCTGAATGCCTCCTTCAGCATCTATAATCCTGCCCATAAGCAGCATCTCAGCTGCTTTAGCTTAAGGAACTATCCGAGGTAACCTTTGCGTTCCTCCAAGTCTTGGCATAATCCCTAGGCCTACCTCTGAGAAACCTAAGCGAGCTTTTTCTAAGGCTATCCTTATATCACAAGCTAAGGCTATTTCTAGACCACCGCCGAGTGCTACGATTGATAGCAGCAATAAGTGGCTTCCATATTTCCATTCCACGCATTGGAGTAGCTGGCAAAAACCAGGGTTTATCTCTGGGCTCTTTTACAAAAGGGAGCCAGAGTTTTATATCAGCCCCAGCACAAAAAGCTTTCTCTCCCGCCCCAGTAATTATGCCAACCCACAGCTCGGGGTCCTCTTTAAAATCCACCATTGCATCATGTAGCTCCCTCATTAAATCTGGACTCAAAGCATTCATTGCTTCTAGACGGTTGAGAGTAAAAATAGCAATTTTATCTTCCTTTTTATAATCAAGAGCCATAACAAACTCCTTTAAATCCGATTTCAGCGATTAAACGACAATTACTTTAGATACGAGCCCAGCAATCATGTAGGAATTACAGCGATACGAAATAAACATCGCTGTAATCACATTTCTATTACTATTGAGTATTACCTCCTTTCCACGATGGCACAGACACCCATTCCACCGCCGCCACAGATAGCCTCCAAACCATATCTAACATTTCGCCTTTTCATTTCATAGAGCAAAGTAGTTAGAATTCTTGCCCCGGTGCAACCTAGAGGATGGCCAATGGCAATACAGGAACCATTAACATTTACTTTATCATAATCCTTTTCAGTTATTCCTAACTCTCTGAAATTTGCCAATACTTGAGCAGCGAATGCCTCATGTAACTCAATAAGGTCTATTTGATCAAGAGTGAGCCCTGTTTTTTCAAGTGCTTTGTTAACTGCTGCCGGCACTGCTCTCCAAGTATAACGAGGGTCGGCACCACTTGGAACATAAGCTATGAGATAAGCCATCGGCTCTATACCTAGCTCCTTTGCTTTCTCTTCTGATGCCACTAAGCAAACGGCTGCGCCATCGTTCTCCCCCGCTGAGTTGCCAGCGGTACAAACACCTCCCAAAACAGGCCTTAGTTTGGAAAGCACCTCTAAACTTGTGTCGGGACGAGGATGCTCATCTTTATCAAATACCATTGGCTCGCCTCTGCGTTGTGGAACGGGCACAGGTACAATTTCCTCTTTGAACTTTCCTGACTCAATAGCAGCAACAGCTCTTTGATTACTCCGCAGAGCCCATTGATCAATCTCTTCTCGGGAAATGTGATATTGCTCAGCTGCAGTTTCAGCCCATGTCATCATTGTTGGCAAGGTACCGAATCTTTCCTCAGGTTGAGACATAACTCTGGCCCGCTGTATTCTATCGTAGAATGGTAGCCCCCACATCGAGAGGTGACCATGACCTCGGGGCATATCACCAACTCCTCCCATTCCCCACTTTATATACTCGCCTGGTACATAAAACTCAGCGGTACTCATGCTCTCTACACCACCAGCCACTATAAGGTCTGCATTTTCAGTCTGAATGATCATAGCAGCAAGCCCAATTGCATCAAGGCCACTGCAACACCGCCGATCCAAAGTAAAGGCCGGTATCTCCACCGGCCAGCCAGCTTTAAGCAGGGACATACGAGCAATATTTACATATTCACCGCTTTGATAATTCTGCCCCATAATTACCTCATCAATTGAGGCTGGATCTACTTTGGCCCTTTTCACCACCTCATTGAGAACTAAAGCCCCCAGGTCATACGCTGGGACATTTCGCAGGCTGCCACCATAATTGCCCACGGGCGTCCGTACAGCACTAATAATAACAACATCTCTCATGGCCACTCTTCCCTTCAATTCCTAAAAGCTTTAGTCACACCAGTACAATCACTTCAAAGGTTAGTCACTCTCGTCTAGAAAGAGAGTATAAGAGAGTTAGTCATAATCTCTTTCTCAGCTAAAATGGCCTAAAAAGGAAGTGCTTTATAACCAACCCAGTTAATAATATACCCTTATAAAGCTTATTATGTCAATTCTTGAGGGATGCGGGCAGGGCTTTC
>CAZNJP010000138.1:0-5095 GCA_964573345.1 uncultured Syntrophobacter sp. | reverse complement strand
TAGATGCATGGCTTTGGCTTGATAAGCAGGGGAAAATCGTTAAGATAGAGATAGACACCGATTTTGATGGAAAGCCCGATGTTACAAAAGAATAGACGGTTTTTATCATCATTTGTATCAGTGCTTCTTTTGAGCTTTAAGGTAGCCTTTTCCTCTAGCCTTGATAATGAGATACCTAAATTAAAAGACAGATGAAACTTCTACCTATTTTGTTTGGTGCTTCAGTTTTAAGTATGATTCACGCAATAATGCCGGACCATTGGATTCCTATAGTTATGATCGGCAAAACTGAGAGATGGTCAAGAAAAGAGATATTCTGGATTACAGCCCTTATTGCCATCCCTCATATAATCAGCACTATTTTAATTGGAATTATCATTGGGATAATTGGCTATACCCTTTCTTCCGCTCATGAATTTGTAATGAGAATTGTGGCTCCTTTGATCCTGGTCAGCCTAGGACTTGTTTATGTATTTTTGGATTTTAAAGGTCACGATCAACACAGTCATGGAAGTTTTATTAAGACCAGTAAATTTTCAAACAAGTCAAAATTTGCTATTATACTTCCTTTGGCCACTGCGCTTTTCTTTTCACCATGCGTTGCAATTGGATCCTACTTTTTTGTAGCCGGAACAAGAGGTTTGTCCGGCATTGCTATGGTTTCAGCCATCTATCTGGTTGTGACCATTCTTGGTATGATTCTGATGGTTTATTTAGGTCTAAAAGGGATTGGCAACATAAAGTGGTCTTTTTTGGAGCAGCACGAGAAAGGGGTTACAGGCATGGTATTGGTTGCTTTGGGTATATTGATTTACTTTATGGAAGTCTAGTGATGGTCAGAAAGAGAGGGTTTTTAGCAGTTATTTTAAACCTATGTATTTTCACAATATTGATGGTTCCGGCTAACACCGGTGGATTGACTACAAAAAAGATGGTTTTCTTCATTCCTGAGACTGCCACTAAAGTTATGGCAGAAGGAATATCAAGGTTTAAGGAAGAATATCCTGCACTGGCTAAAAAAGTAGATATAGTAGTATATCCTGGCAGGGACCTGGAGGAAAAGGTAATAGAGCCTGATTTGTCTGATGCAGATATTATTTTTTTATACCACATGAACTACAAGGTTATGCTCGATATGGAGAAAGACTTAAAAATAGCCAAAGCCAGAGGGGCTAAGGTTATTGGTCTTGGCGGATATGATGTATTCAAAGGCTATTATAATGTGGATGTGGCAACCTATCCTGAAATGGTTGCCTATTGGGAATATAGCGGTCCGGAAAATGTGAAGCGCCTAATAGTATATCTCTTGCATCAGTTTGCAGGAGTAACGAATCTAACAGTTGAACCTCCTATTGAGATGCCTTTAGAGGGTATCTATCATCCTGATGCCCCCGGCTCAAAGGTCTTTGAAACGCTTGAAAGTTACCTGAAATGGTACAAAACATCAGGGCACCTTAAAGATGCTCCATGGGTGGGAATCCTTGCCTATAATACCTTGAAGGCCAATGATAACATGGTTGAGAACGCTATAATCAGGCAGATTGAAAAAGAAGGCCTTAATGTGGTTTGTACTATCGGCTATCCTGCTGAAGAGATGCTTCAAAAATATTTGATAAAAGAAGAAAAACCATATGTTGATATTATTATTTCTCTTATGTTTTCCCATCCTAAAGAGAAAAGCACTGAGCTACTTAAAAAGGCAAACATTCCTATAATAAGGGCGGTCTCCCTCTATAATAAGATTGAGGAGTGGGAAAGGAGCCCACAGGGGATTGAGTCCTTTCAGTTAGCTTCTCAGATATTCCTACCGGAGTTAAGCGGCCTTATTGAACCAATTGTGGTGGGCGGCAAACGTATTTCTTTTGATGAGAAGAGCGGTGTAAAGATAACGGAGCGGGTCCCTGTTAATGAGAGGATTGAAAAATTGGTGAAAAGGGTAAAATCGTGGTTAAGATTAAGATACCTTCCTAATTCTCAAAAAAGGATTGCCATTATTTATTACAATCACCATACAGGCAAACAAAACCTTGGTGCAAGCTACCTTGATTTATTTGAGAGCCTAAAGGAACTTTTAGGTGCTCTTAAAGAGGCAGGTTATTTTTTGGGTGAAGGAGCTTCTTTTACTAAAGAGACTTTGCAGGATATGATTTTAAGGCAGGGAAGAAATATTAGCACCTGGGCACCAGGGGAATTGGAGAAATTGGTTAAAAGCGGTAGGATTGTGTTGGTTCCTGTTGAGAAATATAAACAATGGTTCAAAGCACTTCCTTCAGATTTTAGAAAAACAGTTTTGGAAAAATGGGGCAGCGTGGATAAGACCACCCTTATGACCTGGGAAGACAAAGGAAACAAGAAAAAATACATTGTTATCCCAGGGCTTAAGCTTGGCAATATCTTTCTTGGCCCCCAACCTACCAGGGGGTGGCTTGAAGAATCAGAACGTCTTTATCATGACATAACACTGCCTCCCCACCACCAGTATCTTGCCTTTTATCTGTGGCTGAAGCATGAGTTTAAAGCAGATGCGGTTATCCACTTTGGCAAACATGGCACCCTGGAATGGACTCCCGGAAAACAGGTGGGATTGTCTGAAAATTGTGCGCCTGATGTATTGATGCAGGATATACCAGATATTTATCCTTATCTCATGGATGATGTTGGCGAAGGGCTCCAGGCCAAGAGAAGAGGATATGGAGTAATCATAGACCATATGATACCAGCTATAAAGATGTCTGGTCTTTATAAAGAATATGCAAAGATAAATGAGCTTATTCTTCTTTATGAACAGTCAAAAAATCAAACCCCTGCAGTAGCAGAAAGGTATAAAGAAGAGATATTGAAGCTGGCCAAAGAATTAGGAATTGGAAAGGACATTGGAATAGAACTAAATAAGGAACATTTTGATGCTCTCTTGGATGCCCTCCATGATTATCTTGTTGAGATAAGGAGCCAGAGTATGCCTTATGGTCTTCATATACTTGGAGTTTCTTTAAAAGGCGAGGGCCTTGTCAGTATGGTGATGGCCATGCTGAGCGTGGAAACGGATATCCCTTCTATTCAGGAGATAGTTTCAAATATCCTGAAGATGGACTGGGAGAATATAAAAAAACATCCAGGTAAACATATTAAAGAGGCAGAAAAAATAGAGACTATCTGTGAGGTTTTACTAACAAAGGTCATTCTTGAAAAGATGCCTTTGGAAGAAGCCTTTATTAAGAGCCTTGGTAAGAATTATGCCAGCGCATCTCCCAAAGAAAAGAGATGGTTAAAAGAGATCATAAAACGGGGAATTGACTATGCCGAAAAGCTCGGTAAGTGCGACCAAGAGATCAAAAGCATTCTTAATGCCCTTAATGCAGGGTATATCCCTCCAGGACCTGGGAATGACCCTATCCGCGACCCTGATGCCCTGCCAACAGGTAGAAATTTTTATGGTTTTAATCCAGAAAAGATTCCAACTAAGGCTGCCTGGAAGGTAGGCAAGAAATTGGCAGATGAGTTGATAGAAGGTTATCTAAAAAAGAATGGAAGGTATCCACACAAGATTGCTCTTGTGCTTTGGGCTACAGAGACCCTAAGGCACCATGGCATAATGGAATCAGAGGCCCTTTATCTTATGGGAGCAAGGCCTGTGTGGGATGGCAGGGGTTATGTAAAGGGTGTGGAATTGATACCTGAATCGGAATTAAAGAGACCCCGCATCGATATCCTGGTTTCTGCCTCCGGGCTATACAGGGATGTATTTCCTATTCAGATTTGCCTGATTGATGATGCTGTACAGCTTGTAATCAATGCAGAAAAAGAAAAATATGAAAATTTTGTCAGGCTGCATACCTTAGAGGCCGAAGAGGTATTTAGAGAAAAGGGCTATTCAGAAAAAGAGGCAAAGGGATTTGCCCGCTACCGTATCTTTGGTGCACCTACAGGAGGATATGGCACAGGTCTTGATCAGGCAATACCTGCTAGTGGCACATGGGAGAAAGAGGATAAATTGGCCAAGCTTTATATTAACAGGATGAATTATGCCTATGGCAGAAACGTTTGGGGGAAAAAGGCAAAAGATGCCTTTATGCAGGCATTAAAGGGAACAGATATGGTAGTTCATAGCAGATCCACAAACCTGTTTGGTGTTCTAGATAATGATGATTTTTACCAGTATATGGGTGGACTGGCCATGGCAGTGAGGAATATCTCAGGAAAGACACCTGAACTATATGTATCCGATGCAAGGGACCCATCTTCTCCCAAGATAGTAAACTTTGCTAAATTTATGGGGCTTGAGATAAGAGCCCGTTATTTTAATCCCAAATGGATTGAAGGGATGAAAAAACATGGCTATTCAGGGGCAAGGGAGATGGCAAAATTTGTGGAATATTTATGGGGCTGGCAGGTAACTACCCCAAAACAGGTATCAAGGGAGATGTGGGAACAGGTATATCAGGTATATGTAGAGGATAAATACGGGATGAAATTAAAGAAATTCTTTGAAAAACACAGCCCATTTGCCTATCAAGCCATTACTGCCAGGATACTTGAGGTGGAAAGAAAGGGGTATCAAAAGCTGGATAAAAAATTACTCCAAAAAGTTGCCAGGGATTATGTAACCTCTGTGGCCACAAAGGGAATGGCCTGCTGTGAGCATACCTGCAATAACATTGCCCTAAATCAGCTTGCCGCTAATATCTTATCTATACCTGGTCTGGTCAGCCCAGAGACCATGCTTAAGTTTCAAAGTCAGGTTAAGCTGACCACAGGACTTGATATCAAGATGCCAGATTGGGTTAAAAAAGCAAGGCAGAAAAAAATTGGTGCAGGGAGAGCACCAAGTAAGGTCAAAGAGGAAGCCAGTTCTAAAAAGTTAGAAAAGGTAAAAGGCTATGAGATGAAAGAGAAAAAGGATGAAACGGCCACAGAACTCCCTACCTCAGGGGTATCACTTGCAGCTATATTGATTGTAATTGGCATTGTTGCCCTGGTAGGACGTGGATTGTGGAAAGGGATGAGGAGGTAGCAACTGAGAAAATAAATTTAAGGAGGAAACTATGAGAAATAAGAAGAGGCACATAATAAGTATAATTTTAGTAGTCCTTATAGG
>CAZNJP010000137.1:0-5169 GCA_964573345.1 uncultured Syntrophobacter sp. | reverse complement strand
TGCAAGAAGTGATTTTAAAAGATTAATAATTTGGCTATTTAAGCTATATAAAGCTCCCCATAAGGACGGGAAGAAGCAGGGACAATTTTTTGAAAAGGATGGTTAAAAACTTCTTCTAACTTAAGAGAAAAATCTTCACAATATTCTTTAAGTAACTCTTTAAGAACTTTATAATCTTTTTCGTTTGTTTTTTTAAAAACCGCGCCTTCTCCTAAATAAAATGTCTCAATTTCACCTCGAATATAAATTATACCTCCATGCATACCTGTGCCAAGGCACATACCTGTAATTGGTCTTCTTTTATTAAATCCCAAAACTACAATTATACCGCCTGCCATATATTCACCCAAGAATCCCCCAGCACAACCCCCAATAATAATAACAGGATTTTTCTTTTTAAACCCTTTCATATGAATACCTGTGCGGTAACCAACGTCTTTTAAAACATGAATTTTTCCGCCTCTCATTGCATAACCAACAATATCACCTGCCAACCCATGGATAACAATTTTCCCATCATCCATAGTATTACCTACTCCATCTTGGGCATTATCATGAACAACAATTTCTGGACCCTGCATAAATGCCCCTAAATCCTGACCAGGGGTGCCATAAATCTCAATCTTTACTTTTCTCTCTATACCTGCACCTATATATCTTTGCCCATTTACATGTTTTAATACAAAATAATTTTCCCCTTTTGCTATCTTTGTTTTGATAAGGTGGTTTAGATTTTGATAATCAATCTCTTTAGCATTAATTTCGAACATTTTCTAATCTCGCTATCACCGGCTCACCCGCTTTAGGAACATAGATATTAGCTTTTTCTTTACAAATGGCCCTTATAGCACATTCCTCTGAGGCCATAAAAACCATATCGTTTGTTTCTGCACAAACTAGAGGACGAAGTTTTATTCTATCATTTAAACCTGCTAACCCATCCTTGAAAGAAAAGAGAATAGCAAAAGGCCCATTTAAAAGGGCACTTCCATAAACCACACGTAAAGTTGTATATAATCTTTTTTCTTCTTCTGGCATACGTTCAATTTCATCCCAAAAAGGGGGAGCTAAAATCTTACAAGCTATTTCTAAAGGCAATTTATGTCTTCTTATAAGTAAATCTAAAAGATAGGCTACAACTTCAGTATCAGTTAAAAGACAGCAATGATAGCCAAACATTTCTATATATCTTTTATTTATTCCATAGGAAGAAAGTTCACCATTGTGCACAATAGCCCAATCTAAAAGAGAAAAAGGATGAGCACCACCCCACCAGCCTGGGGTATTAGTAGGAAACCTAGTATGAGCAATCCAGATATAACCTTTATATTCATCTATTTTAAAAAAATCAGCTATATCTTCAGCAAATCCTACACCTTTAAACACTCCCATATTTTTCCCACTAGAAAATACAAAGGCTCCTTTAACATATAAATTTATTTTCATTACCTCTTTAACAATTTCATCATCCGGAGAGGATGAAGATTTTGGTTTAACAAAGTATCTTTTAAGAATAGGAGGATTTGAAATAAAACGATTTTTCCTCTGTGGAATGACCTCTTCATAAGGAATATATAAATTTTCCTTTAAAAGTGATTCTGTTTCCTTTTTTGCCAGATTATCTTCATACATAATATGCAAAGCATAATAATCGCTATATTCAGGATAAATACCATAAGCAGCAAACCCACCTCCAAGACCATTTCCTCTTTCATGCATATTGGCAATGGAAGTTACAATCAAATTGCCTGAAAATCTTTTTCCTTTCTTATGTAAAAAACCAGTTAACCCACACCCAGAAATTTCTTTATTCACCTGCATGTTTTATTCCTAAAATAGAAAGCTCTTTCTCATTAAGACCAATCCCTCTAAGCCTTTCTCTATTTCCTCTAAGGCTTTCTAATGCATTTATTCCCATTGCCCCTAACATCTCCTTAATCTCATGACCCCATGCCTTAACTAAATTTAGCAATCTCTTAGCTGCTTCCTCAGGTTTTATCCTCTTCCTTAATTTAGGATCATTTGTAGCTATACCCCAAGGACATTTCCCTGTATAACAATGCTGACATAATGTACAACCAAGCGTAATTAAAGCAGCCGTCCCAATATAAACAGCATCCGCACCCAAAGCAATTGCCTTCACAACATCAGCACTACACCTAATACCTCCAGAAACAATTATAGAAATCTGATTCCTTATCCCCTCCTTCCTCAATCTCTCATCTACAGCTGCTAATGCTAATTCAACAGGAATCCCTACATGATCCCTTATCATCGTCGGAGCAGCTCCAGTACCACCCCTAAACCCATCAATCACAATAACATCTGCCCCTGCCCTTACAATCCCACTGGCAATAGCTGCCACATTATGGACAGCGGCAATTTTGACAAAAATCAATTTTTCATAATTGGTTGCCTCTTTTAAGGCATATATAAGCTGTTTTAAGTCTTCTATAGAATAGATATCGTGATGAGGAGCAGGAGAAAGAGCATCAGTACCTACAGGAATCATCCGTGTCGTAGAAATTTCTTCATCTACTTTTTTCCCTGGTAAGTGCCCACCAATACCTGGTTTTGCCCCCTGACCAATCTTAATCTCAATAGCCACTCCGGCTTTCAAATATTTAGGATAGACACCAAACCTCCCAGAGGCACATTGCACAATTGTGTTTTTTCCATATTTGTAAAGTTCAGGATGAAGACCTCCTTCACCCGTGTTGTAAAGGATATTTAATTCCTCTGCCGCTCTGGCCAAGGCACGATGAACATTGAGGTTTAAGGCCCCATAAGACATAGCCGCAAAAAGAATGGGATAGTCAATCACAATTTGGGGCGATAATTCTGTCTTTAAAAGATATTTATTTTTTTGTTTTTCTACTTCTAACACATCTGGCTTCCTGCCTAAGGATGTCCTGATCTCCATAGGCTCTCTTAAGGGATCTATGGATGGATTTGTCACCTGACAAGCATCTAGAAGCATTTTGTCCCAATAAATGGGATAGGGAAGAGGATTGCCTGCTCCGGTAAGGAGTATTCTGCCTGTTTGTGCTTGTTTATAAATATTTTTGATGTAGGTTTCCGTCCAAAGAGCATTTTCTCTAAAAGAAGAGGGATTTTTCTGAATGGTCAATGCCCTTTTAGGACACATCGCTTCACAGCGTTTACAGCCAACACATTTTGTCTCATCAGAAAGCACACGTTTCGATTTTTCGTCATAAAAATGGACTCCATAAGAACACTCCCTTATACACCGTTTACAGTTTATACACCTCTTCTCATCCCTTTGGACAATGAAGTCAGGAAAGTAAAGTCTATTCATTTTCTCTCAATAAAATCTTATTTATAAAAAATTTCTGCATTAAGTATGCCACTCATCTTTTTAAAGAAAAAAATGAACTTCCCGATATCATATTTTTACACTTTTGTAAATTCATTTTACATTTTTGTCTAAAATTTTTATTCCTTGCCTTGTTTTTTATTGAAAAACTCCACTGGCATAATTATTGCTGAAGTAGTTGTTACGAGGGTAATGCCACGTTTTGGCTTTTTTTATGCTGGTATGGTACGGAGCAAAACAAAGGAGGGAGTTATGACACCAAAAAAGGCATTGGAATTTGCTAAAAAACACGGAGCAAAGATAGTGGATTTGAAATTTTGTGACTTGTTAGGCATATGGCAGCATTTTTCTATCCCTATCTCCTGTTTGGATGAAAGCACTTTTGAGGAAGGAGTAGGCTTTGATGGTTCTAGCATTCGACTTTGGCAGGTGATTCATGCCAGCGACATGTTAGTGGTACCAGACCCTGAGACGGCCTTTATGGATCCATTTTATGAAGAACCTACAATTAGTTTTATTTGCAATGTTGTTGATCCTATTACCAAAGAATCTTATTCCCGTGATCCAAGATATATTGCTCAAAAGGCTGAAATCTATTTGAAATCTACTGGTATTGCTGATACTGCTTATTTTGGCCCTGAGGCAGAATTTTTTATCTTTGATGATGTTCGCTTCGACCAGAATGAACATTGTGGTTATTATTTTATTGATTCTATTGAAGGACGCTGGAATAGTGGTAGAGAAGAAAATCCAAATTTGAGTTACAAGCCAAGGTACAAAGAAGCCTATTTCCCAGTGTCCCCCATGGATAAATTTCAAGATTTAAGGTCAGAGATGGTTTTAAAAATGCAAGTAATGGGTGTAGAAATAGAATGTCACCATCATGAAGTGGCTACAGCAGGCCAAGCAGAGATCGATATGCGTTTTGCACCCCTAGTAAAAATGAGTGATAATTTAATGAAATATAAGTATGTAGTAAGGAATGTGGCCATTAAACATGGTTTTACAGCTACTTTTATGCCCAAACCTGTCTTTAATGATAATGGCTCTGGGATGCATGTACATCAAAGTCTTTGGAAAGATGGGCAGAACCTTTTTGCTGGTGATAGGTATGGTGGATTAAGCGAACTGGCATTTTATTATATTGGAGGCATTTTAAAGCATGCGTGTGCCCTTTGTGCTTTTACTAATCCAACAACAAATTCTTACAAACGGCTTGTACCTGGTTTTGAAGCACCAGTAAATTTAGCCTATAGTAGCAGAAACAGAAGTGCAGGTGTGCGTATTCCTATGTATTCACCTTCTCCAAAACAAAAACGGATTGAAGTGCGTTTTCCTGATCCATCCTGTAATGGTTATCTTGCCTTTGCCGCTATGTTAATGGCAGGTTTAGATGGTATTGAAAATAAAATTCATCCTGGCGAGCCGTTAGATAAAAACATCTATTCCCTTACTCCAGAGGAATTAAAAGGTGTTCCTTCTACACCTGGTTCTTTAGAAGAAGCAATCAAAGCCTTAGAAGAAGACCATGAATTTCTGCTCAAAGGAAACGTCTTTACTGAAGATGTAATTGAAAAATGGATTGAGCGCAAAAAATTAGAGGCTACCGAAGTTCAGTTGCGGCCTCATCCCTGGGAATTTGCCCTTTATTATGATGTTTAAAATCTTCCTTGGATACCATTAAAGTTATCCGAGGATTTCATTTTTTGTTTTATAAATAATTTCTTACTTTAGACAGGTATTCCCCTTGCCAATGTTTAAATGGCAAGGTGCCTCATTATCTTTTTTAAGTGAGGCATTCGAAGGGTTGACACACATCTTTCCCTAAATTA
>CAZNJP010000136.1:0-5222 GCA_964573345.1 uncultured Syntrophobacter sp. | reverse complement strand
AAGGTTTAGGCAAGCTAACTATAGCTGAAGGCTGAATAATTTCTATAAGAGATTCTCCAAATTAAGATCCTGTGTTTCTGAAGTTATCTTCAATTTCTGTAAGGCCCTTTTCTCAATCTGTCTAATCCTTTCACGGGAAACCTTAAATCTTTTGCCTATCTCTTCTAATGTGTGCTCTACCTCACCTGCTAAACCAAAACGAAGCTTTAAGATTTCCTGCTCACGAGGAGTCAAGGTAGTTAAAATGAATTGAAGCTTTCTAGACAATTCCACATGTTTAACTGCATCAAATGGAGAAGGTGCCTTTGCATCCTTAATAAAGTCCTTTAGGGTGCTGTCTTCATCCCCAATGGGAGACTCCAAAGAGATAGGTTCACGCACAGAAGATAGGATAGAAGTGATTTTCTCTAATGATAATCCAGTTTTTTCAGCTACTTGTTTATGGGTTGGTTCTTTACCAGACTCCTTAAGCAATTCATAAAATGCCTTAAGCACCTGATTTTTTAACTCTACAAAATGCACTGGCAATCTGATAGTCTTTGCCTTATCTAAAATGGCACGGGTAATAGATTGCCTAATCCACCAAGTAGCATAGGTGCTAAACCTGTGGCCCTTGGTATAATCAAAACGAAAAATCGCCTTCATTAATCCTAGATTCCCTTCCTGGATAAGATCAGAGAGATTAAGGCCTTGCCTTACATACCGTTTAGCAATACTTACTACTAATCGCAGGTTGGCACCGATCATCTCATCACATGGCTCTTTAATTACTTCCCCAAGACGGTCTATACGACTAAATAGCAACTTAAGCTCTGGATCGTCATATTTTTCTGATAAATCTTTGGATGCATCAAAGATATAGTCTAGCCTCCGACGCCTAGGCCCTGCATCTTTTTGCTGCCATTTTCTGATTTCTTCCTTTAAGCTTACAATTTCTGGGCACTTACTTTTGCAACGTAAAATAAGAAACATAATAGCATAATATCCCTTGCGGATACGACGAGTGAGATAATATTCACGCTCTTGGGTTAACAGACTATAGGCCCCAATCTCTTGTAAATAAGCAGTAACTGGCTCTTTTTCTAATACCTCCTTTACCTTTATTTCTTTTATCTCTTCTGGTTCTTCGAACTTTTCGGATTTAGCGGTAGTTTTCTCAACAACATGAACATTGTTTTCCTCCAAAAAGTCGATAACCTTCTCTACCTCATTAGGATCAGAAATATCAGGAGGCAAAATCTCATTGACGATATCATAGGTTAAATACCCGTTTTTTCGCCCCATTTTTACTAATTGTTTTAAAAAATTTGTGCCTTGTGCCATCTTTTTAAATGTAAACACTCTTATAAAATACTTTTATATTATAACCATTATGAAACAAAATGGCAAAAATGTCAAGAAAGCAATTATCTCCTCAAAACTTCGTCAAAGTAATTTTAGCAGAGACAGTCTGCCATTGTAAGGAGCGTAGTGAGCCGAAGCCCAGAGCCAAAATCCTGAGCGGAGCGAAGGAACAGCAAAGGAGCTGCGAAGGGGACGAAGCAATCCCAATATAATATGAAGTATGAAGAACAAAACGGCCGAAGTTTACAGAAAGTATAAGACATCACCCTCCATTTTCCTTGTAATGACCCTTTAGAAAAGGTAAGCTCAAGGTTTATGTTACATAGAATATTTCCCTTTCTTATTACTAGATGTCTATTTTCCTTCCTTTACTGGATAATATTTGCCTATTTGCCTATATTTTTAAAGTCATATGGGATTAGGGATGCGCAGATCGGTTTGATTATTGGTTCTTATTCTATTGCTTCTATATTACTGATGATTCCTATAGGGCTATTTTCTGATCGCCTCTCTTCAAGGAAGTTGCTTTTGGTCTCTTCTTTATTGTTCTGCTTTCACTTCTTGGCATTGATTCTAGCCAAAACATTCCTCCCTATCCTCATGGCCGTCCTTTTAGGTGGATTTGGGGCTGGGGGACTTATCATTGTGTTACCTAGCCTATTTTTAAAGCATGTAGGCAGTAAAGGAAAAGAGATTGCCTATTTCCAGGCCTCAAGCTGTTTGGGGTATGCACTTGGGCCTTTGTGTGGTGGAATCTTATTAGATTATCTACCATTAAACTTCCTATTTTATTCAGCCCTGCTGGTAGGCATTATTCTTGTTATAAATGTATCCCTTTTGCCAGACATCTCCTCTACTGCCTTTTTGTTTAAAGATTATTACAAAGACCTAAAAAGCCCCTCTGTTTGGCTATTGATTGTGACCACTTTGATCTTGGGCATCCACTTTGGCGTTGAGAGGACAAATCTATCTTTATACATGAAGCTGAGATTAAACACAGAATCATTTTATATTGGTCTCTTTTTTGCCATTATTGGCATTTGGATGGCCATCATTTCAGTCCCTATGGGGTATTTAAAGGATATTAAAAAGAGGGCATTTTCTTGGCTAGCTCTTTCCTTGTTTGTTTCTGGTCTGTTTCAGGCCTTGACTGGATTTACTTCCACATTCAAATCCTTTACCTTGGTGCGTTTAATCCATACAAGCGGAGATAGTCTAATGCTTTTGGAAATAAGCCTATTGACTTCCTTGCTTTTTCCTTCAGCACGGCTTGGAGGTCATTCTGGCCTCCTTTTTACTATTAGATCAGTAGCCACCTTTTTTGGTGCTACTGTTGCGGGCATTATCAATCAGCAGTTTGGCTATGCCTTGGCATTCATCATAAGTGGTCTTTTATCAATTTTCTGGGCATTTCTTTTGATAATTAGGTTTCAATGTCATTAACTTAACGAATCGGTTTATAAGAAAGGAAGAAACTTTTTCGTTGTATCCCCTTTTTTCTTGGATATCTTCGTTTAGGCCTTATAGGTTCAACTGTCTTGATAAAAAGGTCAAAAAGTTTAGATAGTAGTTCCAAAATATTGCTGCGGTTGAAAAGTAATACAACAGTATCTTTTATTTTGGACAGGGCTTGTGTAAAGTTAATCTGGTAAGAGTATTTCTTGTGTTGACTTTCCTGTTCAATAATTTCTCTCGTAGGATACGCAAGGGCTGCAGTAAGATTCATGATAAAAACCTTTGCATGGAAATCCTGGTAAACTGATTCTACCGACTTCCCGGAAAAGTTTTCAACTTCGACACGGCACTTCATAATCTTGTAATCTTCCTCTATGGGCCACCTTCGCTGATAGAGTTCTTTGAAAATTTCATGAGGATATGCTTTATAATCTAGCAGTGAAGTAATGAGAATTTCTGTTTCTCCGGTATCTAGCTCTACACGAACCAGTCGCAACTTTAAAGGTTTTATAGATAGTCCCATCTGCTGGCATTGTTTGATAGAGGCTGCACTTGGAGGTAACAATATTATTTTTTCTTTTTTCCCGGAGTTATAAAACTTTCTGATAATTTTCAAATGTCTTGAAGTAACCCTGGCACAAAAGTGTGCATCTTTTGAAAGGATTAAGGCAAAAAGCCAAAATGCAAGATATCCTCGATCTAACAACATAAGTGTCTCAGGGCCTATGTTTCTGATATGTTGAGCGGCCAGAATCCTTTCTCCGTATTCTTTGGGGTTTATGATTACATCAACAGTCAGTTTATTCAATACATCAAAGATCTGGGATATTCTGGCCATAGGATAAGGTTGCCCTTTAGCTGGATTCCAGACACCAAAATGATTAGCAATCTCTTCTATCCTGGGGAGTTGACCTATGGATCCGTCTATCGCTATTAAACGGAAACTATGCCATGTCTGATAAGAAAAATTCTCATAAAAGAATGCAACCAGCTTTTGATTCAACTCAATAAAGGCCTGGTGCTTCAGCTTTTTTTCTGGCTTTACAAAAGGCACTTTTTGTAACTGTTCGTACGGCCACATCCAAATCTTTTATAGCCTTAAAAAAGTAATCTAATTCATCCTGTATAGAACCTTTTATAAGATTCATCAGGAAAAATATCAGAATGGTAAAAGGCAAACATCTCTTTCGGATAAAATTTTGCGGGGTTTGTCTATGACGGGATAAAAAATCTTCAGAAAAGCTAATTTTCTTAAGATGTCTTACTAAGTTAGTACAAATTCAGCAAGTTCCGTGCCAACTTCTCTCTAATTTTGGGTTTCTTTTGACATTTCTTGCCTCCTTTGGAAAAATTTATTGTTATTATTTTGTTTCAGTATATATGTAATATATCACTTCTGCCTGTAATTGCAAGCAAATAATACTAAAATGTTAATCTCTTAAGTCAATGGCATTGTCTTAGGATTGACATTTTCTTATATATATAATATATATATCCGTTGTTAGTAAAATCAAATTAAAGCTGGGACGGAATAGTGGACATCGGAAAAAGCTGGTATGTAGTTGAAACAAAGCCAAATCAAGAAGAAAAGGTCATCTTTTACCTAGCTCAAAAAGAAATTAACACATATTTTCCCAAAACACAGACATATATCTACAAAGGCCTTAAAGTATATAAAAAGGCAAAGCCCCTTTTTCCTGGATATATATTTGCACAGTGTGAAAGAAGAGAGATCTATCATGTATGCTGGACAAGGGGTGTAAAAAAGGTACTATGGAAAAATACACAGCCCCAACCCATATCTTCTGAGCTAATCTCTTCTATTAAGTCCCTAGCAAGTAAAGATGGTCTAATAAGGAAGGAAAGGTTTAAAAAGAATGACCTAGTAATGATAAAATCAGGCCCATTTAAAGACATACTTGCCATATTTGACCACTGGGCATCTGATAAAGAGAGGGTATGCTTGTTGCTTAACTTAATAAATGCACAGATAAGGGTTACAGTCCCTACCCCGTTAGTAGAAAAAACCTACTCAACGGGGCCTGCTTCAGTTGCAGCGATGGCATAAAAAGCCCATTCTATTAGGTAGTTACATAAATTTTGTAGTTTACAGTGGCGGAGGTATGCCCGAATAAACAGCAAGGGAGGATTGAAGGATTTAGGGGTAAGGAAAGCCATTAAATGCTGTGTAGTGTAGGACAAAATGGGGCTTTAATCCTTATCCCTCTAATCCTAAAAGTTAGTGGCAGCAATATTTTTTACAGAAAGTCTTGACAAGTTACAGTGGCGGATGCTTGCCCTTTTAGAGTCGGCTGGTAAAAATATTAGAAAAAAAGAGAAAATAGGTTATCAGTCTAAAAGACAGAATAGAAGGCAATTTTGTCGATTACAAAAGAGAATGTAATCGAGGGGGCGAAGCTGTG
>CAZNJP010000135.1:0-5224 GCA_964573345.1 uncultured Syntrophobacter sp. | reverse complement strand
CCGTGGAAATTGCACGGTTGTAAAGATTGCCTTTGAAGAAGGACCTGCAAAAGATTTTGTTAGTCCACCAACAAAGATAGAAAAGATATTCTCACCCCTAGAAAGACTACAAAATGGTAATTTTGATCCCCCTATCTATTTTGACCTCAACTTTGAGGCAACAAGGCTGTCCCTCGCCTACGCCTACGACCACCTTCTTTCCCTTTCCTTTACCCGCACAAACCTTGAGCCCTACCAGGTAGAAGCAGTTTACAAGATCCTCAATGCCTATAAACATAGGGTCCTCTTAGCCGATGACGTTGGCCTTGGCAAGACCATTGAGACAGGCATGGTCCTTAAGGAAATCTCCCTAAGGGGGCGTGCAAAGAGGATACTTATCATAGTCCCTGCACCCCTCCAATTCCAGTGGCAAAGGGAGCTAAGGGAAAGGTTTGATGAAAATTTTGCTGTTTATAACTCTTCTTATGTAAATGCATTAAAAAATTCTCTCCCTAAGGATGCCAATGTCTGGGAGGCGCACTCAAAGATCATTACATCACTTGATTATGTCAAAAAAGAAGAAGTATTAGCAGAACTTATAAGAACTACATGGGATGTTATTGTTTTTGATGAGGCTCATAAACTTTCTGCTACGAAATCAGGAAACAAAATAGAACGTTCTCAAAGGTACAGGCTTGCCCAAGCTCTTCATGACAAGACAGAGAGTCTTATTTTACTTAGTGCTACGCCCCATAAAGGAGACCGTTTTTCCTTCTATGCTCTTCTTACCCTCATAGACCCATACATATTTGAAAATGAGGCAAAGATTGTTTCATCAAAGCTGAATGACATTATGATACGCAGGGGAAAAGCCGGTATAATAGATGCAAGTGGAAGACCAATCTTTCGTCCTAGGGAGGTTTTTACCCTTCCTATCTCATATACTAAGGAGGAAAAGAGCCTTTATGAAGCAGTTACCTCCTATGTGCAAACATTCTATAACCTGGCCAAGGCCCAACATAACAGGGCAGTTGGCTTTGCTATGGTACTTTTACAAAAGCGTATGGTCTCATCTATTGCTGCCATACGCTCTTCCTTAAAAAACAGGCTTGCAAACCTCATTAAAGGTGCTATCTCCCTACCCAAGGAAGAGGAGATAAGGCTTCGTGATTACTTTGAAGACCCAGATTCACTAGATGACTTTGAAAAAGAGAGGTTTGAAAGGCGCCTTGAGGTATTAACACTCCCCACCACACCAGAGGGGTTAAAGAAGGAAATTTCCATGCTAAAATCTCTGATCAAGCTTTCAGAAGAAATCACAGTAGATTCAAAAGGAAAGTCACTTATAGATTTTGTAAATGGAATCCTCAATAAAGACCCAAGAGAAAAAATCCTTATTTTTACTGAATATAGAGATACTCTAAACTACATTGTAAACATCTTAGAAGAACATGGGTATAATCCCCTGGTTATTCATGGTGGTATGGACATGGAGGAAAGGAGAAAGGCAGAAAGACAATTTTCCACACCAGCCTTTAACATTATGGTGGCAACAGATGCAGCCGGCGAGGGGATTAATCTTCAGTTTTGCCACATTATGATAAACTATGATCTTCCATGGAATCCCAATCGTATTGACCAAAGAATTGGAAGGCTTCATCGCTATGGACAAAAGAGGGATGTAAAGGTCTATAACCTCTTTGTTACTGATACAAGGGAAGGGCAGATATTGGCCAGACTCATGCAAAAGGTCTCCATTATAGAAAAGGATTTAGGCGGCAAGGTATCTGAGATTGTTGGCCTTATCCTAGAAGACTATAACTTACAAGAGCTCATTATGAGATCACTTGCAGAAAATAGGCCTACAGAGGCTACAATTAAGGATTTGGAAAGGGCCATTGATGAAAGAAAGAGAGCATATGAAACTATTGAAAAGACATTTCTAATGGAATTAAAAAAGTTTGACCTTGAAGAGACGCTTAAGGTTATTGAAAAAAGCAGAAAGAAGGCCACTACTGAGGGGGAAATAGAAAGATTTGTACGTGCCTTTTTTGAACTTTTTAGTGGTAAAATTGAGCCAACAAGAAAGAAATTTGTCTATAGGCTTACCCCTCCAAAAGAGGTGCTAAGAGAGGGTATAAAGAAAAGATATGACGCGGTTGTCTTTTCAAAGGAGATTGCAAAGAAACTTGGAAATGAAGTGGAATTTATTGCCTTTGGCCATCCTCTTTTAGAGGCAATTATAGATTACTGTCTAGACAGGGATTACCTATTTGGTGGTAGGGCAACAGTTAAATGCTCTGATAAAATAAAACAACCTGGCATTTTGTTTAACTTTCTTCTTGGGTTTGACGATGCCACTGGCAAGACGATAAGCGAAGATATTTTTCCTGTATTTGTAACACTAGATGGAGACTGCAAACCTATGCCTCCAAGGTCAATTGCCTCATTCAGCAGGGATCAAATGGAGAAATTTTCCAGTAATTTTGAAGATATAAAGTCCCGCATTTCGTATCTTTATGAAAAGGCATATAATGCTGCCTTAGACGAGGCAAAAAGGCTTTGTTCTTTGGCACAAAGAAAAAAAGACCGTGAAATTTCTATTAAAAGAGAAGACGCAAAAAGATATTTTGGAACAAAAATCAAAGAAGAAGAGGAGAGGCTTAAGGATTTTAAAAGCCGGTTGCTCTTAGGTGAGGACATGGCCATAGCAATAAAGGGCTCAGAAAAGAGACTAAGGGACTTGAGTGAAACACTTAAAAAGACCTTAGAACGGTTAGAAGAAGAGGAATTGGTCATTGAGAGAAACCCAAGCCTTTTTTCAGCTGCAATAATACTACCAAGGAGTAATCATGATTCCATATCGCAACCAAAGGCTTTTTTCTAATTATTACCTAGAAAAACTCCTACCAGAAGAAAAGGAGTTTGCAATAGACGAGGCAGAGCTTAAGGAAGTCTACCAAAAAATCAGGGCACTATGGGACAAAGATAGATTTTCATCTATTAATGAACCACAACTGCGAAAGCATTTTTTAGATAAAGTCTTTGAAATCCTGGGCTGGACAGTGGATGTAGAGCCGCCAACTCCTACAGGAGAAAAGAAACACCCTGATTATGCTCTTTTTCACTCAGAGAATGAATTAAGACATGCCCAAAAGGCCTCAAAGGAAGAATATTTTAAATCCGTTGCCTGTATAGCAGAAGCAAAGCGCTGGAAAAGAAAACTGGATAGAAAAGACAAAGGTGACCCTGAAGATATAGAAAACCCTTCTTTACAAATGAGCAATTATTTGTGGCTTACGGAAGTAAAATGGGGAATCCTCACAAATGGCAGATATTGGAGGCTTTATGAAAGGGAGACCTCAAAGAAAATTGATTTCTTTTATGAGATAGATTTAGAGAGTTTGCTAGAAAATGGCACATTAGAAGATTTTAGATATTTTTACCTCTTCTTCCGAAAGGATGCCTTTCCCACATTTGTTGAAAAGGTATATCAGGGAAGCAAAGACTATGCCGAGGCAGTTGGTGAAGAACTGAAAGAGAATGTCTATGAATCATTAAGGCTTCTGGCACAAGGATTTTTAGAATTTCCCAACAATAATCTTTCTCAAAGTGACCTAAAGGAAATCCATGATAATTCTCTAATCCTGCTTTATCGCCTTTTATTCATATTCTATGCAGAGTATAATCAATTGCTCCCTTTTAGGGAGAATAAAGCCTATACCGATTCCTATAGCTTAGATGCAATTAAAAAAGAAATAGCAAATAAAATAGATAAAAGAAAACCTCTACCTATTTCAACACATAGTTATTGGGACCGCTTAAAGGAATTATTTGAGATTATAAATAATGGCAATGAAGAGTTAGAAGTCCCTCCTTACAATGGTGGTCTTTTTGATCCTGAAAAACACCCTTTTTTGGAAAAGTACAATGTCGGTGATTGCCATATTGCCCATGTCATCGACCTTCTTTCAAGATCAAAGGACAAGGGCTTTATTGATTATAGTAGTTTAGATATTAGGCATCTGGGTTCTATCTATGAAGGGCTTTTAGAATACAAACTGCAGATAGCTGAAGAGGATTTAGTTCCAACAAAAGAAAAAGGCAAAGAAATATATATTCCATTAAAAGAGGCAAAAAAACAAAGTAAAAAGATTGATAAAAATAAAATTGTGCAAAAAGGTGAGGTTTATCTCGTTACAGATAAAGGTGAGCGCAAGGCAACTGGCTCCTATTACACACCAGACTACATTGTAAAATACATTATAGAAAATACCCTTGGCCCATTGATAGATGACATTTATAAAAAGGCAAACTTAGCCAAAACTATCAAAGAAGGTAAAGAACCCTTAGAAAGGATATTTCAAAAATTAATTGAAGAAAAAGAAGAGAAAGAAAAGGCTAACCTTAAAAGGCTGTGGGATCTTACAAAGGATGATAAAGAAAGAAAAGATTCCCTTCTTAATCTCCTTGACGGAGCTCAGCCAAAACACGGCTATGACCCAATCAAGATGATACTTGATCTAAAAGTCCTTGACCCAGCCATGGGAAGCGGTCACTTCCTGGTAGAAGCGACAGACTATTTAGCAAGGGAGCTTTTAAGGGCCTTAAGTGGTGAAGTTGATGCAAAATTTGAGCAAGAGGACATCCGGTGGGCCAGAAGAGAAATAGTGGAAAGGTGTATTTTTGGAGTAGATTTAAATCCATTAGCAGTAGAGTTGGCAAAACTTTCCCTTTGGCTTTATACGGTATCTAAGAATCGGCCCCTCAACTTCCTCGACCATCACTTGCGATGTGGCAATTCCCTTATTGGTGCAAAAATTGATGACTTGGCTATTTTGCCCATATCTAAAAAGCCAAAAAAGGAAACCACAAAGCTAAGACAACTTACTATCTTTGAGAGCACATTTAGAGAAAAAGTTGGTATCCTTCTTAATGCTATTTCTAAAATAGAAGCTCTTGCCTCCGATACAGTAGAACAGATAAGGGAGAAAGAAAAATTATACCAAAAATTCAGAAAAATTGTTGCAAGGTTTCAGGACGTAGCAGACATCTGGACTAGTACTTATTTTGGTAACAAAGTAAGTCTTACAGAATATCAAGAACTTCATAATAGTCTTAAGGCAGAAGATGAAGACTGGGAAACCTTAAAGGAGCAGTCGTGGTTTAGAGAAGGAAAGGAAATTGCAAAGCAGGAACGCTTTTTTCACTGGGAGCTTGAATTCCCAGAGGTCTTTTTTGAGGG
>CAZNJP010000134.1:0-5275 GCA_964573345.1 uncultured Syntrophobacter sp. | reverse complement strand
CCTTTGTGCTTTGGCATAATCATTAACATCTCTTCTAAAGATGAAATCTTTTCTTGAGGTATAGGAAAGTATAAAAATTTGCCGCATCCTGAAACAAGTTCAGGATCCGCAGATAACCGCATTTTTTCATAGTAAGCACTAAGCAGTAGGCAGTAGCTGCTTACTCCTTACTACCTACTCCCTACTTCAATCTTGCCAATCTGCGTATATCCGTGGCTTAATTATTGTCAAGTTCCCACATGGTGATATTATATCTATATTAAACTAATTAAGGAGATAAATTATGCCAGGTAATTCATTTGGGCAGTGTTTTTGTATTACTACCTTTGGCGAGTCACATGGCATAGCATTAGGGGTGATTATTGATGGTTGCCCACCAAATTTGCCCTTAAATGAATCAGATATTCAAAGAGAATTAGACAAGAGGGCCCCTGGAAAAAGACTTACTACCCCACGCAAAGAACCAGATAAGGTAGAGATACTTTCTGGCACATTTGAAGGAAAGACTACAGGAACCCCTATTACATTGGTAATATTTAATAAAGATATAGATAGTAGTAAATATGAACCTATTAAGGATTTATTTCGTCCAGGGCATGGGGATTTTACCTATTTTAAAAAATATGGGATAAGGGATTGGAAAGGAGGAGGAAGGGCATCGGGCCGAGAGACCGTAGCCAGGGTAGCTGCCGGGGCAGTTGCAAAAAAGGTCTTAAATACTGAGGGTATTAAGGTAATAGCATATACATTGGCCCTGGGTGGGATTTGGGCAAAAGAAAGGGATTTAGATTTTATTTATAAAAACTCGCTTTTTTGCTGTGATAAAGAGACATATAAGCTTATGGAAAGGCGTATTTCTGAAGTAAAGAAGATGGGGGATTCCATTGGTGGGATAGTAGAGGTATTGGCAAGAGGCTGTCCTCCGGGTCTGGGTGAGCCTGTATTTGATAAGCTAGATGCAGATTTGGCTAAGGCAATAATGTCTATTGGGGCAGTAAAGGGGGTAGAGATTGGATCAGGCTTTAGGGCAGTAGAGATGCTGGGTTCTGAAAACAATGATGAGATTATACCAGATGGATTTTTGACAAATAATGCAGGTGGTATTCTTGCAGGTATCTCTAATGGAGACGAAATCATCCTGCGTGCCGCTATTAAACCCATCCCTTCCATTGAGAAGACCCAAAGGACTATGGATGTTCATGGCAAGCCAGGTAAAATATCCATAAAAGGCCGCCATGATGTATCCGCCATCCCAAGGATTGTGCCTGTATGTGAGGCCATGGTAAGGCTTGTACTGGCAGACCACCTTCTACGTTTAAAAACAATAACATAGCTCTGGAATAAAAAAATACATTGTTTAAACACATAATTGATTTTCAATAAAGAAGGATATCCTGGGGTTTTATTGCATCCTTTATTATGTTGGTGTATAACTCCTTACTAAACGACTCTAAAAAGAAATTGTTGGAATTTCTTAAATGAGACCAGAAAGTATTGGCATAATTGGTGGTACAGGAAGGATGGGACAATGGCTAAAGAAATTTTTAGAAGGGGCTGGCTATCAAGTCATAGTAGCTGGAAGGAAAACAGAGATTTCTCCAAAGGAACTGGCTTCTTTATGCGATGTAGTAATTGTTTCTGTGCCTATTAAAGATACAGTGAATATAATAAAAGAGATTGGGCCATATGTTAGACCCGAAGCGGTGCTAATGGATGTTACCTCTATAAAAAAGGGGCCTGTAGAGGCTATGCTTTCCTATTCAAGTTCTGAGGTGATTGGAACACACCCACTATTTGGGCCCAGTGCACCTTCTATCAAAAGGCAGATAGTAGTGATTTGTCCAGCAAGAACAAAGGTATGGTTACCTTGGCTTAAAGAGCTATTGCTTACCCATAAGGTAAAAATTACCATTTCTACGCCTGAAAAACATGATGAAATGATGGCTATAGTGCAAGGTATTAGCCATTTTTTTTTACTGACTATGGGACTTATTGTAAAGGAATCAACTTTTAATTTAAGAGAATTTTCAGACTATAGCACCCCTTTTTTTCATATAATTTTAAGAAAGATGCAACATTTTCTCCATCAAAATCCAGAGATGTGTGCATCTATTCAATTTAATAGCTATCATAAGATCTCAAGGTTCCTGGAATCAGTAGATGAACTTAAAAAAATCATAAAAGATCAGGATTATCAAAAATTTTATCAAATTTTTCAAAAGTTAAATGAAATACCCTTCCCAGAAGAATAAAATGTTGCTTATCAAGTCAGGTCATGTAATAGACCCTGGCCAAAATTTGGATGGGACGTTTGATGTTCTAATAGAAGGGAATGTGATTAAGGCAGTAGAAAGAAGTATCTCTATTGAACAGGTAGAAGTTATAGATGCAAAAGGAAAGATTGTTACACCAGGTCTGATAGATGTCCATACCCATTTACGTGAGCCTGGATTTGAGCATAAAGAGACTATCAAAACAGGTGCAAAGGCCGCTGTAGCAGGCGGATTTACATCTATTTGCTGCATGGCCAATACCAATCCAGTAAATGATAATCAGGGGGTAACTAGATTTATTCTAAAACAGGCAAAGGTTGCAGAGGCTTCAAGGGTTTACCCTATAGGTGCAGTAAGTAAAGGGCTAAAGGGAGAAGAAATGGCCCCTATTGGGGAACTTAAAGAGGCTGGTGTGGTGGCCCTTTCAGATGATGGAAATCCAATTGTAAATAGTGGTTTTTTAAGAAGGGCATTAGAATATGCAAAATATTTTGAACTTCCCATTATTTCTCATGCAGAAGATAGGATGCTCGCGCCTGATGGGGTAATGAATGAAGGGAAGACATCTACTCACCTGGGGCTTCCAGGTCTACCAAATACCGCAGAGGAAATCATGGTCTTTAGGGACGTTAAACTAGCAGAACTTACAGGTTGGCATATCCATATTGCCCATGTCTCTACTTCCGGCAGTGTAGAATTAATTAGGCAGGCAAAGGCAAAAGGTATTAGAGTTACTGCTGAAACATGTCCACACCATTTTAGTCTTTCAGAGGAAACAGTAAAGGCATTTGATACAAATGCAAAGGTAAGTCCACCTTTGCGTACAAAGAATGATATAGAAGAGATTAAACAGGGTTTAAAGGATGGCACTATTGATATTATTGTTACAGATCATGCCCCGCATCACCCTTTGGAAAAGGCCGTCCCTTTTGAACAGGCCCCAAGTGGCATAATTGGCCTTGAATCTTCTCTTTCTATTTGTATTAAATTAGTAGAAGAAGGTATATTGACCTGGTCTGAACTGATAAGAAAGATGAGTTACATGCCTGCCTGTATCTTTAGGCTGCCTGGAGGAACACTCAAACCCAAAAGCCCAGCAGACATTACTATTATTGACCCTAATATGCACTATCGCATAGATGTAAATAGATTTTATTCTAAAGGGAGAAATTGCCCATTTCATGGTTGGGAAGTAAAGGGAAGGGCCATAATTACTATAATAGATGGAAATATTGTGTATAAATTTTAATCTTTTATTTAAGCTAAAATAGATATTCTTAAACTTAAAGGTCTCTCAACCCTATCATTTCTCTTGCATGCTCCTCTGCTGCCTTACCACCTCCTAACATCCTTGTAATCTCTGCTACCCTCTCCCCACCTTGTAACATCTTTACCATCGTAACCGTCCTTCCACCTTTAAGCTCCTTTGCAACAAAAAAGTGCCTGTCTGCAAAGCATGCAATCTGTGGAAGATGTGTAATGCATATTATCTGGCTAGTCCTGGATAGTCCTTTAAGCATCTTTCCTATGATTTCACTGGTTCTGCCTCCTATCCCCACATCAACCTCATCAAATATTAGGGTCTCAACACCATATTTCCCAGAAAGTACGCTCTTTATCACTAAGAGCACCCTGCAGAGCTCACCACCTGATGCAGTTATTGCTAGCGGTCTTAATGGCTCACCAGGGTTTGCAGAAAATAGAAACTTTGCACTATCTTGGCCACTTTTATTTACCTCTGTTTTTATAAATTCAGTATCAAATTGGGCCTTCATATTTAGGGATAGCAGCCCTTTTTCTACCTCTTTATTAAACCTCATCGCTGCCTCTTTTCTTGCAATGGAAAGCTGCCCTGCCCTTTCATCTAGCTGCCTTTGCACCTCAGATATGTCTCCATAGAGCTTCTTTATCTCTTCTCTATACTCATTTCCTGATACAATCTCTTTTTCTATTTTTTCCCTGTAAGAGAGCACTGCCTCAATACTTCCACCAAATCTCCTTTTTAGCCCCTCAATCAGGTCAAGCCTCTCCTCTATCTCGTTCAGTTTTGATTTGTCATATTCAATCTTTTCTGCATAATCCCTTAACGAATATGCTATGTCTTCAAGCGAATACTCAATTTCTTTTATTCTATCAAGTGAGTCCTTAAATTTTTTATTAATAGATGATAGTGGCTCAATTGATGTCTTTGCTGAAGCCAAAAGGGATATGGCTGACTCCTCCCTCTCATAGAGTGAGATATAGGCAGAAAGGGCTGCCTGTTTTAGCCTCTCTGCATGAAGGAGCCTTTCTTTCTCCTCTATAAGGGCCTCATCCTCTCCTACCTTTAACCCTGCTCTATCTATTGTGTCCGCCTCAAATAAAAATAGCTCCCTTTGCTTGTTTGCGCTTTTAGCTAAATTATTTAGCTGATTTAGCCTGGTCTTAAGGTAATTAAGCCTTGAATAACTCTCCATTACACCATTTCTTATTGGCCATAGGTCTCCATAATAGTCAATAATATCAATTTGTAAGTCCTCATTTAACAAGAGCTCATGCTCACGCTGCCCACAGATACTTAGAAGTGGAGATATTGCTTCACAGAGTTCCTTTAGACTTGCAGGGCTATTGTTTATCCTAGCCCTTGACTTTCCTGAAGCAAATATGATCCTTTCAATCCCAAGCGGCCTTTTAATCTCTGTAATAAACTCTGCCTCAATGTGCCCCTTTCCCTTTCCATACCTTATCTGCTCTGCTGATGCCCTCTCACCTGAAAGTAGCTTTACTGCATTTATAATGATGGACTTCCCTGCCCCGGTCTCACCTGTAATAATATTAAGGCCGGAGCAAAACTCAATATCAAGCTCGTCTATAATGGCTATGTCCCTTACCTTAAGTGACTTTAGCATAGTGATTTAAATTAAACAAAAATGCTAAATTTTTCAATGATGAAGTGGGCTCAAAGTATGGTAAAAATAAAATTTCAAAAGCCCTTGACATTAAGAAATGGTATGGATAAAAAT
>CAZNJP010000133.1:4057-5334 GCA_964573345.1 uncultured Syntrophobacter sp. | reverse complement strand
CCTATATCTGCCCTTTTTAAGTAAAAAGGGAGCTCTTTATAAGGTTTTCTACCTATATATTTAATATTTTCTTTAATTCCAAGCCCCTCTGCCACCTTAAAGAGGTAATTCAAATATTGAGGATAGCAGTGTCCTATAATCAAAAGACGCAGTTCAGGAATATCCTTTTTTACCTTAGCCATAGCCTTGATTACCAGATCAAGACCACTCCACCACTCAACTGCCCCTGTATAAATTAAAGTTGGAGGATGAGGTAATTTTTCCTGAGCAGCAGCAAATAAATTATAGTCAACACCATTTGGGATTATTTTTATTTCTCTTTTTAATTCCTTTTTTCTTAATTCTGCTAACAAAGGACCTACAGAAATGATTAAATCAGATTGTTTCAGAACAAAATTTTCTAAATATCTTGTAAAGAGGAATCTAAATTTTGTAATTGTCTGGTTGCCTGCCTGATAGTCATAATCATCTGCTATTACAACTTTAACTCTCCCCAATTTTTTTAAAACATAACCTAAAAGTAGTGCCCACTGCCCTCCTCCAATAAAGATATCATAGCGTCCTCTATCACATAAAAGATACCCCAGAAGATAAAAAGGGAAAAATACTATTGTTTCCTTAAGAATGCCTATTGTATTAAAAACTTTTTTAAGACCCTGTTTTATGCCTTTATAATTTTTTAGTGGACTTTCATCCTTAAGCAGATACAACCCCAAACCTTGAGGGCCATTAAAAATAGGGTCTACCTCAATAAATTTTACACCATTTTCCCTATAGGCATTTATCTTAAAAGAAAAAAAAGATTTATTTATCTCCTTTTTTGTTTGATTTATTACAAATTTACGATAAATAACTGTAACCTTTTCCTTTTTGCCTAAAAAGGAAACAAGGTGTTTAAGCCTAGAGTTGTCAAAATGATAGTCTAGCTGATATGCAATAAGGATCTTCAATTTTTATTCCCTTTTTAGCCCAATTTTTCATATACTCCAATGTGTTTTTTAGCTGCCCTCTCCCAAGTAAATTCCTTCACATAAGAAAGGCCTTTTCTAATCAAATCTTGTCTCAGATTATTATCCCTTAAGATCCTATATATCCCATTTGCTATATCTTCTACATCATAGGGATTTACCAAAATGCCATTGTCCTTTACTATTTCTGGCAAAGAACATACATTGGAGGCCACTACAGGTGTTCCACAGGCCATGGCCTCTAAAACAGGCATACCAAATCCCTCATAAAGGGAAGGGAAAACAAATACATCTGCGTTTTGATAAAAG
>CAZNJP010000133.1:0-3957 GCA_964573345.1 uncultured Syntrophobacter sp. | reverse complement strand
AAGAGCCTCTTAATACATTTTTTACTAAAAATAGTTTAATAAAAGAAATTACCAATGCACAAACCAATGTTGCTAAGCTTGCCCCTAGTATGCCATATCTAGGTATCCAAAGAAGGTTTAGGCCTATATTTAATATTGCACCAAAGAAGGCAAAGGGGATGAATTTATTTAATTTTTCCTCCATACTTAAAATCACTACCCCCGCAGGACCACTTATCTTATTAATGAAAAAGGCCAAAATAAGAATCCTTAAAGCAATATGGGCCTTTCCTATAATGTATTTGCTACCAAATAAAATACCAATAATCTGTTTGGCAAAGATAAAAATTATAATACTTATAGCCAATCCCAAGAGTATATAAAATTTCTGGCTTTGATTATAAATATTTCTTAAGGAATAAACATCTCTCTGACGGGCTGAGACACGAGGTAACAAGGCCATTCCTAAACTGGCAAATGGGACATTAAATACATTTATTAATCTTGCAGGTACACCATAACAGCCTGTCATCGCCATATTAGCCATAGTGGAAAGCATGATAATATCAATCCGGGCATTAATCATATTGAAAATACTAATAAAGGCCACAGCAAAAGATTGTTTTAATATAGAAAGACAAAAATTATAATCTGGACAATGGAATTCTAAATTTATGATTTTTTTTAATTTTCTAAATATTAACAGCGTGCCAAAAAAGGAAAAAAACACATTTGTGAGGATTATAAGAAAGAGTCTGTTTGTTGGAGTGAATAAGATAGAGATTATGATAAAAAAGGAAAAAATAGAAAGTATACTATTAATTAAGCTTGGTATCTCCATTCGTTCCATGGCCCGAAAGAGGGCACCACAGACAGTACTTATTGCCCTTGGGAAGAGAGAAAGGGCAGCTATAAGGATAAGTATTTGCAGCCAGCAATCATCATATAGAAACAAACCCACCAGACATATAATGAGATAGGCAATAACTGAAAAAGACAACATAATAAAGGTACAATTAGAAAAATAGGCATCAGCTAAACTGAGATCCTTGGCTACATTACGGATAATAATAGGGGGAATGCCAAAATTGGCCAAAATATTGCCAAAAAAGAGAAAGGAGTAAATTGTTACATACTTGCCAAAAGTAGAGGTCCCAAGATATCTAGCCAGAAATATAGTTAAGAGGCCAGAAGTAATGATACTTATATAGTTACTTCCAGCCAAAAAAATGGCGTTCTTTATGACAAGTTTTTTGCCTTGCATTTAAAACATCCTCATATATATTAAGAAGCTTTTCTATATGCCTTTCACGCGAAAATCTTTCTCTTACTATCCTATATCCCTCCTTTCCAAATCTTTGACAAATTTCTTTATTTTCCAGTAGAAGCCTAATATAATATGCAAGCATTCTAATATTCCCTCTTTCTATTAGGAAACCATTTTTCCCATGAATTAGCCATTCACTAATGCCCCCCGCATTAAATGCAACTACAGGTCTTTCAAAATACATAGCCTCAAGCCCAACAAATCCAAAGGTCTCAGGAAACAAAGAAGGCATGACAACAACAGTACTTTTTTTGTAATAATTTTGTAAATTTTTACGTAAAAGCTGGCCGATTAATAAAACTCTTCTGGCTAAATTCTTTTTACTTAAATAATATTTAATTTGAGTCGTCTCCTCTCCATCACCTATAATAATTGCTTTCCAAGGAAGGTCTGTAATAAGAGAGAGGGCCTTAAGGAACACCAAGATGCCTTTGCCTCTAGTTAACCTTCCTATATAAAGTATTATTTTTTCATCATTATTATTAAAAGTATTATTCTCTGATCCGGTCCATTGATGACAAATAGGTAAATAGTGAGGTAATAATTCTAGTTTATGGCAAGGAAACTTATTCCTAAGTAATTCTTCATATATATATCTGCTGGGTACAATAATTTTGTCTAATCTCTTATATTCAAACTGTTTCCAGTAATGAAAAATCAATAATTTTAAATAATTTATCTTACTTCTTTCTGAAAGATTACATCTATGAAAGCAGTGCCAACCTGCGAAAAATGGGCATATTTCATTTGAAGGAAGCAATTTTGAATTTTTAAAACAAAAATTTAAAATTTCATGAATTGTAATAATAGTGGGCTTAATGTGATTCACAATCCTAACTATTAATGGACTCACTTTATAATAAATTCCGTGAAAATGAACGATATCTGGATTCTCTTTTTTGATTATATCTATTACTCTGGTAGCAGTTCTTACCCCTCTGCGTAATCCAAAACATGCTGGAATAAAATAGGCCTTTAATCCTAAATTTACAGTCTCTAAATAGTGACTATTAGAAACATGCATACATACTATGTTAATCCCCTTCTTTATAAGGGCCCTACAAAGATCAAAAAAATAAGCCTCTCCTCCTCCAAAAAATGAGGCCTTTTCGTGGAATTGTAAAATTTTCATTTATATACTCTTTGTAAATAGGATTATTTGGATGCAACTAACATTAGACAGCCAGAAAAGTATCTATCAAATATGCTGGGCCTTTCTTTTTCTATACTAAATGGTCTACCTTTTGTTTCTTTTCTACCTTTTATCCTTTTATATGCCCTAACAACTAAAGGAAAATGTTGAGAAATAATTCTTTTTATCTCCTTTAAAAGAAGTTTATTATCCCGAAAAAATGATGAACATGAAACTACTTCACAAGTATTATATCCTGCTCTAAAGGCTAATTTTTTAAGCTCCCATATCGTAAATGGAATCTCTTTGCCTACTACCCATTCATGATTAATCTCAAGCATGATTCTCCAGATATGATATGGTAGACTTAGTTTATTGGGAACACTTATAAAGGATAATCCCCCAGGTCTTAAAAGTGCCGCATGTATATTAAAGATTTTTTGACGTTGAGGATAATCATAATGCTCTACAGTACCAAATGACATAGAAACATCAAAGCTCTCCAACATCCATGGAGGTAGATTAAAGGCGTCTGCACATATAAATTGGGCATGACAACCAAAATGTTTAAAGAGGAGGGCGGCATTATCTAAAGCACCTTGGACATAGTCCAATAAAGTAGTTTTTGCTCCTCGCAAATTAAAGATTAAAGAAATCTCTCCTCTACCAGAACCTACTTCAATAGTTTTAATATTTCTAAATGAACCAAATCTTTTTATTATTCGACTTTCTATTTCTTTCCATCTATAAGTTACAAGTTCTTGTTGGATAATTTTTTCATCCTCTAGTCTATTTTTTTCTACTTTTTTCCATATATTTTCCCAACCTTTTTTATTAATAATATCCTTATTCATAACTTATTTTATATAAATAACTATATTGCTCTAGAGTAGCAAGGAAAAAGGCCTCAACATAACTATTCCCTCCCAGATGGAATATTGACCGGTACCTATTTAGGCCCAAGATGGCTTTAACATAGTTATTATGCATAAGTTGGCTTTTGTATTCCCTAAGGGCCTTGATTTTTATATTAATTGTATCTTTTATCTCTACCATATAATTGGGATATAATGGATTCCAAACTTCATATCCCAGGCATTTAAAATTAAAGGTCCCTTTTTTGATTGCCGCTATAAAAATCTTATTGGTCTCTATATGATCCTGATGGCGATCGGTTAAAAATGGCAAATAGACCAGGTCAGGTTTGGTATTACGTAAAATATTAAACATTTCAAAAATAGTCTCTTTATTTAATCTCAATTCTGTATCAGGATGATCCAAAAAAATTAAATGTCTTATTCCAATGACCCTAGCTGCCCTATAAGCCTCCTCCCTTCTTTGTTTAATTAATTCCCTTTCTATCTTATTCTTCTCTTTTGCTGGAATTTTTTGATTAAATAAAAGAGGGTTTCCCTTTCTTCCATCGGTCATGTAAACGACTGTTATTTCAGCCCCTGCCAAAAAATGCTTATAAAGCGTGCCTCCACATCCAATGACCTCATCATCTGGATGAGGGGCC
>CAZNJP010000132.1:0-5357 GCA_964573345.1 uncultured Syntrophobacter sp. | reverse complement strand
TGGCCTTATTTTATGCAATTTTGGCTATTGGTGTCTATATCTCAGGAAGGTTTGAAATGAAGTGGGGGATAAGTGCAGCAGTAGGCATTTCACTACTGGTGATAGTCTATTTTCTATCCTTATTTGATGTCCCCTTGACCTTTTTGGTAATAGGGGCCTTTGTTACCACCTTAGTTTTATATATTATTCTAAATTTAAAATTTGCATTAGGGGCAGTAATTGCCTTGATGCATGATGTCTTTATTGCACTGGGCATCTTTTCATTAATGGATAAGGAGATAGACCTGCCTGTCATTGCTGCCTTATTGACCATAATGGGTTATTCTCTGAATGATACCATTGTAGTATTTGACCGTATTAGAGAAAATTTACGCAAGTCCTATAAAGAAAAATTTCCTAATATAATCAATATGAGCATAAATGAAACCTTAAGTAGGACTATTTTGACTTCACTAACCACTTTATTGGTTTTAATTTCACTATTTATTTGGGGTGGGGGGGTCATCCATAATTTTATATTTGCCCTTCTCATAGGGGCCATAGTGGGGACCTACTCCTCAATTTTTGTAGCTAGTCCGGTCTTGGTTGCCTTAGAACAAGCGGCATCTAAGAAATATAAGATAAAAACAAGTAGATAATAAATGAATAAAAAGACATTTTTTGGGATATTTATCTTAGTATTTATTTTTTTCTATATATCCTTGGCAGATATTTTTGAGATTATGTCCATAGAAGCAGTTGGCTATCTAAAGCCCAAACCAGACCCCTATGTTGGTCAAGTTTTTAAGACAAAAGAGTCAGATAAAACCATTTTGGGAAGAGGGGATAAGGTATTTTTACAATTTAATAAAAAACTACCAGATGTAGGTGAAAAGTACTTTATTTATCGGACATCAGAAGTCCATCATCCAAAAACAGGTGAAATAGGTTATGTGCATTATATATTGGGGGTATTAAAGATAGAAAAAGTTTATGAAAAACTGGCAGAGGCAGAGATTGTTCATAGTTATGATGTAGTTTATGTAGGTGATTACCTTATGCCCTACTGTTCTATCTCTAAGCGCATTCAAATATTAGAGGAAAGACCATGTATTAAGGCCACCATTGTAGCAAGTAGAGAAAATGTAACAGAGATAGGTTGGCCTCATATTGTTTATATAGATGCAGGGACTGAAAAAGGCGTAAAAATAGGCCATGTACTAAATGTGTATCGTAAACAACCCCTACCCTTTCCTTTGGCATATCTGGGGAAGTTGCTTGTAGTTTATGTTACGAAAAATAGTGCAACTGCCTTTATATTAAAATCAATACAACCTTTTCATTGTGGAGATATAGTAGAATAGACTATTAAGATGAAGCCATCCTCAACCCTCAGTGAGGAACAAGATTATCAAGATTGGCTTGCCCTGAGTTTTATTCCTGGCATAGGGCAACGCACATATTTAAAATTATTAAAAGAATTTAAACATCCAAAGGCAATATTAGAGGCAGAAGAGAAGACATTAAGAAGTTTTGGTCTGAGTGAAAGGCTTATAAGGGATCTAAAGGGCTATGACTGGCGTGAAGAAGTAGAAAGGGAACTCAAGAGGCTTTCTGAATTAAACATCAAATTTATTACCTATTATGATCATAGTTATCCTGTCCTTCTTAAGGAGATATATGACCCGCCTCCTTTCCTTTATGTAAATGGGAACTTAGAAATACTTAATAGCCCAATGGTTGCTATAGTGGGGTCACGTTTGGCCAGTGTATATGGTCTTAAGGCTACAACACGGCTGGCCTCTGAGCTTTCAAACTTTGGTATTACCATAGTAAGTGGTTTGGCAAGGGGTATTGATACTGCTGCCCATCAAGGGGCAATTAGGGCAGGAAAAAAGACCATCGCTGTTTTGGGTTGTGGTATAGATGTGATTTATCCACGTGAAAATAAAAAACTTTATGAGAAAATCTCTGAGGTTGGAGCATTAATCTCAGAATTCCACTTCGGGACACCCCCAGAGGCACAGAATTTCCCTATCAGGAATAGGGTTATTAGCGGTGTTTCTTTTGGTGTGATAGTAGTAGAGGCAGCAAAGAGGAGTGGGTCTTTGATTACTGCTAGATTGGCCTTAGAACAAGGGCGTGAAGTCTTTGCTGTACCTGGTCAGATTGATTCTTTCAGAAGTGAAGGCACACACAAACTTATTAAACAAGGGGCAAAATTGGTAGAGAAGGTAGAAGATATCTTAGAAGAAATAGACCAATTTTATAATTTCTCTGAGGTCAAAAGAAAGAAAACGGTTCAGTTAAATTCAGGAGAAAAGGAAATTTGGGCACTACTAGATATACCAAAATATTTGGATGAATTGGCCCAGGCATTAGATAGGCCTGTAAGGGAAATTTCATCAAGATTGATGACTATGGAGATAAAAGGCCTAGTGAAAGAGCTACCCGGAAAACAATATGTAAAAAGGTTTTAATGTCAAACAGGAAAATTCAGAAGTCAGAATGAGGGGTGATGTTCTGGATTTTGGCTCCTGACTATTGGATTCTCTACATTTTATTTGGGTTTAATATATACAAAGCAGGTGAAATGAAAACCAAAATCACGAGTAGTTGAATAAGGAGGTTGCTTTCAAGTGAAAAAAAAGTTGTTGATTGTGGAATCTCCCACTAAGGCAAGGACATTAGGAAGGTATCTTAAAGGATTTGAAATTGAGGCTACTTTAGGGCATATAAAAAATCTGCCCAAAAATACTTTGGGAGTGGATACTGATCATAATTTTAAGCCTGTTTATACAATAATTCCAGGAAAGGAGAAGGTTGTTACAAGATTAAAAAAGATAGCTCAAGGGGCAAAGGAAATCTACTTAGGCCCTGATCCAGACCGTGAAGGAGAGGCCATTGCCTGGCATCTGGCCCAGGAGTTAGACGGTAAAAGGGCTATAAAGAGGGTATTATTCCATGAATTTACCCTTAAGGCCATAAAGGAGGCCATTCAATCTCCTACAGAATTGAATAAAAATAGATTTAATTCGCAGCAAGCCAGGCGTATCCTGGATCGGTTAGTAGGCTATAAAATCTCACCACTTTTGTGGGAAAAGGTAAGACGTGGACTTTCTGCAGGTCGGGTTCAATCTGTGGCTTTAAGGCTTATATGTGAGAGGGAACGCAGCATTTGTGCCTTTTGTCCTAAGGAGTATTGGGAGGTTATAGCAAGGCTTGCTGGACAAACACCACCTGTATTTGAGGCAAAACTCATTAAAATCAATAGAAAAAAGATTGATATTTCTACAAAAGAACAGGCCCATAAAATAGTAGAGGCACTGAGAGGGGAGCCCTTTGTAGTTTCAAGGGTAATACTTGATGAAAAGAAACGCTACCCCCCTCCTGCTTTTACTACTAGCGGACTTCAACAAGAGGCGGCAAAAAGATTAAATTTTAGTGCAAAAAAAACCATGCTCATAGCACAGCAACTCTATGAGGGCATCCCTTTAGGAAAACAGGGACACATTGGCCTAATTAGTTATATGCGTACTGATTCAGTAAGGGTTTCCCATCTTGCTATAGATGAGGCAAGAAAATTCATAAATACCCATTTTGAAAAGGATTATCTTCCGAAGGCTCCTCATATCTATAAAAATAAAAAGCATGTTCAGGACGCCCATGAGGCCATTAGACCAACCTCTGTTTATAGAACACCTGAGGCTGTGACCCCTTATCTTAATAAATCTCAATATGCAATTTATGAACTTATATGGAAGAGGTTTCTGGCCAGTCAGATGAGTCCTGCTATATATGACCAGACCACTATAGACATTAGTGCAGGTGAATATCTATTCCAGGCAAAGGGAAGTGTACTGAAATGGCCTGGATTTAAGCACCTATATAAAGAAAAAGAGGAGTTGGCTTTATTGCCACCATTAAAGGAGGCAGAGGTGCTCAAGGTAAAAGAGATTGTTCCTAAGCAACACTTTACAAAACCACCAGCACATTACACCGAGGCCAGTTTGATTAAGGAATTGGAAGAAAAGGGTATAGGCCGTCCTAGTACCTATGCTGTAATCATTTCTACAATATTAGAAAGAGATTATGCAGTTAAAGAAAAGCAAAAAATTAAACCTACAGAATTAGGACTTCTAGTCACTGGCTTATTAGTAGAGAATTTCCCTGACATTATGGATGTATCCTTTACTGCCCACCTAGAAGAAGAACTAGACGAGATAGAAGAGGGGAAAGTAAAGTGGGTAGAAACATTAAAAAAATTTTATAAGGTTTTTGAGGAAAATCTTAAAAAAGCCCAAGAAAACATGGCAACTATAAAATCAAGTGGTTTACCTACAGATATTATCTGTGAGCAGTGCGGGCATCCTATGGTGATTAAGTGGGGAAAGCACGGACATTTTTTGGCATGTTCTAATTATCCAAATTGTAAGAATACCAAGGAATTTAAACGTGATGAAAAGGGGAATATCAACATTATAAACACAGATAATGAAACAGACGAGGTTTGTCCTAAATGTGGGAGGCTGCTGGTATTGCGGCGAGGACGTTATGGCCCATTTCTGGCCTGCTCTGGCTATCCTGAGTGCCGTTTTACTAAAAAAATAGAAAAAGAAGCAGAAAAGCAATTAGGTAATTGCCCTGAATGTGGAAAACCACTGGTAGTAAGGAAAAGTAAAAAGGGGATAAGGTTCATTGCCTGTTCTAACTATCCAAATTGTAGATATACTGCCTCTTTTAAAGGAAGCTAAGGCCAAGGTGACCTTGCGCACTGGTTTAGGAAAATATACTCAAAGTGAGGTTTTTTGGGGAAGTAGGAGACCTATATGGAACAATGATGGTGACACTATTTTTATTAGAGACGCCAATGGCAACTTGGTACTAAGTTATGTTTATTAGATTGTTGTAAATGGCCAATAAAATTCCTCAGGTTGTGAGTTCCTGTGCTTTTGAGATTACAACTGGATCGGGTGAATCTGAGGGAATGCAATCTCTTAGCCGAAAAACTTCGGGTAGTCACAGGATTAGATTCGGTGTAGCCACTGAACTCATTACGAATTTTCTCACAAAAATCTTCTATTTCCTGATCAGAGACACTTTTTTTCACGCTCAACTTATAGCATTCTCATTTCCTACAATATTTGCTATTTTATCCCATCGGTCTTTATGTTCTTCGACCATCTTTTGACTTGGATTCTCAACATCCCTTTCTCAGTTTCAACTAAGATATCTGTACGTTTTCGCAATCCAAGAGTTAACTGAGCGTAGATGTTCCTCTTGCAAAGTTCACTTGCCACAGCAAATTCAGCAGCTAACCCCAGTATGTCCTTAGATACTTTCATTTTCTATTTCCCAATTGAAATGTCGCCTAACGT
>CAZNJP010000131.1:0-5396 GCA_964573345.1 uncultured Syntrophobacter sp. | reverse complement strand
GTGATAGGGTAAACATATGTGTTTCCTCAATCCGCTCTAAGGAGAGTTGATGGATAGGGATATTCAAGGGAAGGGCTGAAGGGAGCGCCCACTGCCCTTGCCTGTTCTTCGTCCCGTTGTTCCCTCTCATCCAGTATCCTAAGAAAAAGCATCCAGGTAAGCTCAGGCACGTACTGAAGTGCCCCGGCCCTGCCAGAGCGCCGCATAATATCACAGATACCTTTAATATAGGCGTTCAGCGATTGCGGAGTTGTGATTTTATGGGAATTTTTCCTATTTTTTGCCATGGGCTGCCTCTTGCTGAGGCGAGATATCCTCTTCTAAAATCTTAAGAATTTCTTTTGCGGCATAGGCCTTATTCCGTTTGCCACCTGTGATTTCCATCAAGATACCCTCGTCTTGGAGAATATGTATCGCTTTCTGAGCAGCAGGGAATGTTACTCCAAGAAGTTCCTGAGCAATCTTAATATTTAATACCGGTTTCATAAAAATAAGCGCAATAAGTTGCCCAGCGGTTGGAGACAAATGCCTCTCCAGCCCAAGGCTAAGTCGGCTTTGGAAATTAGGGAGATAAGTGGATTGTCCCATTCCAGCTTGGGTGGCAGAGGATGGGGGGCAAAAGCCCAATACCCACCTAGGGTACGGATTACTCTTCCAGAGGGGCTGTTTTGAAATAGAGACACGTCCATATTAAACACGAGTTTAATAAGCTTTCATCTTATTAAACGAAAAGCTCCTCTTGTTTAATAATATACCTATTGGCTCTTAATAGCAACCGTTCGCAACTCTCCAGAGAAGGCTTTTCTCAAAATTGCCTGGGGCCTCTCATTCAGTATCCTGAGAAAAAGCATCCAGGTAAGCTCAGGCACATACTGAAGTGCCCCAGCCCTGCCAGAGCGCCGCATAATATTGCAGATACCCTTGATATAGGCATTTAGTGATTGCGGAGTGGTGATTCTGCGAGTGTTTTTAGCCACTTAAATTTTCCTTTGGGAACATTGCTTGAATGAATCTCTGTGCCTGTTTTAAATCTTTTCTGACATCTTCAGAAGTAAGTCCTGACGCAGCGAATAAAGGATATCTATCAATGATGTAATATCCTGAGACTTTTTGACACAACTGGCGAAAAGATTCAAGTTCAGGCTTATAGACAACCGCGTCCTTAAGCAAGGTATGCAAGGTGTGAATCTTTTTCAGTTTCCATCCGTGTTGAAGTAAAAAGGCCTTTAAATATTTTTCTAATGCTTGCTGCAAGTAAAAACCTGCTGCTTCAGCATCATCATCTCGAAGATTTCTCTCTATCCTCTTCCAATCTTTTCTGGCAATTTTCTTCCAATCTTTTGGATCCAGAGAGTCCTGCTGATTTTTCATAATTCTATCCCTTTCTCAAGCATCTCCTGTACAAATTGATCTCCCAACTTCAGTCTTTCTTCTACTTCCTTGGAGCTAAGAACAATTGGTGAAATGGGGAGCCCGTTATAAAGGTCATGAACAATTTCAAGGACAGTTGCCATTCTTTCAAAGAGTCTCTCATTAGTTGACGCAATCACCAACAGGTCTACATCACTATCTTCCGTTTCTTCGCCCCTTGCGTAAGAACCAAAGAGGATGACCTTTTCAGCCCCATAGTTTTTTTTCAATCGCTCCGCTATCTTTTTTAGTCGGTCATATATTTCTTGGTTCATATTTTATTTCCCTAATCTGTTCCATAACACCATAGATACCCTTGATGTAGGCGTTTAGGGACTGCGGAGTTGTGATTCTGCGGGAATTGGATTTAGGCATTTTGTTAACCCTTCCAAATTTTTTCTTTAATTGCTCATCATCAAATAGGCAGTCTAACTGCTTTACCTGTAGATTCGTCTGTTAGAAGCAAGCCCTCATCTTTAGCAATTGCAAGCTGTTCATTGGCATTGAGTAGTTCAATACCGTAAATCTTCCCATCTGGAGATATGTCAATATTCAATTCATCGCTTATGCGGATGGTTTCAAGTTCGGCGGTTTTCTGCCCCAGCCTTATATAAGCGATGTTGTGCTTAGGATCATAACTTATTTTCATTATAGCTCACCCTTGAATGCCTTTCTCAAAATTGCTTGGGGTAAGCTATTTAATGCGGATTGCTGATTTCGGATTGCGGATTGTAGACTTTCAACCTGTGCCATTTTTTGTTTGAGTTCAGCGGCGATGCGGTGTTGGATGGGGAGAGGAGGGATGGGAATACTCATCTCTTTTAACAACTTATAATGCCTACTATAACCGAGACTCCTGATTTTAAGGTTCAATAAGGCAAAGTAAAAAAACTTGGGCATAATTATTTCTCTGTTAGGTTGTATTATTTGGGTGCCATCTGCACCAATAGCAAAAGGAAAATCAATATATTTGAAAATTCTTGTATGATCACCAAAAACGATGACAGGTAACTCTCCTCTATAAAGTTTTGCTTGATCGTCTGTATACCCACATGTCAAATTATGTCCTTGATCAACGATAGGATAAACCCCTGTTTTTTGGTAATTTTTTTGTAGTATTCCTTTAATTTTCAAGCCCTTTCTTCTCATAATGCATTCTTTAAAATTTTTTCTCTCCCACCGCTTTGCCTCTTCGCTTTCGAAGACCTCTCGTAGATAGGCGGCTGGCAGAACTTTGGCTGCCTCTAATTGCTTTTCACAGGCAGTTCGGGCACGCTCCACATCTTGCATCAGTTCCTGGATTTTTGCAGCGATGTGTTGTTGCTCCTCTACTGGGGGCAAGGGAATAATGTAATTTGACAAGAAATCTTCAGGTACTCTTTGCTGACCAACTGCACCTGTAAAATATGCTGTTGCTTGTTGTAAAAAGTAAGGTTGTCGAATAAAAAAATGAATCCATTCTGATAGAATTTCATTATTAGGACGTATGACATGAAATTCGGTCGTTCCAAAACCCAACCCATCAATAAGATTCCTTGCTATGACGTGTTTGCCGTTTTGCATACATGGTGTAATCTTGGCAAATAAAACATCATTTTCTTCAAAGTAGGTATAACCTTTAGAGACTTTTGAATATGGAACCACTTCAGGCCTGGCAATGGTACCTGTCTTTTCATCAACCGCCGCCATGGGAACAAATGTAGTTGGTGTGTCGGGAGAACGAATAAAGTTTTTGGGACGTCGAGGGTTTATATTACACACCTCTCCCAGCCTCACCCAGTGCCATCCTGGAGGAAGTGCGGAATTTGAATTGCGGATTGCGGAGTTATTTATTTCAGTTTGCACCTTCCTCATCTTTCTGCTCCTTTAATGCGACTTTCGCACTCCTCCCAAACTGCCAGATATTTGCCAAAATCGCCAAGTAAATGCCAACTAATCGCCAAATTATTTGAGAACATAATGAACACTCCTTCCACTGCCTTTTTGCTCTAAAATATCCATCTCGACCAGCCTGCTCAAGTCTATCCTTGCACCTTCATCGGAAATACTATTAAGCTCACGATATTCTTTATTGGTAATCTTCCCCTTTTCCTTCACATACATTACCGCCTTTATCTGTCGCTCATTTAAGCCCAATTTGCGGAGATATTCCTCTGTATAAATATCTTTCCTGAAAATTACTCTGAACCCTTGATATTCTTCAAACCGGGGCTCAGGAAGTCCTGCCTTCATACAAGCCTTCTGCATCTTGTCTATCCCGCTTCCCCATTGTTCAATCCATCCCATGTCGTAGAAAAGTCCCCCTATTCCCTTGTTTCTGAGTACTGACGAGTGGGGTTTGTAGAGGTCCTCTATGGTAATACCGAAAGGCAGACCGCCTGGACTCCAAACAATCAATTTATCATCATATATCCTGACTTCAGTATTTGAGGAAATCGTGTAGTCCCGATGACAGACCGCATTGATAACCGCCTCCCTTAAGGCCTCAAGAGGGTAATCCCAGATTTGCTCTCTTGCTGGTTTACCAGTCATAGCAAATTTTACATTGATACTTTTACGTATGAAATCCATAGCCTCTTCTACCTGCTCAATGATTGTGCCTTCAATCATCCTATCATCAATAACTATGGTTTCTTCTTTGAATCTGCCACAGTGGATTACTCCTTGCGAAAGAAAGCGCTGAGGGCGTTTGTGGAAGAGAAGAATTGCCGCCCAGGTAAGTTTCCCTTCTTTTATCAGTTTCAGTTTTTCAAGAACCTGTGAGGGATTTTCATCTTCCTGAATTTTCCTTCTGCCAGTTTCGTTGGCTTTTTTAATGTATCTTTTGACCTTTTCAAAATCTATGTCTTTTATAAAAGCATCCCTTACGGGGAGTTTATCCCAGCTCATCCCGACAGAATGAAAATGCATTTGTGCGATTTCCTGCATAGTCATTACACGATTGCTATTTGCTACCCTTCTGAAGTATCTACCTTTCACAGATACGGGTTTAATAGGAAATTCTTTAATTTTAATAATGACCACACTTTTTCTGTTTATTTCGCTAAGTTCAATTTCAGGAATAATCCGAGGTTCAGTACTTTGAGAAATCTGGTTCGCCCAGCCTTTTAAGGTTTCTTTTCCAACTCGCACGCCTTTAATTTCATTCATATCAGAAATACCAATGAGGATGGTTCCGCCTTTTGTGTTGGTAAAAGCTCCAGCAGTCTCTATTGTTTCTTTGTCAAAACTCTCTTTGAGCTCTAATGTTTCGGTTTCCCCTGAGGCTAACAAGTTTTTTAGTTCTTTATCATTCATGCTCATTTTATCAGTCCAAACTTTGTAAAACTGTAATAATCCTCTTTGTTTTTACCAATGATTATATGGTCTAATACTTTTATCCCAACAAAGTTGCAAGCATCCATAATACGGTTTGTTAGATTGATATCTTCAGTTGACGGCTCTGTGTCACCTGATGGATGGTTGTGAACCAGTATAATGGAAGAGGCAGACTTTAACGTTGCCTCTTTTATAATCTCTTTTGGGTCAACTATGCTTGCATTAATACTGCCTTTGCTTATTTCTATATTATGAATAGGTTTATTCTTTATGTCCAAAAGAATAACATGAAAAAACTCCTTCTTTGCGTCCCTCAGGTAAGGGCCATAATACTCTGCCACATAACTAATAACATCATCGGCCTTTTTAATCCTTTTCTGTTTCTGGGCACTTTCTTTGTAAAGTCGCTTTCCAATTTCCAGTGCAGCTTTTATTTGCGCTGCCTTCGCAGGCCCTATCCCCTCTATTTTACAGATCTCAGAAATTGGTGCAGAATCTATCTCCCTTAATGTCACAAACTTATTCAATAACCTTTTTGACAATTCTTCAGCACTAGTTCCTTCTTTCCCGATTCGCAATATAATTGCCAGAAGTTTTGATAAATTGAGTAATTCTGGCCCATATTTAATCAGCATTTCCCTTGGCCTTTCTTCTTTTACCCATTCCTT
>CAZNJP010000130.1:0-5462 GCA_964573345.1 uncultured Syntrophobacter sp. | reverse complement strand
GGCTGGCCCTGGGCAATATGGCCTCATGGGGGGCAAGTAGGGTGGAGAGACGGGCTATAATGGGGTCGATGCCAAGCCAGATAAGAAAAATAGAACAGGTGGTAAATAGGGGCATTAAGATTCTAGAGGCCCTCCTTTTTGGGTTCTCTCTAGTAAATAAAAGCAAATTTACCAAGAGGACTATAGAAAGAAGAAAGCTAATAATACCACCACGTGACAGGGATAAAAATAGGGCAGCAATCATGACTACTATGGCCAGAATAAGCAACATGTTTTTAGAAAGCAGTGGTTCAAGGGATGAGAGGTAATGACGCCAATTTCCACTTTTAGAAAATGAGAAAATGAGAAAATGAGAAATTAATAGACCAATGGCCAAAGGAGCAACCATCTCCATATAGCCTGCAAAGTGGTCCCTATTTACAAAAGGACCAAAGGTATAACCAGCTTTTGTGAGCTGAGCAAGCCAGTAAATTTTTTGGTGGGCTACCCTCTGGATGATGCCAAACACCGAAATAAGTGCACCTACTATTACTAAGGCTATTACCAAACGTTCTATTTCCTTTCTGGTCTTGATGTTATTGACTATAATAAGGAAAACAAGGATATATGAAAGGAACTTTGAAAGCTCTATCTTGGTAGCATGGGGGTAAATAGAAATTGTTCTCCAGTTATTATCGTTTGGAGCGTTGAGATCGTTAGGCGCATAGCGCATAGCGCATAGCGTAAGATCGTTAGGATCGTGAGCTGAGTGGTAGTTAGGAAGGGTGGTTTTATATAGGTTATAGGTGTTAGGAGAGAGGTGTTTGATGGCAAAGGGTGGCAAGGGAAGTAGTTGAAATAGAATAAGGCAGATAAAAACTAGAATGGGAAGGTTTAATGGAGTCCTGGTAAGCTCAAAGCTCCTCAGTTGAATATACTTCGTATTCCACGGGGCAGGCAAAGCTGAAAGCTTTTTGCCTGGAGCCTGGAGCCTGGAGCTTAGAGCTAGTGATTTGATAATCCAAACAACTAGTAGGAAAATTACAATGAGCTCCATTATGGTTAGGGACCAGGTATGAACAGTGCCAAAGGCCAAAGGAGTAAATACTATTAAGAAGATTAAGCCAGTTTGTATGGTTTTATTACATAATGATACCATCATAAGTTAATAAATAAGTCAATAAGTTAATGGGTAAATGGGTAAATAAGTAAACAGAAATTTGGAAACTGAAATAATCCCGCCTACCCCCTTTACCAAAACTAGCCCTTAGCCGCACCACCCCTCCCTTGGTGGGAGGGGTGGGGGAGGGGGATAGATTAAGGTTTTTTCACCCCCACCTTTACCCTGTTAAATACCCAGGCACCAGTTTATGTCGCAGCATTTGTTACATCTTACTTAACTGGTGAATCGCTATATCAGCATTTCAAACACCTTATTTAACAGGGTAAACCTCCCCCATCAAGGGAGAGGAATGTTAGTTTTGACAACTGGCTGAACAGTTACAAATAATTAATAAAACATAGCTAATTTAGTGTTATGTCAAGCTATTTCAGCACCCACAGTGTCAAGTGTGTCCTAATGTCAGCATCAAGGGGGAGGAACTAGGGGATTTTATAGGCCTGAATAGTTCAAATTTGAGAGTTTCCAAATTTTTGGTAAATGAGTCAATGAGTCAAAAAGCAAATTGACTTATTGACATATTTACCACCCCACCCAGAATGCCCCGTGCGGAAGCACGGGGATGAAGGGGTATATAATTGAATCAATACCTTTAACAATGCCCCACCCGGAAGGGTGGGGTGGTTTACTTATTTACCTGATTTAATGAGGGATGCCTTTTCCTTCAACAATGGCTTGGGGGATGGTAGTAACCATATTTAGGGCCTGGTTTGATCCCACAATCCTTGCTGCTGCCTCTACTGCCCTAGATAGGATAGGAGGCCTTTTGCAAACAGAGTGTGCATCAGAGGCAATGATATGCACCAGATTTTTACTGAGGAGTTTCTTTGAAAAACGTTTCACATTATAACCAAATTCCCCTGTGATGCTCATGGCAGTTATCTGCGATAGGGCACCGGCATTGACCAATTTATAGAGTATATCAATGTTCCTCCTGATTTGCGTATTCCTTTCAGGATGGCTAATGATAGAAATAATTCCTTGTTCTTTAAGGTGAACTATAAGTTCTTTTATATAAGGAAAGATGAACCAATGGGGCAAGTCCAACATGATGTACCGCATGTTATCATTAATGGTCAGAGCTTTGCCATTTTTCATAGAATCTATGAGGTCTGGATGCACCCTATTTTCTGCTCCAGGCAAAATTTTTGGGTTTGTTGAGTCATTATGTTCTATTTTCCAATTTCTATTTTCTAAAATGTTATTAAGCTCATTGACCTTGGATAAGATAAGTTCTTTTTTTGATTGGTATAACCCTGGAATTATATGGGGAGTGGCTACAATAACACTTATGCCATCTTTTTTGGCAATTTTGCACATAGCCAATGATTCATTAATATCCTTTGCCCCATCATCTATATTGGGGAGTATATGGCAGTGAATATCAGTCATAATGGCTCAAGGCTGGAAGCTCACCCTGTTAGATAAAGAAAACAAAGAGCATCAAACCCTATTAAGTAGCAACAATATCCCCTTCACCCCGGTACGATAGTTCCTACCTACGGGGCAGGCAGGGCAAGCAAAGCTCAAGGCTCAAAGGCATAGAGCATAGAGCATAGAGCTAAGTGGCTCTAGACTTGCGCTTTTTCTTTTTTCCTTCCTCTCCATAGCCATAATAATACTTGTAGTAATACTGGTAGTAATAACCTCTCTTCTTAAGGTCTATATTATTGAGTACTCCTCCTAGCACCCTTACATTTACCTCAGATAGCTGCCCGATGGCCCTTTGGATAGGAGGTCTAGGGGTTTCTGCACCCTTTATCACCATTACTACTCCATCTACCAAAGTAGCCAACACAACAGCATCTGTTACAGACATAACAGGTGGGGAATCAAAGAGGATGAAATCAAATTCCTTCCTTAAGTCATCTATAAGTTTTGTCATGCCCTTAGAAGATAAAAGCTCGGCAGGGTTAGGGGGTATGGTGCCACAGGCAATAAATTTAAGGTTTTCAAGCTCTGTATCTTGGGTTGCTGATTCACCACTAATTTCTGCAACCAGGGTATCAGTAAGCCCAGGGGATTTCTTAAGGCCAAAAATTGAATGAATTCTGGGCCTTCTCAAATCGCTATCCACCAAAATCACCCTTTTCCCCATCTGTGCCAAAGAGATCGCCAGGTTAGCAACCAAAAACGTTTTCCCTTCTAACTGAATAGCTGATGTAACAAGGATTGCCTTCCTTGGATGGTCAGAGGCAGAAAACAGGATATTTGTTCTAATATTTCGTAGCATCTCAGAAATCTGGGATTTTGGCTCCTTTAGGGCCACTAGTTCTGCATTGTCAGGGTTATCTTTGGCAATGGAGAGCCTTCCCACAGGGCCCAAGAATGGGATCTTAAGATGACGTTCTACCTCTTCAGCGGTCTTTATGGTGTTATCCAAGTACTCAAAAAAGAAGGCCAGGCCAATGCCCATAGTTAGACCACAGATAATTGCAAGCAAGATATTGAGCTTTTTCTTGGGTTTAGAGGGAATATCAGGTATCCTGGCTGGGTCCACAACTGTGATGTTAGATGCTTTTAAGTCCTCAGTAACACTGGCCTCTTTGAGCCTTTTAAGTATGCTTTCATAGAGTGCACGGGTGCTATCCACATCCCTCCTTAATACATTATATTGTATCTCCTTTTCATGGAGTGCCATTGCCTCTGTCTTTTGTTTTTCTAATACTCTAATTAGGGATTGTTCCTGTCGCTTTGCTACCCGATATTCTGTCTCGATACTTCTAGCTATGTTTTTGACCTCTTTGGCTATCTTACTTTCTATCTCCTTAATCTGAGATTTTTGCCTTATCATCTGTGGATGCTCTGGCCCATACTTTCGTGAAAGCTCTGAATATTCTACTCTTGCCTTGATATACTCTGCTTTTAATTGTTGAATCAATGGATTGATGACCACGGCTGGCATAGACTGTACCATCTCTGGTTTCTTTGAGAGCCTCTTTAGTTCATTATAAAGATTTTCCTTTTCAATGCGTGCAGTCTTTGCCTGGGTGAGCGCAGTACTTAACTCATTTAGCTTTTGGACTATAATGTTGTGGCTTTCTTCAAAATCTACAGAGACCAAGTCGTTTTCTTGCCTGTATTTATGGAGAGCTGCTTCGGATTCTTCTAGTTTTCTCTTGACATCTTTTATCCTGTTATTTAACCAGCCTATTGCCTCCTGGGAGGCAGAGAACTTTCGCTCTAGGGTCTGGTCAATATAAAGTTTTGCATGGGTATTGGCAATGTGAGCAGCAAGCTTAGGGTTATGGGCCTCAAAGTTTATGTTCACCAGGCGGCTATTCCTTATAGGTTCTATTTTCAATCTTCCAAGGTATGCCTTGATCAATTGATTTTTTTTGTCTACTTTTTCCCCTTCCTCTTCTGTGCCAAAAAATATATTACTTATAGCTCCTTTTATGGTACCTATTATGGTTCCCAGTCCTATTTTTGGTTCAGGATTAAATTCTTTATTATTAGCAAGATTTAGGTGCTCTATAACCATTTCTGCCAGGTCTTTACTTTTGAGGATTTCATACTGGGTTTGGTAATAATCGGTACTAGAGGCATCGATGGCCATCACCTCCTGGATGTTTACTACATTTGGGTTTTCCCTTTCTATCAGTACCTGGCAGGTGGCTTTGTATACCGGCTCCATCTTAAATGAGCCGATGGTCACTGTGGTGACAAGAACGGCAAAGCAGACAATTATCGTCCACTTTCTTTTTAGTATCACAGCAAGGTAATCTCTTAAATGGATCTCTTCTTCTGGAAATGCACCTTTTTCATTCATATCTATTCCTGTATTTTTGGCCTAGAAGAAGCTCTCAGGCACTATGATCACATCCTCAGGCCTTATTATATCGCCCATCTTAGCCTTTATCTGCTTCCGCACCCCATCTTCCTCTCTAATTATCTTGGTGTTGTTTATGGATGCCTTCTCAGTAGCCCCTTCTGCAGTGGTAATGGCCTTAAGCACAGTGGTTCCGGTTTCAAGGGGGTATCTGCCTGGCTTCTCTACTTCACCAAATACATAAAAGAACCTGTGATATTCCTCAACGGTAACAGTTACCTGTGGGTTTATGATATATCTGCCAGACAGCCTTTGTGCTATCTCCTTTTCTAGTTGGGATACAGTTAGTTCGTCTGCCTTGACCTTTCCAATTAAGGGGTAGGAGAAATCCCCCTCACGGGAGACCTGCACCTTGCGTGTGAGGTCTTCATGGTCCCATACCACAATCTCTAATATGTCCTCAGGCCCTATAAGATAGTCCTTTGAGATAGGGTTGTCATGCTTTTCTATCTTCTCTATCTTTGGGATGGT
>CAZNJP010000129.1:0-5544 GCA_964573345.1 uncultured Syntrophobacter sp. | reverse complement strand
TCAGGATGACAGTGAGGGAGGCTGAATAGTTACGGAGTCAGCAAGATCCCCTTATCTCCCCACATCCGCTCCCCCTCAGCGTTTATTCTCTGGATATAGGTTAAGCCCGTGTAAAAGGGCGTTCCAGCCGTCCAAGACACAATCACCCCTCCCAGGCCGTCTTCTGAAACTACTGGGGGCATAGTAAACCCCCAGTAGCCGGGCGATACCAAGACTCCGTTAGGCCCCCAGCAATTCCTACCTTCAGCATCTATCCTTTGAGCATAGATAGGCTTTCCCCTCTCCGGCACCCTCCCACTTCTCTTCTCAAAAACGATGATAGCACCGCCTGAGCCATCAGCTACTACGCGATAAGAGCTGCTTTGAGGCCCTTCGCTTCCCTGAACTCTTATTCCATCTTCTGACCATAGCACATTGCCTTCAGGATCAAGTCTTTGAACATAAAGGTCATTATGGGTCATCCAAGTAATGATGGCACCTCCTGAACCATCACTTACTATGCGAGGATAGCCTAGGGGTAGTTGTGAGCTGCTACAGACACATAATCCACCTTGTTGCCATAAAATATTGCCTTCGGCACCTACTCTCTGAGTATAAATACTAGAAATTTGCTGGCCTTCCTTAGTTCGTTCGCGGTGAGCCCAAACAATTATAGCCCCTCCTGAACTATCACTTATTACTCCGGGCTTATATGTCCCATAATTACAGACCTGTAGCCCGCTCTCCCCCCATAAAATATTACCCTCAGAATCTATCCTTTGGGCAAACGTACCAAACCTCGAGGTCAGGATGATGATGACACCGCCTGAGTTATCGCTGGCCATCTCAGCTATGTGTGATGCTTTAGAGCATATTGAGGAGGTATCTTTTGCCCATAAGAAGTTTCCCTTAGAGTCTATCCTCTTAATATATCCTTTTCCTTTTTTAGACCCATAAATGATAATCCCGCCTGAGTCATCGCATATTGCCTTGCGGCAGTATACTTCCGGGCCGGGCAATATAGGCACGCCATCTTCTTGCCACAAAGCAAGACCCTTAGAATCAAACCTCTGAGCAAGAACCTCCCTCCTCTCTTGCCATGCATGCCAGAGAATGATAGCACCTCCAGAACCATCGGTCAGTGTTTTGGGGCACACGGTGGTCCCACGGGCGGTGTAGAGCAACACACCTTTCTCACCCCACAGTTTATGTCCTCCAGCACCTATTCTTTGAACATAAGTGCTTCGGAGGTCATCATTTTCAAAGACTTCGTAAGCCACGATGGCTCCACCTGAGCCATCACTTGTTATACTAGGCAAACATATATGTCCCCTACCACCCGGTGCTGTAGCACAACCTAATGCCAGCAACACCACAATAATCAATGCCGGCAACGTAGCTACCTTTAGATAGGGAAAAGCTCTCCTTCCCTTAGCGACGATAGTTGCTTCTCCTTTCAAAGGTATGATTCTAAAGACACTTCGCCAGCCGGGTTTTTATTCGAAATGTAAATACGAAATGATCTTTTCCAAGAGCTCTACTTAGCAAAGTACTTGCCTCCGGCCCTGCTTTACCTGATCACTAGTCTTTGATACAAGCTGTGTAAGCACCTATGTTTGAAGGCCAGTAATACCACGCATTGTCTTCGCCAGTTTTTGAGTCGGTACAACATATCCTATGATCGTCTGTATCATACCAATACCCCTTTATGCCTCTCCAATGCAATTGAGAGGGCATGAGCCATCCTAATGGCCAACCCATGTTTATATCGCTTACAGCTACCCAGAAATCATTAGGTGTCACATCATCGTCATTGACATAGCCGAAATTGTTATAACCACACTCTTGGGTCATTTTCATAATACCTTCCTCCCAGAAAACAGGCAGAGCTGCTCCACCAAATAAGTCACACTCCATGAGATCATAAAGCCGATCGTACATACATTCGTTATCACCGTATAAATTGGGATAATTCGGCTGAAACTGAGTTCTATCTCTGTAGTAATCACCAATTGAAACCCCGGTACAGGGGCCGCAATAAGTTTTGCCAGACTCGATGTCACGCCAGACGTGCATTTCTTCCAATATTTTATAGCCCGAACTGCCTAACGGCTCAGGCTTTGACTCTCTAAATTGTTTCTTGGCAGCTTTAAACTCCTGTGGCGATCCTATGTAAGACTTTAACTCTGATGCCGGAACAGCACGTCCTGAAACGAGGTTTACCCCTATCATTTGCCTCTTAATCTCATATATCGCGTAAAACTCGCCAAAACCTAAATATACCAGATGCCTCGGCTCACCAATACTTTCCTCATCTACCTTTATTCCTAGATATTTTCCTAAGCTGGATTTGACCTTATCGGCAGTAGGAAAAGGAAAAGGGGTAGCTTCCCCAGCTTCAAATACGGTGTAACCATATGATGAACTTCCGACAACAATGCGTCCGACAATCCTATTATCCTTCTCAATAGCAAACATATATGCATTCACCTGACCTTCAAGGTTATAACAAAGCTGCGGTGCCACCAGATGAGCACCTTTCCACTCCAGGAAGTTCGGGTCAATCCCGGCCAGTCTATTAACAAAAACTTGACCTGCTCTTCGGGCCTGATCAACTTCACTTTCATCCACCCGGGGCTCAGCACTAAGAGCTACCGTTGGTAATGCCAATACCAAAGTTAACATAATAGCTAAAACTAGTGATAGTTTCTTTTTCATGTTCACCTCCTAAAAATTACTTTTTAGCCCGCTTTGCTTGCTCACCCTCAAAAGATAAATCAATCCCAGGGAGTTAGCAAGATCCCCCTATCTCCCCACATCCGCTTGCCTTCAGAGTTTATTCTCTGGACATAAGATAGCAATGGGCCGTAACGGCTAACATACCAGGCAACATATGCCCCCTCATGTCCATCGGGGATAACAGAGAATCTGCCGGCCGACAACTCCGTTACCGGCACACCTTCCTCTTGCCATAAAACTTTACCTTTAGCATCTACCTTTTGTGCTTGAAGCAAATAACGCTTAATTTCTTCATCATAATAACGGAAAACAATGATTGCTCCTCCAGAATTATTACTTACTATTTCAAAGAGGGGGCTAAAAGAGCTCTTAAACCTGGAAACTAATATCCCTCCTTCTGGCCATTGGATCTCACCTTTGTGATTTATCTTCTGAGCGTATATGCAGCGATAAACGGGTCTAAAACTGAAACTTGCCCAAGAGATAATAACTTCATCATTTGCTCCTCTTACCACTCTGAGGGGATTTTCAGGGAATATCATTATCTCGTTATAAATTGGTATCCCTCCCTTCTGCCATAAGGGATTGCCTTGGGCATCTATCCTTTGGATGTAAATACGGCTGTTATTAGAATCAAAAACTCTTAACCAAATAACTATGGCACCTCCAGAACCATCGCTCACTATTCGGACTGTTTTTTGATTTGGAAGCCCTATCTTTACCCCTTCCGAGTTCCACATTAACTCGCCTTTAGGGTTTATTTTTTGAACAAAAAGTTGCCCTCCCTCTTGTATCCAAGCAAGAAAGGCAGTTCCTGACCTGTCAACAGCTATATCAAAAGTTCTACCAAAAGTAGAGGGAGATCTTAATATCCCTTTCGATACTTGTTTACCCCATAAAGTTTTGCCTTCTGAATCAAATCTTTGAATGCGCAGATGGAATTGTGGCCCACACCAACCAATAATAACTCCACCATGACCATCACCTGTGAACGAGAGATGCATTCCGCTATATTTCCCTCCCTCCCAAGGAAGTTTCTCTAGAAACCTATGTTGCCATAAGACCTTGCCTTCTTGGCCGATCTTTGCAATATAGAGTTTATATTCTCTTCTCGGACTTCCCGGGCTTTCAGAAGCTCGCCAGGCAACAATAGCTTCTCCAGGTTGACCTCTTGTCACCTGAAGAGCACGATGAAAACCGCAATGACCTTTCCCAACCAATGTCCCCTTCTCCGCCAATAAGAGATTCCCTTCTTTGTCTACTTTTTGGACATAAAACTCCCTCTCCGAAGAGTAAAAACCTTTTTCCTCCACGTTTTTCTGAACGGCATAAAAAATTATAATATTACCCAAGCCGTCACTTGTTATTGCCGGTTGTTGATAAAATGCTTGAGGTGGAGCGCCGGCTTGTGGAAAGATGAGGCACCCAGGAATCAACAAAAGTAAAAAAAGAAAGCCACCAATCAACCGCAATTTTATCCCCAACATCGCCTTTAACCCTGAATGCGAATCAGTGCTACAACATCATCTTCAATGGCATCCCAATCAAAACATCTCCAGTTCTGCTCAGCTGCTGAATCAGTACAAAATATAAGCCGGTCAGGGTCACACCACCAATATGCTTTTATAGCTACCCAATGCCATTTCTTTTTCCCATATCCTGGCTCATATAACGCGCCACATAATGCTACCGGCCAATTATTATTTATATCAAAGACTATATTTCCAAATGTATAGCGATAGTCCCAATTAAAAAATTCCCCACAGTCATAATAAGCATAATTTACGAATCCCGGGCCATAATTCCAAGGCCAGGTAATCCCTTCTGAGGTAGTTCCCATATATATCTTAAGCCTGTCATACATAGTATCCTTGTCTTGATGTAAACCACCATGACCTCCATAATCTCTATACCAAGCGCCGATTGATACTCCTGAGCAAGGACCACACCAGCAACGGTTGTTCTCACAGTAATATTCCATATCATCTGCATGGTATATTTCTCCCCACCCTGGACAAGCCAAAATACCTACCCTTCCCCTCTTGGCAGCTTTATACTCCTCGGGCGAAGGCACCAGGGTCTTTAACTCCTCCAAATTTGATGCCTTAAAGACATCACCCGTTATAAGGTTTATTCCCACTATCTTGCCTTCAAGCTTGTATGTTACGTAAAAACCCTGGAAAAGATCCAAAAGCAGGAGCATTGGTTCACCAATGCTTTCTTCAGGTATCTGCAAGCCAAGTTCTTTTTCCAGGATACCGCTAACTTCGCTTGCCGAAGGGACGGAAAATGGAAAAGTTTCTCCGCCTTCAAATATCGGATAGCCATATGCCGAACTCCCAACAAGAATATGGCCTACTGTCTTCCCATTCTTTTCGATTGAAAACATATAGGCCGTTAACTCACCTTTTGGGTTATAGTAAAGTTGAGGCGAGGTCAAATGAGCACCGTCCCATTCTGAGAGCTTTGGGCCAGTAACAGCAAACCTATCAACCCAAGCTTGGGCCACTCTTCGGGCCTGATCAACTTCCTTTTCAGCTACCTGACCTTTGGCAGAAGCCACAATTGGCAATGCTAACACCAATGCTAACACAATAGCTAAGATTACTGGTAATCTCCTTTTCATGTTCACCTCCTCCTAAAAAATTGATTTATAATCCGCTTTGTTTACTCGATTACCCTCAGATGTGCATCACCCCCCTCTCGTGAGCCGCTTTATTTTTGGGCATTATACCCCCCAAGATTTTTTCAAGAGCCCGAATTGAGCGGTTGTGTATGAACTTTTTCGCATCTCTGAAAACGCCTGTCAAGGGCAGTTCCTTACTC
>CAZNJP010000128.1:0-5577 GCA_964573345.1 uncultured Syntrophobacter sp. | reverse complement strand
AATATATTGACGTTCAAATTACAGATATACAAAAGGAGGCAACAAAATATATCTCTCATACCCTTGCACGCCGCTACAATACAATCCCTATGAAGGTAGACGGAAGTGGTGTACTGCACATTGTTTCAGACAGACCACTTTCTACTCAAATAAAAGGAAACCTCACCAGGCTTACAGGCAAGCATTTGAATTTATATGTTTCAACTACCTCCGGGATAAAGGGTCTACTGGATGAGATATATGACTCGGAAGGAAAACATAAGGTATCGGGAGAGGCCACTGCCCATGAGGAACCAGATGATACTATGGTCATCAAGCTGGTTGATAGACTTATCGAAAAGGCTATAAGGGAAAGGGCTACCGATATCCACTTTGAGACGTTTAAGGATAGGCTGCAAGTCAGATTTCGTGTAGATGGATTGCTTCGCCAAATAGAAACACATCCCATTGATATTGCTCCATCAGTAACTTCAAGGATTAAGGTTCTTTCACGCATGAATATTGCAGAAAAGAGGTCTCCTCAAGATGGGGGTTTTACTTATGTCCATAATCCTCAACCTGTTGATATAAGGGTCTCAACACTGCCTAATATCTATGGTGAGAAGGCAGTTTTGAGGCTTCTAAATGTAGGTAATGTGGGAACCAGCTTTGATTCTCTTGGTATGGAACAAGACCATATAGAAATCTTTGAATCCTTAATAAAAAGACCCTATGGAATCATTCTTCTTGCAAGTCCTACAGGCTCAGGAAAATCAACTACACTGCATTCTGTGTTGCTTAAACTCAAGTCTGAAGAGACAAATATTGTAACTGTTGAAGATCCGGTAGAGTATAAGATTGATGGTATTACTCAGGTTCAGGTAGATCAGGCCATGAAGGTTACTTTTCCTACTGCACTCCGCTCTATATTGCGTCAGGACCCTGACATTATTATGATAGGTGAGATTAGAGACAAAGAGACCGCAGAGATAGCCTTAAGGGCCTCTCTTACTGGCCATCTTGTTCTGGCCACCATTCACACAAATAATGCCCCAAGCGCCCTCCCACGATTGTTGGATATGGGATGCGAACCTTATCTGATAAGTTCCAGTATATCAGGGGTTATGGCTCAGAGACTGGTGCGGACCCTTTGCCCCTATTGCAAAACTCCTTTTGAGCCCACAGAAAGTGAAGTCAAAAGCCTTGGTTGCTCATCCTTGCCCGAAGGTACTGTATGGTATCGTGCCCCTGGTTGCCGCAGGTGCCACTACACAGGCTACAGGGGTCGTACTGCAATCTTTGAACTTCTCAAGATAAACCCTGATATCCAGCAGGCAATAGTAAATAGGAGCCCTGCTGAAAGGATTATGGAGATAGCTGTTTCAACTGGTATGAGAACACTCTTTGAAGATGGTATGATAAAGGTAAACAAAGGGATTACATCCCCTGAGGAGGTTATACGGGTTACCTTGATTCAGTAGCTGCAGGAAAGTTATATGCCAGTATATAGTTACAAAACCATAGATGCAGCTGGAAATGAGTTAACTGAGAGCATTGAGGCCCATGATAAAAAAGATGCGGCTCAAAAGCTCAGGGCTCAAAGGAAGGTTGTAATTCTCCTAGAAGAACGAGCACGCATACCGGCTGAAGAGACCGAGAAAAGGGAACTCTATAAATTTTCTATTTTTGACCATCTGACCCATATAAGCTCAGGGGCCATTGCTGTGTTTTTTCGCAAGCTCTCTGCCCTTGTTACCTCTGGCGTGACCTTGGTAAACTCCCTTTATGTCCTTGAAGAACAAGAGACTGTTGGTAAGATGCGTAAGATAATAGGACACATTCGTCTGGATGTCGAAGGTGGGTCTGCCTTTGCAGTAGCACTAAAGAGGCATCCTCAAGTATTTGACTCCCTGATTGTGGGTATGGTTGAGGCAGGGGAGGCAAGCGGGATGTTGAGTGATATCCTTGAGAGGGTTGCAAGATCTCTTGAACAGAGGGCAGCCTTTCGGAGTAAGATTATAACAGGTTCCATATATCCCATTATTGTAATTATTGCAGTTGTTGGTGTGGTAACCTTTTTAGTAGGTTTTGTTATACCCAGGATTGCACCGCTTCTCAAGATGAGAGGAACCAGGCTACCCTGGAACACCCAGTTTCTTTTAAATATGAGTAATTGGTTTAAGGTCTATTGGCCTCAATTTTTTGCATCTGTAATGGGAATTCTGGCTCTGACATATATTGTTTACAAGTTGGTCAAACCCCTCCATTACTGGGTAGACCGTTTAAAGTTGAAGCTTCCAGTTATAGGGCCAGTTCTTCTTAATTCCATCATTGTTGAGTTTACAAGAAATCTATCAATTCTCATTAAGAGCGGTATAACTGTATTGGAATCTCTAGGTATAGTCCGGAATATCATAAGGAATAGGGCAGTAAAGGATGTTATAGATACTATAGAGACACATGTGTTAAGAGGTGAGAGCCTTTCTATACCTATTAAAGCTGCCGGTCATATTTTTCCGCCAATGGTTGCCAGTATGGTAGCAGTTGGTGAAGAGACTGGAAGTCTGGATACCAGTTTGGCAGTTGCCGCCGACATCCATGAGAAAATACTTGATACCTATGTCAAGCGGATGACTGCTTTGGTTGAACCTCTCCTTATCGTGGTACTGGGTGGGATAGTGGGATTTGTAGCATGGGCCCTTATCTCTGGTATACTTACCATGTATCATGTGTAACACAATAAGCAAAGGGCATAGAGCAAAGAAAGAAAAAGCACGGAGAACAAGCAATGGAAATATAGTTCATTTTACCACCCCACCCAGAATGCCCCGTGCGGAAGCACGGGGATGAAGGGGTATATAATTGAATCAATACCTTTAACAATGCCCCACCCGGAAGGGTGGGGTGGTTTACTTTTTACTTTTGCATTTTGATATTTGATATGAAAGTTAGTTAAAAAATAATAGGAGGTGCAAGATGTTTAATTCAAAAAATCAAAAGGGTTTTACCCTACTGGAGATTATTATAGTACTTACCATATTGGGTTTCTTGATAGCCATGATAGCCCCCCGTTTGGGTAATATAGGGACTTCTGCAACCAAAACCATAGGTTCGGCCAATATCAAAAATCTGGCAGATTTTCTGGTCATGTATCAACAGCAAAAGAGGCGTCTACCTAATAAGGTTATAACGATTGTGAATGCCGTAGGAAGAGAAGAGTATAAAAAACCTCTGGTTGATGATGGTGACCCGGATAATGGTCCTGAGACCCTTTCCTGGGAGTTTGATGAAAGGTTAAGACTGAAATTGCATGTATTAAACAGAGAAGAGGCAGAAGAACTTAGAAGGATGGGTATACACAGGATGATGGTGCTTAATGACCATGTGGGAAGCACAGATGAGGTAAACCCCAACAAAGGGAGAGACCCGGACAATCCTTTGGAGGTACAAACCATTGCATCTGGTGATTACGGAAAACCCTATTATCCTGCAATGGTTCAGGAAGGTTTGGGGGTGCTTATGGTAGGAGCAGGAGCAGACGATGAAGGCGCTGATATTGAAGAGCATGATAATGTAAGGGTTGACGGAGAAAAAATTGCATATCCTCAATGGCTTTACCGCATTATTGTGGGTGTAGGTCCACATTGCTCCTTGGTTACAGAAGGTATGGTACAGAATGAAGGTATAGCTCCAGAGGCTATGCAACAGGAAGATTACCTTACATACAAGAATTATTGCATAGTTCTGCCAAGACTTAAGGCTACGGTAGATAGGATAGCAAAAGGAGGTGAATTCGATAGATATATTGAGATTGTGGATGCTAAGTTAGGAAGGAGGGGTGAAGAGGATGAGAGGACAGAGATGAGGGTAATTGATATTAAAAAACCGCAAGAGCCCTGGGAGGTTGAGGTTTGCAGTCCTTTGGGCTATAAGTGGCCAGAAGACACTGTAGATGAGTGGATAATAACCGACACAGCCGAGACGGAGGAGAACCTTGGAGTAGAAGAAGTTGCTAGACGTAAGTCATAGAAGTCTCAATGAGCTATAATAATATAGGAGGAATGAAATTTCTAGCGGCCCCCGTTAGAAAGAGATGTTCTAACGGAGCGGGGTTTACCCCGTTAGAGATATTAAAGAGACCGAATTTTTGTACACGATCTCGACGGGGAAAAGTGATGTCGGGTTATAAGAATACACTCTTTTCTCTAACGGGGTTTACCCTTGTGGAGCTTATTGTTTCTTTATTTATAATTGCCATGCTGGCGGCTGCAGTAGCTACTGTGTTTGGAAATCTTGGAAGGGATGCTGATGTAATATGCGCCATAAATGAGATGAAAACCATTAAAAGTGCTATAACTGATTATTTCTATAACGACCTTGGTATTATACCACGGGATTTTGGCGAGGATCCTGGTAATCTTAAAGATGACAAACCCTGGCGTGCTACCAGATATTTATGTCTTATGAAAGACCCTAAGATTGAAAAGGACTTTGCCAACATTACCTATGATTCCCTGGATGATGAATCAAGGGAGATGTGCAATTTTTTGGCCTATCAATTAGGTTATAATAATCCCAGAGAGAGTTTTGGAAATTACAAAAATCAACTCAAATGGGACAAACTATTTCGTAAGGGATGGAATGGCCCTTATGTGGAAGCAGATGCAGCATATAAAAACAAGGAAGGTAACTATCTTCCTGTTATTGCTAATCCATGGGCTACTAAGTTTGAAGACAATTTGAAAAAGGCATATGAAGAAAACAATCAAGAGGAAATAAAAAAATGGGAAGCAGCCAGTTTTTACTGGATATTATGGAGGAATGAAAAAAATGCTCGGATAATATGTTTTGGTGCAAATGGTAAGGATGATGGTTCCTTTTGTGAAGAATATAATGAAGATGGAAGTTGTAAGAAATTCACTACAGCAGACAAATTAAACGACTTAGAATATGATATAGGCGATGATATAGTAATGTTTATCTTTAGTGGAAGGACAAGGAGTCCATTGAAGTAGTTTGTTTGCTAGGAGATACAGATATGGTATTAAGGTGCAAGACATTAGTAATTTTGTTTGCAGCATTGTTTTTTGTATTTTCAGTTTATGCCTTGGCAGTGGCTGATGACCAGAGAGATGATACCTTGATCCTGTTTGATATGTTGATAGCCAGACCAGCAAGTTTAGGGGTCACTCTAATGGGAACAGCCTTGTTTGTAGTATGGCTGCCTTTTAGCCTTCCATCAAAAACTGTGAAAGATGCAGGCAAGAAACTTGTGGTAAATCCCGTAAACTTTACATTTAAGAGACCACTTGGGCAGTTTTAGGTACTTATCATCTGTCCTGTGGCCTCTCTCCCTTATAGATTTCTCTAATTGTTGCTTTATCACAGATTGCCCGTGAAGCCTGTATGTTTTCTATAATTTTCTATTGCCCTTTTTGACCTTTGTTGATGCCGTTTTAATTTAAACATATTAGAGATACTTGCGATTCACGTAGACAAGCAAGATAAAATGGCTATTTTGAAAGAAGTGAATGTAACAAATAAGAAATTTGGAAACTGAAATAATCCCTCCCTTACCAAGACTAATTCTTAGCCACA
>CAZNJP010000127.1:0-5628 GCA_964573345.1 uncultured Syntrophobacter sp. | reverse complement strand
CGGTTAGAAAGAATAACGATAGGCAGATAAGTAGAAAATCGCTCAGATTAGGTATCTGTAAGTCTCTTTTTATCCTCTATTTTCAAATCATACCCCCATTAAAATCTTCTGTGTGGAAGATCACAGGGTATCATCTCCATTTTCTTCCTCAAGCTAATGCGAATCGTGTTAATCCTGTATAGCCTAACCTCAGATTGTGTGAAAACTCCTTAAAAATAATACAATATTGGTATTATTTTGGCAAGAAAAATGGACAATCATTTGCTCTGCATATAATTTCAGGAAACTGGCCAGATAATTCATTAAAAGATTGCCTTTGGAAAAATTATAAAATATACTGTTCTGCCTTCTATGTTTCAGCTTTTGGTTATCAGCTGATTTAGGGTAGGTGAACTGGGTTAACCACATTAAGGGATAATCTAAAATTCATGAAGTGCTTATCATTAAAAGTATAGATGGTACCTATCCTATTGTCTAAGGCAGTATGAGCTAGAAAGACATCATAGATTTGGGGGCCTTTCAGCCATTTTAACTTGTTCACTGTTTTCATAGTGTTTGAAAAGGTATCAGGTTTAGGCATAATTACCGGAAATACTTTAAGGTGTTTTCTTATCTCTTTAATCACTTTTTGGTGAGAAATCCCTAATCGGGTTAAGAAGGAAAAGAATTCAAATACTGTTTGTTGTGCTATACAAGCAACTATCTCCCCAGTTTTGGCCTTTTTCCAGAGAGCCAGGCCTAATTCGCTATTGTCCAGGGTAGTTACAGAGGCCCTGAGGATAATACCAGTATCGAATAGAATCTCAGAATTCAATACTTATCCCTCTCATAGGCAACGGCTGTTATATCTACATCCTTGGGGACTTTTATTTTGAATCTTTCTAATTTTAGGTTCTTAGGAGGAGGTGTTAGTTTTACCTTTCCTTTCCGAAGTTCGTCAAGGGTAATGTATTGAAAATCACTAATTTTTTCTCTGGTTGGATTTTCCTTACTCTTTTCGGGGATCGCCTTTGCAGTCCCCAGTGCCTTTCTAACTTTATCTAATTCAAAGCGAATTGTCTTCTTGCCAATCTTAAGGCTAGGAATTTCCCCTACTCTTGATAATCTATAGATTACTTGTTCGCTCATTTGCAAAATGTCAGCTAATTGTTTAGCTGTTAACATTTTCGTTTCTCCTTTGACCAATGATGATTTATAATAATTTCTAGATAGTGATTTGGGGCTAACCATGATGCTCTCCTTTGTTATTTTGTATACTTTTACATTATCTATTATACTCCTATTTGTCAACATGGAGTATGTTCACCAAGAGCAATTCATTAAAAGATTACCTGGAACCAAACAAAGGAAGCCTGTGTTGAGGGGTTTTTGGATAGGCTTCACTGTTATCAACTGCTGAATGATAACTTCTCACTTTTTATCAATATCAAAGATTTGACCCTCCTTATTCTCCTCAATTTTCTTACTATGTTACAATTTTGAAATCTGCTCTTATGGCCTTCCAACTAGACTTACAAGCAAAGATAAAGTGTTAGATGAGGCTATCTATCATCTTGAACCTCAGCTCTGTCTAATTTTGGCAATATGAAACATTATTTACCTTTCTTTTACCCATCATTCTCATTGGTATAGAATTATGGTATAGCGAATAAAAACAATGGATGACTGCAGGAATTAGCAGAGGGGGCCTCCATGATGGAAAAGCAGCATATAATCAGAAATAAAAAGTTTTACCTGGGTTTAGCAGTTATTATTGGCTTTGCCTTTTTCTACTTTCTCTTTATCAAACCAGGAGAGAAAGTGGAGGTTTATTTCAGTCCTTTTGGAGGTATCCAGGACTTGATTATCAGTAAAATTAATAGTGCCCAGAGCAAAATCGATGTGGCAATGTATGCCTTTACTAATGAAGAGCTTGCCTTTGCTTTAGTAAGGGCTAATAATCGAGGGATTGAAACCAGGGTTATTTTGGATGGAAGGTTTATAGAGAATGAGTTTTCTAAAGATGAGTTTCTCTATGACAGAGGGATTAGGCTTAAAGTAAATGTTAATCATATACCAGGAACCGAAATAAACTATGGTAGAATGCACCACAAATTTGCTATTATTGATGATAAAGTCGTAATTACTGGGTCTTACAATTGGACCTCATCTGCGGAAAAAAACAATTATGAAAATCTCTTGATTTTTCCAGACTCTCGAGCTCTGGTGAGGGTATATGAAAAAGAATTTAAAAAACTCTGGGAAAGAGGGATTCATTACAGACGTATAAAAGAGAGTAGCCTTAATTTTCCCATCATTTCAGCATTGGATCTAAAAAATCTGAAAGAGCATAAAGAAAGGATGGTTAAAGTCCGGGGAACCGTTAATAATGTTTATCACTCTAAAGGAAGCAACACATATTTTTTGCACTTTGGACCTGACCGTTCATCTTTTAGTGCAGTCATTTTTGGTTCTGTAGCAGAAAAATTTCTTGATCAGGGATTAGACCCAAGAAATTATGAGGGCAAAAAGATTGAAATCTTAGGCCAAGTTATTGACCACCCTAAATATGGATTGGAAATGATCTTGAAGGACCCATCACAAATAATGTTTATGACAGAGAGGTAAACAAGGTGAAGGCTTACAATAAATTTTCTTTGATATATTTTACAGCATTAGAAAAAATAGTCAGGCCCAATCCCTCATTGGGCAAATCTTCACGGGTCCAGCGAGGATGTTGTGTAAAGGAAAGATAGACTTCAGGATGGGGCATAAGTCCAAAGATGTGTCCTGTAGGGTCACAAATGCCTGCAATGGCGGCTAATGAACCATTTGGGTTAGATGGATACTCCATGGTGGGCTGTTTTGTTTTCAAATGGGCATACTTTAATACTGCCAAATGTCTTTTTTCAATGAGATTTAAGGTAAATTTGTCCTTAGGAATAAACCTTCCTTCTCCATGTCTTACAGGAAGATAGATTATATCTAGCCCCTTTGTGAATATACATGGGCTTTCTCTATCTACTCTTAAATAGACCCATCTATCTTCAAATCGGCCAGAATCATTGTAGGTCAAGGTTGTCACTTGCTCATCATAATGGCCATTTAAGGCAGGAAGTAACCCCAATTTCACCATGAGTTGAAAGCCGTTGCAGACACCCAAAACCAACTTTCCATCATTAATAAATCGCAAAAGTTGCTCAAATAAGGATTCTTCTGTATTTTTCACCCTGGCATAATACCAGCGATTGGCCGCTGCCTTTGCCCCTCCCAAATCATCACCGTCTAAAAATCCTCCGGGGAAATTGAGGAAATGATAATCGTCTAAACGTTTTTCTCCATAAATCAATTCACTTATGTGCACAATATCCACTTTTGCACCTGCCAGTTCACAGGCATAGGCCATTTCCATTTCACAATTTGTACCATACCCTGAAATGACAATACTACAAACATCCTTTCCCATGGTTTTTTAAACTAAGGCATTTTTTTCTTATTTGCAATCCAAATTTGCATTTTTTAAAAAAGTTCTTAAAATCTATTTGAGATGACAAATTATTATAAGCAAAAAGATTATTATGATATATTAGGGGTAGCCCCTCATGCTACTGAAGAGGAGATTAAGAGGGCCTACCGTAGACTTGCCTTCAAGTTTCACCCTGATAGAAATCCAGGCGACAAATGGGCAGAGGAGAAATTTAAGGAAATAACAGAGGCATATGGGGTCCTTATAGATAGAGAAAAGAGGCAAAGCTATGACCAGACAAGGCAATTTGGCTTTGATGAAAGACATGCAAAAGAGTTCAGACAAGAAGAAATCTTTAGGGATATTTTTAATAACCCTTATTTTAATGAGATTTTTAGGGATTTGGCCAGGGAATTTCAGAGGTCTGGCCTTAGGTTTGATGATAGATTCTTTAATAAGGTATTTTTTGGTGGTAAGGGATTCTTTTTTGGTGGTATATTCTTTGGCTCCTTTCCTATGAGGTTTAAGGCCCGCAGTTTTGAAAAAAGGATACCTTTTAGGGTTGAAAAAACAAAAGGTGTTTTACAAAGGATTGGCAATAGAATTAGTGGCTATCTTCAAAATAGGCTGACAAGTCTACCTCAAAAAGATTATTTAACCTATAATATCACTATATCTCCTGAAGAGGCACAATCTGGCGTAGAGACAAAAATAGCTTACCCATTAGAGGGAAGGACTGAAAGACTCATTGTAAAAATTCCAGCCGGGGTTAGGGAAGGAACAAAGCTTAGACTTAGGGGAAAAGGAAGGGACGGTGGAGACCTCTATCTGAGAATAAAAATAAAGGAGGTAAGTGATGGTATTTGATGAATTTGATGATATATTTGATTTAAGGTTTGGTCCTTTTCATATGGGTGTCTTTTCTCGCCCCTTTAAGGCCTCCTATTCCAGGACATCAGAAAACCACATTATCAAATTAAAACTAAGGGAAGACATTGAAAGGAAAGACATAAAGGTGCGCCTTTTAGAAGGTGGAATTTTAGAGGTTGAGTGGCCAAGAAAGAAAAAGGGAGAAGAGATCCCTGTAGAATAAGCAATCTTAGTTTTATTGAGAGTCCCATGCTTTTATAGCATCCTTTAAAAAATGCACCATTTAGTGAAACCACCTTCCCTTGCTGGGTCTTTTTTCCCCTCTTTTAAGCTTCATGGCAAACCGATTGATGGTTTGAAAATAGGCCTCTCCAGTACGGAGCAAAATATCATTATGACCAGCGCCAAATGCTAGAGCAAGTTCCTTACTTTTAGCTCCACAGTTGCATAAAAGAATATCGGCATCTTTTAAGGGAATAACGTCATCGTGTGGGCCATGAATAATCAGGGTTGGCTTCCCTATTACCTTGATCTTCCCAAAATTTACAAACCCATCTGCTTCAGAAATGCCCAGGATCTCAGTAGGCACACCTAAGCGATTAAGCCAGGGTATTGTCCTGGCAAATGCACTTTCAAGGATAAGCCCTGCAATCTTATGGTAGTGGGTAGAGGCTACTTCTAAAGCCGAGGCGCTCCCAAGCTCTCTTCCCATAATAACAAACGGCCCTGTCCGGCCCTTCTTCTTTAACCAGCCGTGTACTTCCTTTAAAATGGCATGAGCATCTGATAATAAAGAAGTGGCGGTAGGCTCCCCCCCACTTTGCCCATACCCCCGATAATCTACTACAAGAAAGCTCAGCCCACAACGATTGTAGCTAAGACCAATATCATCATAATCACTTACAATCTCATCTCTACCATGAAAAAAGAGAATGTGTGGGTTAAGGGGTTCATCAAGAAAGAATCGTGCTCCAATCCGCACTTCCTCTTCTACAGTGATAAAACGGTCTATGGCGCCCTGGGGACAACTTAGCTGCTGGTCTTTGCGAGGATGAAACAAGTGTTCCAACACTTGGGGCTGATCTAGTGCAGAAACGTTGCGGCCAGATATCATAAACTTTTATAGCCTATATAGGTCTATTTGTCAAATGGTAATTGCTCAATAACTTGGAGTAATTCCTAAATTGTCATGCTGAACTTGTTTCAGCATCTCAATAATATCAAGCACTTTCAAGACCCTGAAATCGTAGATCCTGAAACGAGTTCAGGACCTGGTTCAGAGTAACATTTGCCCTAACTTATTGAGAAGTTAC
>CAZNJP010000126.1:0-5643 GCA_964573345.1 uncultured Syntrophobacter sp. | reverse complement strand
CAATGTTTTACAAATTTTTTTGCTGAACTTTTGTAAGCGTTCACAGGTTCAGGGTTCAGAGTTGCTTTTCAGGCTGCAGGCCTTAGGCTACAAGCCTCAACTTTATTTTCTTGTAGCTTGTAGCCTGTAGCTTGTGTCTTGTAGCTTTTCTCTAACCTTGAACCCCCGTGAACGGTTACAGATATATATTACAATACGTGGGAAAAGAGAGAGCTAGCAAAGGTATGTACCCCTAAAGGCCTCTAGTTTTTCAAAATTGTTAGTTCGTAGTTCGTAGCCCTCAAGGAAGCATTGAATTGAAAGGTTTCTGGTTAAAACATTTGGTGTAGATACTCTTTTACCTTGCCCAAGACAATCTTGGGGATGTCCTCTTTTTTTTCTACATGATAAAGGCTTATATTGGTCTTTTTAGAAACAGATAGGGCAAACCTCTTACTATGGGTACTTTTTCCAATATGAACCGCTGTTACCCTATTTTTTATATCATTAAAATAATTGACTACCTCTGAAAAATTGGAGATCTTCATATCAGTGATAAGAAAGATATCCATATCATTGCCTTCAAAGGCCTTTATATCGCTGGATTTGAGGTAAGTGCCACCGCCAAAATATTTACACAAAGATTGATAAATGGCCATCCTATCCTTGGTAAAAGGAAGCAAATACCTACCCCCTACCTCGGCATCGCTAAAGTTATAAACGGCTATCTCTGAGCCATATTTCAGATAGGCCTCACAGGCACAGGCAGCCCCTAAGACAGCATAGGAGAGATTCTTTCTAGGATCAATCATACTGCCAGAGGAATCTATGATGATAAGGCAATTTGGCACTTTTTCTTCCAGATAAAGGATTTCTCCTTCCTTTCTGTTCCAGACCTGGGTCAGACCTGGTAAGAATTTTCCAAAACTAGTCCAGATATCTATATCATAATATGGTCTCTCTATCTCCCAAGGAGAGTGTGAATGCGGATAGATAGAACCTGATTTCCTTTCTGGCAATTTTTTCAAAGGCAAGGTGTAGTTTTGAGCAAGTTTTATGTAGTAAAGGATGTTTGCCATGGTTTCTTGCCCTCTTCCCCTGCCAATACCCTGACCAAGATAACCTGTCTCCTCTAATTCTTCTTTAAAATCGTCCACCAATTCACTAAATGCCTTTGGGGAGGCAGCAGATTGGGCCAATTCCATAAGCCCTTTATCAATAGATTCTTTTGAAAACATAGACTTATGATCCCCCAAGGGATTTGATGCTGATTTAAGCATTTCCTCTTCTAGTAATGGCCTTAGGATATGCGTGAATCGTTTAATGACCTCTGTCCATCGTTTTTTATTTATGTAAGGAAGGCGCATAAGCTTTTTAACCAGTTCATCAGATCCAGAAACATTTAAGTCCTTTCCCCAGATCTTCTGATATAAGGCACAAATTACCTGATCAATCTTCCCCTTTTCCATGTGTTTATAAAGGGAAGGAATGGTGCTTTGTTTCTCTTTAACACAATATGTATCTACTACTACATCCATAAAGTAATCTGTGCTCTTTTTTGCCATATCCTTATCGTTACAGACCTTTTTTGCCTCAGCATATAGCCTTAAATAATTAGCAAAATCCCAAGGACAAAAGGTATAATGGGCAGTGGCGTGGTCTAAAAGGGCCTCTATCGCATCACTTTCTGGCATCTTCTCTGAAATTTGAGAAAGAAAATCTTCATCAATGGATATTTGTTTATTTTTTATCTCTAAAGCTGCCTTTTCTTGCCCCTTTTCAATCTTGGGAAATGGTAATGGCGGGAAAAAGTGTTTTTTTCTTATTTTTAGCCAAGTGGACTTTGGTATCTTTTTCATAGGGAAACTATTTCTCCTTTTTCATATACCCTTCCATACCTTATGTTACCTATACCAAGGATTTTTCCTTCTACATAGATCTCACCACCTACCATGTCCTCTCCTGTTCTTCGCCCCACATTCTTTTTAATCACCATTTTCCCCCTCTTCATGCCTGCCCCTGTCCAGTTACCGGTATTGCCTTCAACCCATATTTCTCCACCATTTAGCCCTATTCCTGTAAAGTCGCCTAAATCTCCATAGACTAAAAGCTTTTTTCCTTCTGGTAGACGATACCCCAAAAGGTGTAAGGTTATATTTCTATTTCGTAAATCAAAGACAATCTCTCTTTCTTTGGCATGGTTACATAAGGCAGCGGTATAGATACCAGAAAGCCCCATAATAGGGTAGGGGAGCTTTGATGAGTCTTCTATTTCAAACAGAAACTCTTCAATATCTTCTACTCCATATTCCATATTTTTTATGCTTTTTTCAGCACTGGCATAGGCCCTGATTACTGAGTGATAGCTTACTAACCAAACCAACTCTTTTGCCTCCTGCTCAACAAGCTTGTTGTATGACTTAATTAAGGTTTGCATTACCTTTTCTTTGGAGGTTATGATGTTATCTAAGGGGATTTCCCTCCGCTTTGGCCTAAAATTCTTAAATTCAGAAAAGAGGTTTTTCATAATTCTCCTAAATCTCTCTTAATTTCCCAATAAATTGGGTGATCGCCTTCTAAAAGTGCAATTTCCTCTCCCTGGGATACGCTATAACCAATGGCCAAGGCTTCTTTGATGGATTCCCTTTGCTCTCCATAACGTTCTAAGACCCTGTCTACGGCCACCTTTGCCAGATAAATAGGCAGAGGATCCACTCTGACTTCTTTTTCATGAGTAGCTACAAACTCTTCTTTCCATTGGAGACGATGGGAAAGGGCATAAGGGGCCACTGTCTTTATATGTTCAATATTTACTTGCTTTTCTCCCAGGAGCCAAGCAAGGGCTTGGGCATAAACCCTTATAGAGATAGGGAAACGGTTGGAGATACAATTTTTTATACTATGACAAAGATAACCTGTAAAATGGCATCCCTCTTCACATTTCTCATTGGCCCTTTTTTGCCCATATTTATAACAAAAGGAGAGCTCTGAAATAAGTGTCCGAAGGTAGGCATTGGCATCTAAATCCAGCTCTAATTTTTCCATTTGATCTTGGATGGCCTTTCTTTCCTCTTTAGAAACAGGTTTTAGTCCCTTTTTTTTCAAATATTTACCAAATTTTTCACAGACCTTTTCAGTTCTTTCCATTTTGGTCTTATAAGGAAGCCTACTATTGAGCAATTTGTTTAATTCTTTTTCATACCTTTCATGTCTTAGGAGTTCATCCTTTTTGTAAAAGGGCCCAATAAGATAAGAGATATTGGCACCAGGATGCTTTGATTCCACCATCACATCAAATCTATCAAGCATAGGTGCAATAATGGTAAATGTGCCCAAGTCTTGGTAATTTGCAGTAGCAAAAAGGCAATATTCATCATTAATAAACATCTCGTTTAAATATTCCCAATTACCCCTATCTACACCATCTAATATGATACTTTGTTTGGTCTCTGGTAGCCTATTTATCTCATCTACAATCTTTACTGGAAGTTGGACAAAGTTTGACCAGACTACAGACTCAATGCCCTTATTCAGGAGGCCAAGGTTAGGGCGACCCACTATCTTCTCCTCTGTCTGTTCTGGGTGACCTGCTATTTCACTTAACCAGATAGTACCTAAAGGGATTTGATAAAATACAGAACATATATACTCGGCAGACGTAGTCTTACCCAAACCAGGCTCTCCAACAATGAGCTGTTTCCCTTGAAGGATTGCAGTAAGTAGGCTAAATAACAGGGTAGAATTGTATTTTTCTCCACTTATCTCTAAATCAGGGCGATAAAAATAAAGATGATCACTGATAAAATCATAGATGTTTTTTAGACTATTTTTCATTCTATATTTATACAATAGACCTTTTTATTCAGCTTGTCAAAAACCTTTAACTTGTATTTTTTAATTGATTGAGTTAAAAATCGTTTCATGGAACACAGTTTGGTATTGATAAAGCCTGATGGAGTGAAAAGGAGTCTGGTAGGGGAGGTCATAAATAGATTTGAAAGAGAGAGACTAAAGGTAATATCTATTAAAATGTTTAGACTTAATAAATCTGAGGCAATGGCATTTTATGCCGTGCACAAAGACAAATCATTTTTTAAAGACTTGGTAAATTATATGTCCTCTGGGCCCATTATAGCCATGGTCTTAGAGGGAGAAAATGCCATAGGCAGGGTAAGGGAAATCATGGGGGCAACCGACCCAAAAGATGCAAAACCAGGCACTATTAGAAGGGATTTTGGACTGAGCAAGACAGAGAATACCGTCCACGGCTCAGATTCTAAAGAGACTGCGGTCTTAGAGATTTCTTTTTTCTTCAGCCAATATGATTTAAATCAATGTCACAAAGATTGATCAAGGTTTCTTTGGGATGGGTAAATGTATTTTTTATAAAGGGTAAAAGGGCAGTAATTATAGATGCAGGCCCACCAGGTGCTGGAAAGAAGGTTTTAAACGCCCTTTCTAAACACCATATAAAAAGAGAGGAAGTAAGCCTTATCATTTTAACCCATGCCCATTTTGACCACTTTGGTGGAGCCCCCATTTTAAGGCAGGCACTAAGTGCCCCTTTGGCTGCTCATAAGGCCGATGTCTTTTATTTAGAAAAAGGAGAAAATGCCCCTATTATCCCTTTAGGCCTCCTTGGGAAATTTCTTATTACTATCTTTAGAAAGTGGGCGAAAAGAAAACTAGCTATTCCTTGTGAAATCTTGATTGAAAATAAACTAGACCTGAGCGAATTTGGCATCAATGCCTATATCCTTCCTACCCCAGGGCATACAAAGGGTTCTATTTCGGTAATCTTACCAGGTGGTGAGGCTATAATAGGTGACCTTTTGGCTGCCCATCCTATCTTCAGGTGGCGGCCAAACCTGCCTCTTTTTGCTCAACAAAAGGAGCTTGTCTTAGAAAGCATTAAAATGCTCCTTTCTCTTGGGATCAAAAAGTTCTATGCAGCCCACGGAGGGCCATGGGATAGGGAAGATATAAAAAGATGGATTTTAAAATAAAAAACCTTTTAATTTAAGCCACAGATTTACACAGATTTACACAGAAATCACTAAAAAAATGCGGCTATCTGCGAATCCTAAACTTGTTTCAGGATGCGGCAAATTTTATTTCCTGAGCATGAACAAAATGGATGAGTATCCACGTTTTGTAACACCTACTTTAAAACCAGAGTCATTGCAATACTTAAGTTAATATGTTAATGTATACACCATAAAACAAAAAAGGAGATTTTATGGCCAACCTTAAACGAAAACAAATTTATATAGATGAGGAAAACGAGCGAGCCCTTAAGAATTTAGCCTTGTCTACCAAGGTTTCCGAATCTGAGCATATACGTCGAGCCGTCAAAGAATACATTGCTAAACAAAGGATAAATTTAATTAAAGAAGATCCACTCTTAAAGCTTATTGGATTATGTGATAATCCACATGGACCCACCGATGCCTCAATTTACCATGACAAATACCTTTACGGAAAAAAGAGCTAATTATGGATCCTGTTTTTGTAGATACTGGGGGATGGATAGCAATAACAGTGGTTAGAGATCAATTTCATAAGCAAGCTGCTTCCTATTATAGAAAATTGTCCAAGAAGGAAATTCCCGGTACCGTCCCAGGCTGTGTGTAAATTCACTTGCAATTAAATTATTATGGCTTA
>CAZNJP010000125.1:0-5982 GCA_964573345.1 uncultured Syntrophobacter sp. | reverse complement strand
AGGTAAAAAAGGGGATATTTAAAAAGGCTTTTTCCTTAAAAAAGGACTTAAAATAGTAAACAAGGAGGGCCTTATGGCCTCACAATAAATTTACCATATTGTCTAAAGTGATCATCAAAGGTAAAAGCGGTCTCAATATGAAGGTATTCCATCCCTTCGATTCTCTATGGCCAGGAATGCAGAAGTATCTATGAAGATCATTGGTTTTTGCCATATAGATAAAGGTCGTGCTTTTTAGCTAGATCATCTGGCCCATCAAAGGAACCACGCCTACGGAACCAGGGGTAATTTTTATATTTTTTCTTAAGTTCTTCTGTAAGGGATTGACGGTGCTTTGCTATAAGCTCTCTAATCAGCCGGGAGATGGCAATTCCTCTTGCAGTAGCCTCTTTGCGGAGAAATTCATATTGATCTAAAGGTAGCTCAATATTTAACCTTTTAACTGGCATCTCAAGACTCCAAAGTTTATGTACGTACATACCGTTGGGATTATATCTTGTCAATACCTCTCTTTATATTTCTATTCAAGCACTACCAGATCCTTTATACTAGCTAATTTTAGATGAAGGTTTGTCTTACAATTTTTTTGACAAAGGGATTAATTTGTGGCATGAAATTATAAGAAGGAGGGCATTATGAGGAAAAGTATCTATTTCATTCTTATTTTATTTATTCTCTTTTTTCCATTAATGGTATCGGCTGGGACCTATGAGGAAGAATTACAAGGGCTTTCTTTAAAGATTGCTAAAAATATAGAAAGAAGTGGCAAAAGGACTGTGGCAGTTGTTGATTTTACAGACCTTCAGGGAAATGTTACAGAGCTTGGAAGGTTTATTGCAGAGGAGCTATCAGCAAATCTTGTCTCTTTAAAAAAGGGATTTAGGGTAATAGACAGGCTTCATCTAAAGAGCATCATTGCTGAGCACAAGCTCTCTGCCTCATGGTTCCTTGAGCCCAAAGCAGTTGAAAGGTTTGGAAAGATATCTGGTGTTGATGCCATTGTTACAGGCACAGTCACACCATTTGGAGACAGTGTAAGGGTATCGACAAAGGTAATTACCACTGATACTGCTGAGGTAATTGCAGCAGCTACAGGAAATATTGCTAAGACAAAGGCCATTGAAGGGCTTTTGGCAAGGGGAATAGAAACAACAGGGGCAGCACCTGCAAGACCCAAGATTTTAAAGAAGGCAACAAAAAAATTTGTACTCGGTGATTTAGAATTTAGGCTTTTAGATGCAAAAAGGGCTGGCAATGCTGTAACAGTCTACATAGCTGCAACCAATAATGGTGAGAAGGAAGTAAAATTGGCAACCTATCCTTCCAGTTGCTGTCTATACGATGACCTCGCAAATAAGTATAAAGCAGATAGGGCGTGTGTGGGCACGGATTGCGCTAGCGATTGGGGGGCTGATGATACTATAATACCTGGTGTAAGCATAAAGATGTCTGTCTATTTTAAAGACATCTCACCACAAGCATCTGTAGGCACATTAGAAATGAATTTGAAAATAGGTAAAAGCGAAGGTAAGGTAATTTTCCGCAATATAAGTATAAAATAATATAATTCACAGTAGGGGGTTGGATATGGGTTACATTGAACAAAACCTTATGGCCGAGGAGAAGGTAGTGTATCGAGCCAAGTTGCATTGGATCGTCTTCCTCTGGGCGTGATTTTTCTGCTTATAGCCATCATTGGATTTGCGAGTGATTCAGCACCGATTGGACGGCTTTTCATCGTGCTTGCTGCCTTGAACGGTCTCTCTTCATTTATAACGTACTCTACTTCGGAATTTGGAGTGACGAATAAGAGGATCCTTGGAAAGGTAGGGTTCATTCGTAGACATTCCCTAGAAATACTTTTAACGAAAGTGGAGTCAATCGCTGTTAACCAAGGAATTCTGGGAAGGATATTTGGTTACGGAACTATAGTAGTAACTGGCTCAGGAGGGACAAAGGAGCTTTTCCCCAAAATATCCAAACCGTTGGAACTTCGGAAGCGAGCTCAAGAGCTCATTGCGGCTGTTCAAGATTTAAAATAAGGGAAATGGCGGCTACTTCACCTAAAACTGAGTTAGGCGCAGTAAACTTTGAAGATGCTCCTCTACCGGAATCCATTTTCACGAATAAAAATTTGGCAGTGGAGGTAAAACCCTGTAGGAAAAGTGCATAGAAATCCACCTTTTTAAAAATTAGCTGACAAGAATTTTAGACAAAAATCGATACTATTCCCCTGTAGTAGTATGACTAATAATCTAGACCATGCAGAGGGAAAATTACTACAAAAAAGGAGGGCAAAAAAATGTGTGCTATAATCCTCCTGGAACGAAAACAACAGGAGGGATTATTATCTGTGCAAACTAGGAACTTCAAAAAGATTTTACTGGCCTCATTTACTATTCTCTTTATCTTAATGAGTTGTGCAAGCCCTGATGAAAAGGCAAATAAACTGTATGTGGAGGCTGTTAAACTTGTGGAATCAGCACAAAAAGTTGAGGACACAAGCTATCGAGATGCCTTAAAGCTATATAAGGAGGCACTGGGTAAGCTGGAAAGGATAATCTCCAAATATCCCTCGTCACAGATTGCTGTAAAGATTGCCAGTGGAGAAGTTAAGGATATGAAGAACCTTAAAGAAAATATTATTCCTAAAATTTCCCTTAAGGCTGCTGCAGAGGAAGACCCATTGGCATGTGCCGTTATGGTAGCTTCAGCTACTAAGCGTGGTAGCGGTAACGGGACTCTCCTTGAGTTAGCTGAGAAATGCCTAGAAGTTGGGAGGCGTGATGAGGCCTTAAAGATGGTGCATCAGTTTGTTCACTTTCTGGGTGATGGCCCCAAGGGCTTTGAAGCCTTTTCTCTTCTCTGCGACTTGATACGTATCCAATTCACGCTTGGGCAAAAAAAGTTTTTAACATTGCTGCCGGAGCTTGAAGGAGGATTGGATGAAGAAGAAATCAAAGATCCTTATGATAGGGCTATAGCGGTTATCAAGATAGCAGAGGTATATGCAGAAGCAGGACAAAAAAATAAGGCTTTAGAAGTACTATCAAAAGCAGTTCAAGCAGACAGAATTATAAAGTACGCCCCTTTCAGAGTTTACCCATTAGTGAAAATAGCAACCTATTATGTAGAACTTGGGCAGAAGGAAAAGGCCTTAGAAATACTGTCCCAAGCGGTGGATATAGCCACCAGGAGCAAGAATTATATCGCCCAATTAGCACTAACTGATATCGCAGTAGTCTTACATAACTTAGGCAAAGAGTATGAAGCTTCGTACTTATTATCCCAAACTCTTGAGGTAGCTAAGAGCGAAAAGGGGCTTTGGAAATTTTTAGGATTGGCTAAAACAGCTACTAGTTACGCAGAAATTGGGCAGTACGATCTGGCACTTCAAATAGCCAAACGTATACCCGCAGAAGGCATCGTTCCTAAACATACAATATCACCAGCAAGACATATATTTTACACTAACTTGTGGAAATTAGAGGTGTTAATTCACACAGCTCTTAAGGCTGGCGAGAGTGGCAAGGAGGATAAAGCCTTAAAAATACTCTTGCAAGTACTTGATGGAGCTAAATCTATGAAAAGTTCTTACGAAAGAGACTTGTCATTCCGTCAGATAGCCTGTCAGCTTGCAAAAATTGGGAAGTATGACAAGGCCTTTGAGGTACTAAAAATTATAGAACGTCGGGCTGATAAACTTCTCATATTAGCTGAAATCGGTGTAAGCATGCAAAAATGGGGTAAAAAACCAACCGAAAATCAAAGTAAAATCCTTCACAAAATGATAGCTAGCATCGATTAGATGCTGATAAAATAAAGGAAAGGGAATGATAGCAACAATTAAATGAACTCGAAATAGGGGAACAATCTTGGGAAAGAAAAGATGTTTGCTGGTATTATCAAGCTTGTCTTATTAATGACTGATGCCATTGGGGTATAAGACGAGCAAGTATACTTACGCCAAGATTAAGTCTCAAAAGACGCAAGCATGAGGAAATATTTTTTTATTGGACTGTGGCTTCTTGTTATTATTTCCCCGAAATTTACCTTTTCAAAAGTAATTACAATAACGAAGACTGCAAAATACTGCTGCGGTGATAACGAGAGTAAATTAGACGGTGAGAAAATGGCTTTAGAAAAAGCCAAACGGTTATGCCTTGAACGTGCTGGAGTTTATCTAGAATCCACTACAGTCATTGAAAAAGGTATTTGTACTAAAGACGAAATCCGAACATTATCCGCTGGTATCCTCAAGGTAGAAGTACTTGACAAGAAAGTTAGCTTAATTGAGGAAAATATCTGTGTTCAAGTGACTGTAAGGGTAGAAATAGATGAAGAAGATGTAGAAAGGAAGATCAAGTTATTACTAAGAAAAGAACGGATCAAACAAGAACTCATAAAGATTAAAAGACAACGAGATGCATTAGAGAGAAAAGTTTCGCAATTACAGAAGCAGTTGAAACAAGCTCTAACTAATAAGAAAAAGAAAAAAATTATTGTTCAAAGACGTAGGATATTAAATAAAATAAGTGCAAGAGATTTGGCTATGCAGACATACCTACTATTTATGCAAGGCAAAAATGACACAGTTATAGAAATTTGTAAAATGGCTATCAATGCTGACCCAGAATTTTATGAGCCCTATTTGATGCTTAATTTAGTATATCGCAGGATTGGAAAAAGGAGGAATGCACTTAAAATGTGTGAAAAAGCACTAGATATATGTCAACGCAAGAATATTAAGGACGGACTTTGTAATACTTACAATCATATCGGTTCCCTATATAACGAGTGGGGCAAATATCGTAAGGCCATTGAGTATTATCAAAAGAGTCTTGCAATATGTGTAGAAATAGACGACCTTGCTCGAATGGCTGAAAGTTACCACGGCATCGGTAATGCGTATATGCGTTGGGGTAAGTATAATGAAGCTATCGAGTACATTCAAAAGAGCATTACCTTGAGGAAGAAAGTAGGTGATAGGATTGGACTGAGCGCCAGTTATAATAGCATAGGTATAGCATATGTTTTATCGGGTAAGTATTATAAAGCAATTGAGTACCTTGAAAAAAGTCTTGTAATAAGGAAGGAATTAAACGACCTGACTGGCCTTGGTCAATGTTATTACGGCATTGGGGTAACTTATGAATACTTAGGCAAGTATAACAAAGCCCTCGGGTATATTAAAAAGAGCATTACACTGAGAAGGAAAGTAGGTGACAGGATTGGGCTCGGCCGGAGCTATGCTGGTATCGGCTTATTATATTATAATCTGGGTAAATTTGATAGGGCAATTGAGTACTACAAAAAGAGTCTCACAATAGCAAAGGAAGTAAACGACCGAGAAGGTCTAATGGGTACATATTATCTTATCGCAGGATATTATTTCAACCATTTAAGGGATAAAGAGAGTGCAATAAGATACTTAAGATTATCAATCGAAATATGTAAACAGTTGAATTGCCCGTATCTTAAGGGGTATGAAAAGCAGTTAAAAACTTTGATGGAATATTAATACATTTTTAACTTTTAAGGGATATTTTCAAAAAGTGTAAGGTATTGCTTCACCCTTTACGCTTCACGCCTTATGAGTATAAGTAAGTAGGTAAGAGCACCATCTTTTCACCCTTACTAAACAGGACTTTTTACCATATTTTGGGTTTAAATGTTTTATCATTTAGTATCTTTACTGTCTCACCAGTTTGACCAATAACAAAAAGTCCTTGACGATAAGCAAATCTATCTGCCCTTTCTTCCCCGCCTGCTAACGCCTGAGCGCCTGCCTGCCCCAGCCAAGCCCACCGTCGTGCAGAGGAACGAGGCAAACAGGCATTGGCGGGCAAGTAGCGATGGCGGGCAGGTATTACTATGCCTGCCACCGCCCCTACTACCTTTCTGTCGCTGTATTCTGCTGGTCTAGGAATTGATAACTACAAAATGCCAAAGCTTTTTAACACTTCAGCCAGTTTTTTGTCT
>CAZNJP010000124.1:0-5998 GCA_964573345.1 uncultured Syntrophobacter sp. | reverse complement strand
TATAATTATTTCCAATCGCCATTTACCATGTTTCTCTGACTATTTAGTAATAAATCCACAACTTATTGAGCAATTACGTCAATTCGTTAAATAGTTAAATCGTCAAATAGTAAAACAATTTATCGCTGAAGGCTTCCTCTTAACGATTTAATCCAACTAACCTCGAGTCAACCATTTAACGATTTTTCAATCAGAGTCTTTAAATAATCTCTCTTGAATTGGTAGATTATAACCTAAGTGTTTATAAGCCAATTTTGTAGCCATCCGACCCCTTAATGTCCTGTTCAGATAGCCTATTTGGAGTAAAAAGGGTTCACATACATCCTGGATAGTGTCCTTTTCTTCGCCAATAGCCGCTGCCAAAGTATCCAGGCCCACAGGCCCCCCATCAAACTTATAAATAATAGTAGAGAGTATCGCTCTATCCAGTTTATCAAGTCCCTTTTCATCCACCTCTAATAATTTTAATGCCTTATCAGCAATGGGTTGGTTTATTGTGCCATTGGCCTTAATTTGGGCAAAGTCACGCACTCTTTTTAGAAGTCTCAATGCTACACGAGGTGTTCCTCTGGAACGTTTTGCAAGTTCACAGGCCCCTTGTCCATCAATCTCAATATGTAATCGCTTTGCCGCTTGAAGGATGATGTTTTTTAAATCTTCTGTCTCATAAAAATCTATATGCAATAAGACACCAAAGCGGTCGCGTAATGGGGAAGTAAGAAGGCCAGTGCGTGTGGTGGCCCCAACCAATGTAAAATGCGGTAAATCTATTTTGATTGTCCTGGCACTTGGTCCCTGACCAATCACCAAGTCCAATTGAAATTCCTCCATCGCAGGATAAAGTTTTTCTTCAATTACAGGGCTCAAACGGTGGATTTCATCTATAAACAGGATATCTCTTTCTGATAAGTTGGTGAGGATGGCAGCCAAGTCCCCTGGCCTCTCTAAAACAGGGCCTGAAGTGCCCTTTATATTGACATTCATTTCCAATGAAATAAGGTGGGCTAAAGTGGTTTTGCCCAGTCCAGGGTGACCATGCAAAAGCACATGATCCAAGGCCTCCCCTCTGGCCTTAGCTGCCTCTATGAAGATCTTTAATTTAGTTTTAATCTGGTTCTGTCCAAAGAACTCATCAAAAGAGCGAGGACGAATGCTTATTTCCTCTTTTAGCTCTCCTTTTTCAAAAGAATTAATCAATCTATTATCCATCTTAGAGAAACCTTAAACTTTGTTTTATTAATTCTTCTAAACTGTAATCATTCAACTTTTCCCATGCTTGATTTACAGCATTTTTTGCTTCCTTTATTTGATAACCTAAGTTTGTTAAAGCAGAAATAGCATCTTTTATAAGCTGTTCCCTTTTTTCATCTTTTGTCTGTGTTTTTCCCAAAATAGATATGCCTTTCCATTTATCTTTCATTTCTAGTAAGATCCTCTGGGCTGTTTTACGGCCAACACCCGGGACAGTCTTAAGTCTGGTAACATCTTCTGTTTGAATAGTCATTTGTAAACCTTCGGGGGAGATGCAAGAGAGAATGTTTAAGGCAAGCCTTGGGCCAACACCAGAGATCTCTATTAATGAAGTAAATGCTTCCTTTTCAGTCAATGAAAAAAAGCCAAACAACTTAATTACATTCTCTTTAAGGTATGTATGAATGTGTAAGTTTATCCTTTCTCCAAGGCTTGGCAACTCAGAAAATGTACTTAAAGGAATCTCCACTTTATAGCCTACTCCATTTGTTTCTAAGATGATATAATTTGGATATTTAAGTATTAAGGTACCTTGAAGGTAACCTATCATGTCCTTAACTGATGTAAATGACAGATGGCTGTGGCCAAGGCATCGGCAGCGTGTTCTTTAGGTAAATCAGGAAGCTGCAACAACCTTTTAACCATCTCCCTTACCTGTTGTTTTTCTGCCAGTCCATATCCTACTACAGCTTGTTTAATCTCTGATGGAGCATAAGTAAATAGGGGAAAATGGAATCTTTCTGCTGCCAAGATGGCAATACCTTTTAGTTCCCCTAAACAGAAAGCCGTTTTTATATTTTTTGCTACATAAATGTCTTCAATAACTACATGTTCAGGGATATATTTTTCCATTATATTGCATAGCCCATCATATAGTTTAGATAATTTCTTGGATAGTTTGATCTCACCATCGTTTATATATATGAGCCCATTTTTACCCTGTTCTATTATGCCATAACCTGTGATATACGAGCCTAAATCAATACCCAATACCCTCATGCTCACTCCTATGATTAAGGGATAAGGATTGAAGGATTAAGCTCACTGTTAAGAACTCCTTACCCTTCAATCCTTTAATCCTCATCTATGAGACCCTTTCTATAATCTCTTCAGGTATATCAAAATTGGCATACACCTTTTGGACATCGTCATAATCCTCTAATATCTCCATCAACTTTAAAATTTGTTCTGCCTTTTTATCTTCTGTAATGCATAAGGTGTTTTGGGGTGCCATGCTTAATTCTGCCAAATTATACTTTAATCCTGCTTTATCAAACGCCTCTTTTACTGAATCAAGGTCTTCAGGTGCGGTAATCACTTCATAAGTAGTCTCTTCCTCTTTAATGTCCTCTGCTCCAGCCTCTAAGGCAATTTCCATTAAACGCTCTTCATTCATATTATTTTTGTCAAACGTTATAGACCCCTTTTTCTGAAATATCCAGGATACAGAGCCAGCTTCTACCAATTCCCCTCCATATTTGTTAAATAGACGTCTTAGTTCAGATACAGTACGATTTTTGTTATCTGTAATAGCAGCTACCAAAATGGCTACCCCACCTGGGCCATATCCTTCATAGAAAACCTCTTCATAATGGGTACTTTCCAATTCTCCTGTGCCCTTTTTAACAGCTCGTTCGATATTTTCTTTAGGCATATTTATTGCTTTAGCAGCAATTATTGCTGTCCTTAGTCTTGGATTGCCTTCTGGGTCTCCTCCCCCCAAGCGGGCTGATGTGATAATTTCCCTAATCAATTTTGCAAAGACTTTCCCTCTTTTGGCATCTGTAGCCCATTTTTTTCTCTTAATCTGTGCCCATTTAGAATGACCTGACATAAAACCCCCTAAAAATGACAAATGACAAAGCTCAAATGTCAAACCTGTTCCTGACAGGTTCAGGAATCAAGCCCAAAGTCCAAAGTAAAACGGCTAGGGTTACGAGGCCTGTATCGAAGCCCGTCAGACGTAAAACGATACGGGCATCGCAAACGTAACCAATTAACGAGAATTTTTTGGATTTCATTTGACATTTGGATTTTGACATTTGGACTTTAGAATTTAATATTTTCTCCATTATCTATTAATTTCTACTAATCTTAATTTATCTCCAGTCAAGTTTTATTTAATCCTATTAAATATACCTCCCTGCTCATGGGACGTGAGCTTTTTGGTTTAAACGCTTTTGCCAAATGAAAATGCCTCCTAAATGTTGTTAAAAGATCCTTAAAATCACCTCCTTCCAATACCTTACAAACAAAGTGTCCTCCTTGACACAAGGCCTCGTTGGCTATTTCTAAGGCGCGCATTGAGAGCCTAAATGAACGGTATGCATCTACATCCTTTTTTCCTGTAGTATTTGAGGCCATATCGCTTAATACTACATCAAAATTACTAATAGATGTAATCTGTTTTATATCTATATCAAATACATTTGACTTCAAAAATTGTATATCTTCTGGTAATGGATTAACTTTTAATGGGTTTAGGTCTATTGCCAATACAAAACCATCTTTTCCTACAACTTTATTTGTATATTGAAGCCATGAACCAGGGGCTGCCCCCAGATCTAACACCTTGTCTTTCTCCTTGATTATATGATATTTTTGATTTATCTCTATTAGTTTATATACAGACCTGCAGACATAACCTTCCTTTTTTGCCTTATGAAAGAAACTATCTTTAGCTTTGTAAATAGCCACGCCTATTTCTAACATAGTTGCCTTAATTTGGCAAATGCAGGTCTACATTAACTACCTCTGTGAAATCATCTATAAATTTTTTGGAAAGAACAAGGTTTGGTGATAGGGTTATGACTCTTTCAAAATAGCTTTTTGCTTGCCTATACATCTTTAGCCTCTTATAACAAATGGCCATCTCGCATAGAATTTGGGGGATGTTTTTATAATGGGGATCAATTTTTATAGATTTTTCAAAATACTTTATGGCTGTTTTATAATTTCCTAAATCCATGCATATCCTTGCCATAAAAAAATAAGGGTTTAGCCTTGTGCTAGGGCGATTAAGTCTTGCCTCAGGAATGGTGACTATCACTGATGGTAACTGAAGCTCGGGATGGGTAGTTTCAGTTGCAATGACTTCTAAATTATGCTGTTTGATTAAACCTACTGCCCTTTCTATCTCCATACTAAAGTCTTTATGCCTATAGGTAGGTATCTCATTAAATGGGATATTTTTTTTATTTTTTATCAAATATGAGGCCTCTTTTAGTGTCTCAAAATGTGGAAAGCAATAAGTAGGCCCACCTGACATCTTTTTATTTTCCCTAAAGATAATTTGTGCCCTGTGTTGGGCAAGCTCAATCAAGGCACGGATTAAGGCAAAGTCGCGGTTTAAATGAGTCCCTGCTACATTGTATATCCTGACTGTCTTACTTGGTGGATTTGGATCATAGGCCAATATGCCTATAGTAGGAATGCCTAACTCTAAAGAAAAGTCCTTTATAAAAAGTTTAATGCCTGCATCAAAGAATTTTTTTATCAATCGCCTTGCAATAAAGTGCTCAATAGAAGAGATATCAATATTAGGTGTAATAACCTTTCCTTCTATTACCCTTGAGATGTTGTGCCTTTCTACAATCTCTCCTATTGCCTGCAATATGGCTTCTTCTATGGTATTCCCTGCTGCAAGCCCTGTAGTGCCATAGATAAGATAAAACCAATGTAAAGGAAAGAGTATAGGTTTATTGTGCGTTAAAGAAAAGGATTCTGTCCATGGAAGGGGCATTCTTTTTATATCTTTTAATATCTTATTTGTCTGATAGACAGAAGAAAGAGGAGAAAGCATACTTAAAGGGGCTAAGGCATCCTCTTTTAAATTGTCATAGCTATCAATAATAAAATGGTTTTTTTCTTTTATAAACCAATCACAGTTATAACGTTCTACAAGCTCCATTAAGGCACTGGCCTTTGCCTGCTCTAAAGTTACCCCTTTCCCACAACTATCATTTATCCCTAGACTTGAATCAACCTGACAAATGTAGGCTGGGATGCCTAGCCTGTCAAAATGGTCTATGCGTGAGATGATGAGATGGCCAAATAAGTTTTTTGTCTTTTCTCTCTCACTGTTTACTCCCTTACTACTTACTAATTTGTTGAGCCTATTTAAGACAGTCTTTATTGTTTCCTTTGGGTTGCAGGCCTTGTCTTGACCAAATGTATAACCTTTAAAACAAGAATCTATCATCTTGCTTAATAATAGTTAATTCGTTGAATCGTCAATTCGTTAAACCATTCAATGATTTGACCACTCCCCGATTTAACGGCCTTTTTTTCTTTCAATATATGCATATGCATTATGATTATGAATAGATTCAAAGTTTTCCGCCTCTACTGAAAACCATGTTATATTTGGGTCAGTCAATAACCTTTTGGCAATATCCCTTACTACATCCTCAACAAACTTTGGGTTTAGATATGCCTGCTCAGTTACATATTTTTCGTCTGCCCTTTTCAGGACAGAATATACCTCACTTGAGCCAGCTTCTTCAACCATTTTAATCATATCCTCTAGCCACATAAACTTCTTAAATCTTATCTTTAAGTTCACTATTCCTCTTTGATTATGCGCACCAAATTCGCTAATCTCTTTAGAGCAAGGACATAAAGTGCAAATAGGTACTTCCACTTCTACTACCAAATCCATCTTTTCCTTTAAACACCCAATAACACGGCACCTATAGGCCATAAGCCCCTTTGCCTTTGATACCGGTGCCTCCTTTTCAATAAAATA
>CAZNJP010000123.1:0-6003 GCA_964573345.1 uncultured Syntrophobacter sp. | reverse complement strand
CGAGAGCGTTGCGGGCAGGCGCTCAGGCGTTAGCAGGCGGGTCTGTGGCTTAAATCAAGCTTTGTTCCCTTTGTAATGAATTACCATGATTTTGGCCTCTTTTAACATCTCTTCTGATAAGGTATCAGGATAGCCTATCTCATAATAGATAGTCTTTATTCCAGCATTGATTAGCATCTTAGTGCAGATAATACATGGATGATGGGTGCAGTAGAGAGTGGCACCTTTAACAGAGATGCCATGATAGGCAGCTTGAATGATGGCATTTTGCTCGGCATGAAGTCCTCTACAGAGTTCATGACGCTCTCCTGAAGGAATGCCCAATTTTTCCCGCAAGCACCCTATATCTAAACAATGGGCTAGGCCTGAAGGGGCCCCATTATAACCAGTAGTTAAAATGCGTTTGTCTTTTACAAGTATGGCCCCTACCTTATTTCTCAAACAAGTAGAGCGTTGTGCTACCAATCGGGCGATAGACATGAAATATTCATTCCATGAAGGGCGGGGCATTAACTATTCCCAAGCAAATAAAGGAAATTTGGCACAAAACGCTTTTATTGCTTGTCTCACCTTTTTGATGGTTTTTTGATTATTTACATCCTTAAGCACATCTAAAATAAATTGGGCAATGATTTCCATCTCCTTTTCTTTCATCCCTCGAGTAGTGACTACTGGGGTCCCAATACGAATCCCGCTGGTGATAAAAGGACTTCTTTTGTCAAAGGGAATAGCATTTTTGTTCACAGTAATGCCTGCGTCATCTAAGGCCTTTTCTGCCTCCTTTCCAGTAATGCCTTTATTGGTTAAATCTATCAGAAATAAATGGTTATCTGTGCCTCCAGAGACGATGCGGAAACCAGCCTCTGCCATAAAAGATGCAAATTTTTGGGCATTTACGACAATTTGGCTTTGATATACTTTAAAGTTTTTACCCAATGCTTCTTTAAAGGCGAGTGCCTTAGCAGCAATGATATTCATTAAAGGTCCACCTTGAACGCCTGGAAATATAATTTTATTTAATTGCTTAGCAAATTTCTTCTTTGCCAATATAAAACCACCACGGGGCCCACGCAATGTCTTCTGGGTGGTAGAGGTAATAAAATGGGCATAAGGAATAGGAGAGGGGTGAATGCCAGTAGCAATTAACCCAGCAATATGGGCCATATCTGCCAGCAAATAAGCCCCTGTTTCATTTGCAATCTTGCCAAAGCGCTTAAAATCAACGATTCTGGGGTAGGCACTAGCACCTGCAATAATCAATTTTGGTCTATACTTTCTAGCCAATTCAGCCAATTTTTCATAGTCTATGGTCTCTGTTTCTCTATTAACTCCATAGGAAACCACTTTATACATCATGCCTGAAAAACTTACAGGGCTTCCATGGGTTAGGTGGCCGCCATGGGCCAGATCCATACCCATAATGGTATCACCAGGGTTTAATATAGTAAAATAAACAGCCATATTGGCCTGTGTACCAGAATGAGGTTGGACATTGGCATATTCTGCAGAAAAGAGTTGCTTTAACCGTTCAATGGCCAAATTTTCAGCAATATCTACATACTTGCAACCACCATAATAACGCTTTTCTGGATAACCTTCGGCGTATTTATGCGTCATCACATTGGCCATAACCTGGCGCACCCTTGGGCTAGCAATATTTTCTGAAGCTATCAGTTGTAGCTTATATCTTTGTCTTTCTTGTTCACCCTCTAAGGCAGCAGAAAGTTCAGGGTCAAAACGCTTAATTGTACTGTAGTCATCAATAACTGCGTACTCATTATCAATTTGGTCTATGCGCCTTTTGTGCCTGCCACCACTAAAGGGGGTATCTAGCCATGCCTTAATAATTTCTATGGCCCTTTCAATGCCTATGTCCCGTTCTCCTAATACCAAGATGTTGGCATCGTTATGCATCCGACTTGCTTTGGCTAAGTAGGTATCAGTGCATAAAGCTGCCCTTATTCCAGGCAATCGATTGGCTACAATGGACGTGCCTATACCTGTCCCACATACTAAAATACCCCTCTTAAAGTCACCAGATGCCACAGCCTTGGCTACTGCCCTCCCAAAATAGGGATAATCTACAGATTTTTCACTATCTGTGCCTATATCCTTTATTTGAAGGCCTTGTTCTTCTAAATAAGACTTGATGGCTTCTTTTAATTTATATCCTGCGTGGTCTGAGCCAATAACAATGGGACTTTTTTTTAACATTGCTTAACCTTCAAATTTTTTAAACACAATCGAGGCATTTGCTCCACCAAAGCCAAAAGAATTACACATAGCCACTCTTACTTGCTTTTTTTTAGCAATATTTGGGGTATAGTCCAAATCGCACTCTGGATCAGGATGCTGATAGTTAATGGTAGGGGGAATAATTCCATTATAGACAGTGAGGACGGTAAATGCTGATTCCACACCCCCAGCTCCACCTAATAGATGACCAATCATAGATTTATTAGAACTAATAGATAATTTATAGGCATGTTCATTAAATACCCTTTTTATGGCCTGAGTTTCTGTTAAATCATTTAACTTAGTAGATGTACCATGGGCATTGATATATTCTACTTCACTAGGTAAAATATTTGCATTCTCTAAGGCCTTATTCATGCACAAGGCAGCTCCTTCTCCTTTGGGCGTTGGTGCAGTAATGTGGTAGGCATCGCTACTTGCACCATATCCCACTAATTCTGCATAAATATTTGCCCCCCTCTCTAATGCAAAATTTAGCTCCTCTAAAATAAGCACTCCTGCACCTTCAGCAGCTACAAAGCCATCCCGTTCTTTATCAAAGGGGCGGGATGCCTTTTCTGGTTCATTATTTCTGGTAGAAAGGGCCCTTGCTGAACCAAATCCAGCAATACATAATGGGGTGATGGTTGATTCTGTTCCACCTGCCAGGATAACATCAGCCAATCCTGATTTAATATATAAATATGCCTCTCCTATGGCATGGGCACCCGATGCACAGGCAGTTGTAGTACATGAGTTGGGCCCGTGTAAGCCAAACTCTATAGAAACATAGCCTGAAGCCATATTGCCAATTACCATAGGGATAAAAAAGGGCGAGACCCTCTTGGGTCCTGATTCCAACAGGATTTTATGATACTTTTCAATCCCTGGTAATCCTCCCAGACCACAGCCAATGATCACCCCGGCATAGGGGGCTGTTTTCTCATCAATATTAAGTTTTGCATCCTCTATAGCCATGCGTGAAGCAGCCAATGCATATTGAATAAATAAATCCATATACTTAATATGTTTTTTTACAATAAAATCCTCCGGGTGAAAATCCTTTACTTCTCCTGCAATTTGGCTACTATGCAGGGACGCATCAAATCGAGTAATCTCTGTGATGCCTGATTGCCCTTGGCAAATGGCCTCCCAATTCTCCTTTACACCGATGCCTACTGGTGTAACCAAACCCAGACCTGTAATTACTATTCTCCTCAATTATGACTCCTGAGCATGGTCTCTAATATAATTTATTGTGTCTTTGACAGTACGCATCTTTTCTGCCTCTTCATCGGGTACCTCAACACCAAATTTCTCTTCCATGGCCATAATCAACTCCACCAAGTCTAAAGAATCCGCTCCTAAATCATCCACAAAAGAGGCCTCAGGCACTACTTCATCCAATTCAACACCAAGCTGATTAGCAATAATTTCTCTTACCTTTTCTTCAATAGTTTCCATGGCATTCACCTCCTTTTAAAATTACATTACTACATGTACATTCCTCCATTTACATGAATTACTTGACCAGTAATGTATTTAGCCTTATCAGATACCAAAAAGGCTACTACTTCAGCTACATCTTCAGGTTTACCAAAATGACCTAATGGAATTTGAGAGAGCATATATTCTTTCACCTTCTCAGGCAATTTGGCTGTCATTTCGGTCTCAATAAAACCAGGTGCCACAGCATTTACTGTAATTCCCTTTGTTGCTAGTTCTCGTGCCATTGCCTTAGTCAACCCTATTATCCCAGCCTTAGAAGATATATAATTCGCTTGGCCTATATTGCCTATAAAGGCTACTATTGAACTAATATTTACAATGTGTCCATAACCTTGCCTTATCATAATGCTTGCTACAGCCTTAATGCAATTGAATGTGCCTTTTAGATTTACTGCTAACACTTCGTCCCAGGCCTCCTCCTTCATCCTCAAAATTAGACTGTCTTTTGCAATGCCTGCATTATTAATGAGGTAATCCACTCTGCCAAATTTGGCAATAATCTTTTTAAAAAAATCTTGTGTTTGTCTAAAGGAGGATACATCAAATTGATAGGCCCAAGCCCCACCCCCTTTATTTTGAATTTCTTTAATAGTTGCCTCTGCTGCCTCCCACCTTTTTACACAGCTAATGATAACCCTTGCCTCTTGTGCTAGGCGTAGGGCAATACAGCGTCCAATGCCCCTTGAACCACCAGTAACAATAGCTATCTTCTTATTCACAATAACTCCCCCAATCTGATAACTAAATTCTAAATCCTAGCAAATCCAAATATCAAATGTTTAAATATTCTCTAAAAAAAATCCAAATGCCAAAATCCAAATGCCAAATGAAATCCAAAACCCTTGTTAATCGGTTACGGCAACGATGCCCGTATCGTTTTACGTCTGACGGGCTTCGATACGGGCTTCGTAACCCTAACCGTTTTACTTTAATTTTTGGGCTTGGTTTGACATTTGGGCTTTGTCATTTGTCATTTTTAAATTTGGTATCTGATTGCTTCCATTATTTCTCAATCTCTACTAATCTCCTAATCTGCGGTTTTTTATCTCCTTAATCATAGCTGGTATTACCTCAAATAGGTCTCCTACAATACCATAAGTTGCAATATTAAAAATGGGGGCATTAGGGTCATTATTAATAGCTACAATTACCTTTGAGGATTGCATACCTACCATGTGTTGGATGGCTCCAGAAATACCACAAGCAATATAGAGCTTGGGGTTTACAGTCTTTCCTGTCTGGCCAATTTGGAAATTAGGATGTACCCAGCCAGCATCTACTACGGGTCTTGTAGCCCCTACTGCTCCTCCTAAAAGATTTGCCAATTCTTTAACCAATTTAAAATTTTTGGCCTCTTTTAAACCTCGTCCCCCAGCCACAATAACATCTGCTTCTGCTAAATCCATAGTATCTTCTATTTCTTTGATAAAGTTTATGACTTGCACATGACTTTCAGTGTTCTTCTCATTGAAGGACACATTTACTATTTCACCCTGAGATGCTAAATTGACCTGAGGTTTGGGTAATACATTGGGGCGAACTGTGGCCATTTGTGGTCTTTTCTCTGGGCAAGTAATAGTAGCCATAACATTGCCTCCAAAAGCTGGGCGAGTTTGTAAAAGTAAACCTGTCTCTTCATCTATTTCTAATCCAGTACAGTCTGCAGTTAGCCCCGTTTCTAGAGAAGCAGCTATTTGTGGCATTATGGATCTTCCCCTAGCAGTTGCTCCTGCCAAAACTACTTCTGGTTTTCCTCTTTTTATTAAACTGATCAGTGTACTGCTATAAATACCCTCATTGAAGTCTTTTAAATATGGATGGTCAACAATGTAAACCTTATCTGCTCCATATTTAATAAGCTCTTGAGCAGAAGAAGCGACCTGGTGTCCCAACAGCACCGCAATCACTTTTTGTTTTAGGACGTCAGCCAGTTTTCTAGCTTTTCCCAAAAGTTCATAAACTACTTGGGCTAATTGTCCATCGCGCTGTTCTGCACAAATCCAAATATCCTTTGCTTTACCTTTATCTACTTTTACTTCAGGCATTTCTGGTAGACTGATAGCTCCAACTTCACACGCCTCTGCGCATGTTCCACATAATGTGCAAGCTTCGTTTACTTGAGGTTTGCCATCTACTAATGTTAGTGCCTCAAATAGGCAAACTTCAATGCACTCTCCACACCCTGTACATTTTTCTAAATCGATCTTAATACCCATCGTCAAAAAATCAGGTAGAGGTAAGATAAAGGCCCGCCTGCCA
>CAZNJP010000122.1:0-6168 GCA_964573345.1 uncultured Syntrophobacter sp. | reverse complement strand
GCAAAGGTAGAAGAGATTAGAAAAGTGGCTATGACTGAAGGCATGAAGAGCCTTATACAAGATGGTATTGAAAAGGCTATCAATGGACTCATCTGTGTTAAAGAAGTAATTAGTGTATGTTCAAAATAGATTAGGGAACCAGTTTGCAAGCTGAATAAGATTTGAGGTTTATTCATTCAATATCTCAAGCATTGTTTTGTGTAAAAATCCATTAGTAGCTAAGATTTCCTTTCCATAAATAGAATAAGGATTTCCTTTAAAGTCAGTGACTATTCCTCCTGCCTCCTTTACTAACAATAGGCCAGCCGCTGTATCCCAGGGATAAAGCCTCTCTTCCCAAAAGCCATCAAACCGTCCACAAGCTACATAGCATAGGTCTAAGGCGGCTGAACCAGCCCTCCTTATCCCCCTTGCTACCTTTAGCATCTTATTAAAACGGCTAACCACAGGCTCTGGCTGTTCATGAATATTGTAAGGAAAACCTGTAGCAAGCAGTGCTTTTTCTATCTGTTTTGCTTTTGAGACCCTTATGGGCATCCCATTTAAAAATGCACCATTTTGTTTTAGGACAGAAAATGTCTCCTTTGATATGGGATTATGGACTACCCCTAAACAAATCTCTTTATTTACCTCTAAGGCAACAGAAACACAAAACCAGGGGAAACCATGAGCAAAATTGGTTGTTCCATCCAATGGATCGATTATCCACTTAAATGTTTTATCCCTATCCTCTAGGCCTGATTCTTCTGCTAAGATAGTATGAGCAGGGTATTTCTCTTTAATGGCCTGCTTGAGCAAGTTTTCGCTCTTTACATCGGCCTCGGTTACTAGATTTATACTTCCTTTATAGCGAATCTCGTGGATTTTAGGGTATAAATCTAAAAGTATTTCTCCGGCCTTTTCTGCTATTTCTATGGCAAAGATATAATATTCCTTCACTAAAATCCTAAAATAGCACATATTTCCTGCACTTGCAATTTCCTTTATGATTTATTATTTTTTTAGTTTATGAATATTATAGACATCTCAGTTTTTGTATTGTTGGCAATTTTTATAATCTCTAATACCATAAAGGGATTTGTAAGGGGATTGGCCTTCCTTTTAGGAATAATTGCGGGGTTCTGGCTTGCTGGACACTATGCCCCATCTGTTGTGCCCTATCTTAAGCACTGGATGCCTTCATCCATCTCCTATTTCCTCGCTTTTTTAATAATTTTAATACTTACTATAATTGCTGCTTGTTTAATAGGTATTTTAATAAGCATTCTATTAAAATCATCCATGCTAGGCTGGCTAGACCACCTATTGGGGGCCTTTTTAGGGGCAGCCAAAGCTATACTCATTGCCTCTATCATCTTAGTGTTAATCAATACCTTCTATTTTATCCCAAATAAGTGGAAGAAAGACTCTGTTACCTATCCCTATTTAAGCGATGTTGCTAAGTGGATGACAGCCGAAGAGAAAATTGGAAAATGGGTAAAACAGAAAGGATAAAACATATTGTTGAGGCATTAAGAGGAGAAAATGGCTGTCCTTGGGATAGGAGACAAACCCCACAAACTATCAAAAAGTATCTATTGGAAGAGGTCTATGAACTTACAGATGCAATAGAAGAAGGAAATTTATCAGCTATAAAGGAGGAATTAGGAGACCTATTGTTTCTAATCATATTTTTAATCCATCTTTATGAAGAGGCAGGGCAATTTGACCTTGCCAATGTTGTAGATGTTGTGGAAGAAAAGATGATAAGACGCCATCCCCATGTATTTGGACATAGCAAGGTAAGGAATGAAGAAGAGGTAAGGATTAGATGGCAGAAAATAAAGTCAAAAGAAAAGACACGGTCTTCTATTCTAAATGGCATTCCTAAAACACTGCCAGCATTAATGCTGGCCTATAGGGTAGGGAAAACAGCGGCAACAGTAGGCTTTGATTGGCAGAGGACTGAGGACGTGATTTTAAAAATAGAAGAAGAAATAGGGGAGTTCAAAAAGGCATTAAAGGAAGAAAAAAGAGAAAAGATAGAAGAAGAATTTGGAGATATAATGTTTTCTTATGTCAATCTGGCTCGCCTTTTAGATATCCAGCCAGAAGAGGCACTGAGAAAAACTGTTTATAAATTTAAAAAGCGGTTTCAATTCATAGAAAAGACCCTAAAAGAGCAAGGTAAAGATTTGGGGAAGACACCCTTAGAAGAAATGGATATGCTCTGGGAAAAGGCAAAGGATATTTAATGTTTTTCAGACTTTTCCTCCTATTTGTTACAACTACCTTATTAGAATTGGCCTTAATCATAGAAGTAGGAAAGCGTTTAGGCGCAGTTACTACTATTCTGCTCATCCTATTTACAGCCATAATCGGGGCCTATCTAGCACAAACCCAGGGATTAAGCATCTTGGCAAAGATTCAATTAGAACTGAACCAAGGACAATTACCTAGCAATCAGTTGTTAGAAGGACTCCTAGTGCTTATCGGCGCTATTTTGCTATTAACGCCAGGTTTTCTTACAGATACAGTGGGTTTTTTATGTATATTACCTTTTTCCAGATACTGGATTAGGGAAAGATTAAAAAAATACTTAAGGCAAAGAGCAAAATTAGAAATTTATTAGTAAATGAGAGGATATATACAAGTCTATACAGGGAATGGGAAGGGAAAGACCACGGCAGCTTTAGGGCTTGCCTTAAGGGCAGCAGGTGCAGGATTTCTTGTGTTTATTGGCCAATTTTTAAAAGCTGCTTCTAGTAGTGAACATAAAGCATTATCTAGATTTAGGGATTTAATTATTATCAAGGCATATGGTAGAGAGGGTCTTTTAAAAGAAATCAATTCTATAGATATAAAACTGGCAAAAGAGGGTTTAAAAGATTGCAAAAAGGCCATCTTATCTGAAAAATATAAATTAGTGATCCTGGATGAGGCAAATGTGGCAGTCCACTTTAATCTATTTAGCATAGAGGAATTGCTTGAGGTAATATTAAATAAGCCTCCTTCTTTGGAGCTGGTCATAACTGGACGTCATGCCCATAAAAAACTCATAGAAATAGCGGATTTGGTCACAGAAATGAAGGAGATAAAGCACTATTACCAAAAAGGAGTATTGGCTAGAAAAGGCATAGAATATTAATAAGCGTTCACAGGTTCAGGGTTCAGAGTTGTTTTTTATTTCACCGGCCCTGCTCATAAGCCAGCAAGTGCCACCTGCCCGCAACGCGAGCACCTGCCCGCCATCGCTACGCTCAGGCGTTAGCAGGCGGGAGCTCGCTTGCGAGGCGGGCAGGCCTGAACCTTTAAACCCGTGAACGTTACATTTTTTTCTACAAATGTTGTAGTCCTTTTCAAACTCCTATATAACAGCAGGCTCACATCTGTCATAAAGCAGGTCTCCAGATTCTTACCACAAATTCGTGATCTCTTTCTTCAAAATCAGGCTCTTTACCGGTATGCTCTTTTAGAAGCCTGATCATTCGGGGTATGCCAGTCCCGATTTGAGTCATATACCCCATTTTTGCCAAATAGGAGACAATGAGCGGGTTTCGTTCTGCATGTATTCCTAATTTTATATTTTCTAAAGTTACAGTGTTTAGTAATTTCCCTGGGTTTCTAAACTCTATCCTATTGTCGAATATAAAGATGCGAATTTGAGAGGCAATATGATAATCACGATGTGCAATAGCATTGACTACTGCTTCTCTTAATACCCCCTTTGGGATTTCTGGTTTCAGTTCATTTTCAAACCCCTTAATCTTAACTCTTGTTTTAAGATATAGATTCAAGACAGTATCGGCAGCCTTTATTTGCTCTTCAATCTTTCCTTCCAGGTCTTTTTTTTCAAATTCCTCTCCTATTTCATTACCATCAAATTTTGCAATAGTAATTTTGCAAAACGGGAATTCCTTCTGTGGATTTAATGCAAAGAGAAGATAACCACCAACAGTAAAGACTAACTCTTTATCCATTTTTGTTAAAATCTTCATATTTTGCAACAATTTGGTTAGCTCAATATTCATATCTTCAATTTTTGTTTGATAAAAATTTTCAAAAAATCTTCTAAAATAAAGTATATCTAATTCATCAATAGAAATCCCAGGCACAGGCAGTTCATCATAATAAATAGAACGAGTCGCTTGATAAAGTCTTAAAAGCTCTTCTCTGGTTGCCTGTCTTTTACCAGAACTTGTCCTGATATAATATACACCTTTATTTGTCCTGTAAGGTCTTTCTGACCCTTTTGGTATGTATACACATAAGACCATTTTGTTATTGACTTTGATTTTTTCTATATTAACAGCGAGTGGAGGTTCACAGTTGTTGTGAGAGATGTTTTCAACCCTCTGCATTTCCATATCTGGATTTGATATGCCCTTCATCTCTTTTTTATCAAAAATCCCTAATAGTATTTTCCCGCCTTCAGTATTTGCAAAAGCAACAATCTCAGCAGCCAGATCATCAGGATGAATTCTTTCCTCTTTGAATTCGGTAAATGAATCTTCACCTCTTTCAATTATTTCTGTTAATTCCTTTTTATCCATTTCAAATTCCTATATGGCGACAGGGTGGTAGGCTCAAAGAGGTAGGCGCTCCAGAGAACTGGATTGTATTTGTCCTGACGCCCCAGGTCTTTCTCAACCTCAGGCCTGGTACTTGGACCCGAGCTTCACCACCCCGCTATTCACAACAAGAAGGACAATGCAAATCATAAATGTTTTATGCTGTCAGCCCCGTTTTTAACTCCTCATAGCTCTATTCTAAAAGCCTTATAATAAGTTTAGGCTTTTGATATTATCTTCTCTACAGACCTTATAATCTTATCTGCTGTTTCAAGTGCAAATTCGGCATCTTCTTCTGTCAAATTCAAAGGAATATCGCTTGGATACCTATCAAAGTAATAGACCGTTAATCTATCACAATCACTGGTGAAAACTTCCACCTGTGAATAATACTTTTTGCACTCCTCGATTATATCCACCAATCTATGAGTCTTAAGGGATGGCATTTTTTCTACCTCGATGTTTTCCAATTCTAGGAGAGATTTTAATGCCTTTTCTGCCGCTTGCTGGCATAAAACACAAGTATCTGAAACTATTCTACTTTCCTTCCATCCAGCTTTTGCAAAGGATAGATGGTCTCTTGCCTTTTTAAACCAGATTTCTGCAGCAACTTTATTCTTTTTCATATAAGACAACCCCTTTTGATAAAACTGTTCGAGTAAAAATACTGCTTATCTGCTTTGCGCATTTCCACTCTTCTGGTGTGTAAACAAGAGGCTCAACTGGGTATTCAAATCCAAACTGATTTCTTATAAGCCGCATCAACTCTACTACTCTATCTACAAACCGTTTTTTGGTCTCTTTTATAATCAGCAAATCTATATCAGAATTTTCATCCCTCATTTCAGTTCCATAAGAACCAAACAGAATTATTCTCTCTGGTTTATATTCTGAGACTATAAAGTTAATTAATTTTTCTAAACCTAGTCTAGTTTCAAGACCTTTAGCCATTATTTTTCCTTGATATATTCCTTTAACCTTAATTTCCCCCAGTCATGAGCTTATGGAGCATGGCCTTATATAACGGCAAGGTGGTAGGCTCAAAGAGGTAGGCGCTCCAGAGAACTGGATTGTATTTGTCCTGACGCCCCAGGTTTTCTCAACCTCATACCCGGTACTTGGGCCCGAGCTCTGCCACCCCGTCATAGTTACAGTTAGGGTTCTAAAAAATTATAAAATAAATAATTTATTACCTTAATCTTGCAAACTCCTAATAAGAGATCTCATTCGCCTTATAGCATCTTTCTGATATTCCCTCTATCTACAGAAGGCATCAAGAAAGGCCTCATAACTTACTTATATCAAACTTTTTAGGGTCAATATTAGGAGAAACAATAAGAACAAGATCCTGATTTTTGAAGATTTGTTTATTTAACATAATTGTTTTTCCAATAACTTATGTCTAATAAGTATAGGAGAAAGAAACCCGTCTTTTGCACCAGGAACAAAGTGTATAGCAATGGTATCACTAAATTCCTCACTTATCTCTACGAACTCTTCAGGTAAAATATTGTAAATTATAGACTCAGTCATTAAGTTAAAAGTTGCTGTTATCCAACAATAGGCGATATCTAAAATAAACTTTTTAGCATTAGCTTGGGCACCATAAATAAACGGT
>CAZNJP010000121.1:0-6195 GCA_964573345.1 uncultured Syntrophobacter sp. | reverse complement strand
CGCTTAAAAATGCCCATAAACAGTGAATTTTCGAAAAACAACTGTCAAAGTACAGATATAGTTTACTTAGGTTACAAAATGAAAATTGGGAGGGTAAGCCCATTGCAAGTTTCTAAATTTACACATGTAAGGGGACAGTACCCAAAATTAAAGCGTCCAGCTTTTGGATTGCCGATTCAGTTTTATTACAGGTCTATTGAAAAAGAGCATCTTTCTAATTTGATAAAAAAAGAGCTACCAGATAAGAGTGCCAATGAAATAAAACAAATCCTCTCTTTGTGGAAAGGAGATATTCAAAAAGAGCTTAAAGGACTTAGAGAAGATAAAATAAAAAATCTATTTAAAAAAGCACGTCAGCTTGCTACTGCTTATGTTGGCGGTAAAAGAGCTAAGGAAGGAGAATACACTAGACGAAGTTCGCCCCTTTTTATTAAGGTAATAAAGCTTAGTGATAATAACTATGCCCTTTTGTTTATTTTTATGAAAGCAAAGCTTTTTCCCGACAAAATAAAGGTAGAAAAGGAAGGAAAGGAAGGAAAAGGTAGCCTTTGTAAAAGAGCCAGATTTCTCCATGGTTGAGGAGTTTCTGGAACAAAAGGTTAAAAAAGAGGCTTTCGAGATATGGTAGACTGGGATTTAAAAAGAGAGGCATTTTTATATAACATTTTAAAAAAATGTGGCAAAGACACATCCGCTCTAAAACAAACAGCAGAAAGAGCAAATAAGCTTATAGAGGAATTTGAGCTTCCTCCTTTTATCCATAAGCTAAGTGAGCCATCAACTCCCCATATAAGGCATCCACTTTCAGGTGAAAAATATGATTTTCAAGTAAGCTTAGAGGATGAAGATTGTGAAAAACTACAAAAGCTTATTAATAAGGTTAAAAACAATGAGCCAAAACAGCAATTTTTGAGCCTTTGGAAAGAGATTCCTGAAAAAATAAACAAACTTAAACTTATTCCTATTGATAAAAGGGTCCCATCTTATTTTCTTTTAAACCAAGCACAAATCTCTTCTGCAGTTTCATCAACTCTTGATGGGTCAAAATTTTCACCTTCTCTTCTTCTCTTTAGCATTGCGTCTGCTCAGGACTTTATCTTTACAGCAAGAAGGACCCAGGACTTTTGGATGGGTAGCTTTCTTCTCTCTTACTTTATGTGGATTGGGATAAAATACATAGTTGAAGAGCTTGGACCAGATTGCATTGTATTCCCAAGCTTAAGGGGGCAACCACTCTTTGAATATTGGTTTGAAACGAATAAAAATTTCAAATTTGATCAAGATAGACCTTTGGTTGCCAATCTTCCAAATGCATTTACAGCCATAATTCCCTCAAATAAAAAAGACTTTGTGAAAGACATAACAAATAGCATTTTAAAAGAAAAAAAACAATATTTTTAATGACGTAAAATCATATGTAGAAGAGGCAATAACTAAATCAAAAAACAATTTAAATAAGCTTATTTCCTTAGCAACAAGGGATATCACAGAAATGGAATTAAAAAATGAGACAGGAAGGTGGCTAGAAGATAGCTTTAATGGCCTGAGTAATGATGCGGTTTGGAAGCGTATTTGGGATAGGCAAAGGCAAGATTTCCTTAAATCCGAGATATTTTGGGCCATTTATCCCTGGAGTACTGATTTTACACAAGCAGGTAAAGAATATGAACAACTTTTAAATGTAAAAACTGGCCCTTTAAAAGGGATATATGAGAATTGGGAAGCATTATGCAAGGAGCTCAATGGTTCAGAATCACTTTCGGCAAGCTATCAGCCAGCATCTACCATTTTGGGAAGGGTTTTTGCAGCAAGGAAAAATTTGAGAAATTTTGAGCAATCAAGATACCGTCCCAGGGTGGGTGTAAAATCACTTGCAATTAAATTATTAAGGGCTTATCCTCCTTGATAACTAGTAAAAATAACTAAAGAGGAGTCAACTATCAGGAAATAGGAATTAAGCTGCGGTTATCTCACTAGAAGGGGTATTAAACATAGAGGTATCATAGAGATAAGGTCTTGCTTTTTTGGGATCAATTGGTTCCTTTCCCCATTTGTTACCCTGACAAATTCTTCTTCGGTATATTTTGTGCCACAGATGGCATTGGCTAAACAAACACCCACTCTATCCTTTTCTTCTTTATCTAAAAAAGCTTGGCATTATCGTTACTCTACATTCACCTCCACATTGTCATAATAGATATGATCCATATCCAATGAGCCGTTCATTATCATATCAACCCCAAAATAGAAGGTATAAGTCCATGGTGGTAAGCCCGTAATATTCAAGACTTCAAATGGAGAGGTCAGGTCGAATAGAGGGCCTTGATAGGTAACTACAAAACCAGGTATCCAGGAACCCCTACCTGTATCGTAATGATACCAACCAAAAAGGGTATCTGCCACTACCCACCAGTCTGCCTGGTCTCCATCGTAGCTCCCCGCATTAAGCTCCACTGTTACTGAAAGGTCATCACTGCTGGTTATGTCTATTGGAGTGTCAGAACCATTGGCTTTGATGTCAGGGGTTGGGGCCTCTGGAGGAGATTCGCCAATGGCATAGAGATTATCATCTCCTGAAGCAAAGTAAATAGTTCCTCCGTATAAAGCCGGCGAGGAAGTTACCCACCAACCAGTGGAAAAACGCCAAAGCTCGTTTCCATGCTTGTTTACGGCATAGAAATTGTGGTCCCAACACCCGAAATATATTACTCCATCAGCTCCAATGGCAGGGGATGAGGTTACCTGGTTCCCAGTGGTAAATCGCCATAGTATAGATCCATCTGCAGGGTTGACAGCAATAAGATCTTTTGGAAAAAGACCCACGTAGATAGTTCCATCTGAAGCTACGGAAGGTGTACTAAATGCCCATTCATCAAGCTGCCAGAGAACCTCTCCATTATCAGGATGTAATGCGTACAGCGAAAAATCTGCAGGCCAATAAATGACCCCTCCTATCCCTACAGAGGGTGATGGGTCTATGATTCCTGGACTTTTTGGTTTCTGTAAATCCTTCAAAATTTCATAATAACTTACCTGAGCACAGCCCACTTCTGGGAAACGCCACTTTTCAGTACCATTTGGATTTACAGCATAAAGATGTCCATCCCACGAACTGATGTAAATTGTACCATCAGGGCCAATGGCTGGTGAGGCGTAAATAGGGCCGTCAGTTGTAAATCGCCAGATTTCTTGCCCATGGCTCCCTTGATCTGATAAAGCGTACAAATATCCGTCATTTCCTCCAAAATAAATATTTCCATTTTCAGCGATAGCAGGAGATGAATTTAACCAGATACCGGCCTCTGTTGTGAAATGCCATTTTTCTGTACCATCAGGATTGATAGCGTAAAGATTTCCATCCCAAGCACCAATATAGATCGTCCCGTCATTTGCAATAGCTGGAGTACTGTCGGTCCATCCAGTATCAAAGCGCCATATTTCACGTCCCTCCCTGTCTATGGCATGAAGGTGACCGAGGTCGCCAATATAAATAACTCCATCCAATCCGATAACTGGCGAGGACTCTGAAGCCCAAAAATCCGGCCAACCTGTAAAGTTCCAGAGCAAATTTGCATCATGTGGTCCTATGCTTTGACTAAGGCTGGTATGTCGAATATCATGGTGAATCATTGGCCAAGGACAATTTTCACATAAACCATCCAGAAATACATTAAGAGATTCAGCCCTATTCTTTTTTCCTTTTTGAGGCTCATCAAGCACTGGATTTTTTTGTTCTTCAAGGAGTACCTCATTATTCAACTTTATTTTGGCCATATGCTGCATCATTGGACTATCTATATCGATTGCTTTTACGCGGGCTGATTCAAGAAAAATGGCCAAACTAAACGTCAGAACCATCAAACCAACCTTTAATAATAAAAAGTTTTTTAATCTCATTACATTCCTCCTTTCTTGCTGGCAATGGCAGATAACTATATGCTCTACTTCCTCAAAGCCACATTACCATCCCTCATAATTTCTGTCAAGCAAGCGAATTGCCTGATCTAAAATCTATACGAAATTGAATCATTGCCTCACTTAAAAACCTATACGAACTTTGCAATAGGCAAAGGCCAGGTGCATATCGGGACAAAGAAGGCAAATATTGTAGCCTGAAAGGCATTTACATATCTTCTAATCAGGGCTAAATTTTTTTATGCCAAAATTCAAACCGCCAAAGGTCAAAACCCGAAGGGTCACAGACCGCTATCTTATCATAGTGGCCCTGTTGATCTTTTTCCTTACCCTGTTTACCCCTCTACTTTCCACGCCGCAGGGGCAGTTTGCAGGCTATAGCGCCTCTTTCCTTATATTCCTGTGGGGTCCACGCCCCTACCTCACACTCGGTTTTGAAGAAGAGACAGGAAAGGAAATCATCTGGCCGGATGAAAAACAGGTCTCACACATGGTAATAGTTGGCACTACTGGCAGCGGTAAGAGCAGTTTTCTCTTTAGCCTTCTGTGGCAGCAGATGTTAAGGGGCGGGGGGGCAATATTTGTTGATGGTGGAAGAAACCCCCAGACCATAAAAAACCTTGTTTTTATGTGTGAGAAGGCACAGGCCCTCTCAAGGCTGAGGATAGTGGACCCCCGTCAGCCAAAGGCAGGCCACAACTACAATCCACTTAGCTCAGGCGATGCCGATGCCGTTACAAACAAGATCATGAAGGTACTAAACCCCATCCCTGCCGGTTCTGAGGCGGAGTACTACAAGAGCAAGATCTATCATGCTACTGCAACACTGATAAGGGCGCTTACCTCCATTGGAAAGCCCTTCAACATAAGGGACATCCTGTGCCTTTATTCTGTGCCGGAGATCTCCTTTAAGATCCTTGAGAAACAACTTGCCCGCTACGAACTCTCAGACGCCCTGGTCTGCCTGCGCACCCTTATCATGGAGGCCAGAAACGTCAGTTCCTTCCGGGACGACCTCTCAAACATAATCGCCAACCTTGGCAGTATAACAGCCGGCGATGTGGGAAAATCACTTTGCTCGGCAAGTCAGGTAAACCTCTATGAGGCCGTCAAGAAGAGTCAGATCCTCTATTTTATGCTTCCAAGGATGAGTGACCCAGAGAAGGCCATACGGCTTGGACGGCTGCTGCTTGGAGATATTCAAACAACCATAGGTCTCTTCTACGAAGAAAAGGAATTTAAACCCATCGTCCCCTTCCTCATAATACTTGATGAGTTTGGAAGCTATGCCAGCCCTGAGTTTGCCGTGGTATTTGAGCAGGCAAGGAAGGCCAACTTTTCCGTTATAGCCGCTGTACAGTCCTTTGGAAACCTCTGCAATCCCTATGCGGGCCTTTCAAGGGAGTTTATGCAGCAGGTGCTTGGAAATTCAAATACAAGGCTGTCTCTCACGGTAAGCGATACAGAGACAGCAGAGATGGCCGCCAGGCTGGTGGGGCGGGATATAACCTATTTTAGAAGCTTCTCCAGTTCAAGCCAGGAATCAGAGGGCGCCGATACAATCTCTGTAAAGAGGTTTCTAAACCCTGTAAGGACAGACAGGGAGACGGTTTCGGAGGCCTACAGCGAAAGATACGATTACAGGCTAAGGCCAGAGGTGTTCATGCATGAACTGGGGAGGATAAAGGGAAGGGCAATAGTGGACTTCAAGGATGGAGAGCCTATCTTTACAAGGGTATGCTGGCTGAAGCAGGCCGTGCCAGTAGACTACAGCTATGAAAATAAAATCCCCCGCTTTGCCAAAGCAGAGGTAGAGCCCCTTTCACTGTGGGAGAGGGTGCAGGCAAAGCTCAAACACATGGAGGTGTCTTTTAGGGAGGAAAAGAAAGAGGAAAAACAGCCCTCCTGCAAACTCCTGGTTGGTGCCAGAAAAATAAAGGGGAGAGCACAGTACATATCTCTAATTGTTGATGGAGGCCGGATAGTCATTAACTACACGGCAAGGATCCCAGAAAGGGATGAGGTGATTGCCGCCTACAGGGCCATAGAATACGGGCTTTCTGCTATTACGGGCCATGGTATATACCCAGTAAATGGGTAAATGGGCCAACTTATTTACCCACCCCCGGGCCAAGTTAAATACCCACTTTGGGGCCAAGTTATTCACCCAGCTTGGCAGTTAATTTAAACCTGCCTCTAAAAAAAGAGGAGGCAGGAATATGGCCAGGAGGGTAATTGTTATGGATGAAGTATTAGAGGTTATTTACCAGTGGCATAAGG
>CAZNJP010000120.1:0-6201 GCA_964573345.1 uncultured Syntrophobacter sp. | reverse complement strand
GCTGGTGGGCCGTGAAGGACTCGAACCTTCAACCTACGGATTAAGAGTCCGTTGCTCTACCAGTTGAGCTAACGGCCCATTGGCACGCCCGGCAGGACTTGAACCTGCGACCTACGGATTCGAAGTCCGGCGCTCTATCCACTGAGCTACGGGCGCTCAATTTAACGATTAACATAAAAATAACTCTCCGTCAACTTTTGTGTTCTTGAATGTTCGTTCGCCAGCAACAGATGAGATAGAGATTGAAAAGGGATTATGTAAAGTGTAATAAAGAGATAAAGAAGTCGTTGAGTCATTAATGTTTAAAAAAGAAAAACTAATTCTAACTCAATCTCTCAAAATAAGGGACGAATTAAACAAGGCCATGCATGCCATAAACAAGGCCAATAAGATACTTGAGCAAAGAAAGGACAAGAAGAGTGAGGCCATTCAATTATTTAATAAAAAGATTAATCAGGAGATGCTTGAAAAAGAAAAAGGTAGGGTAAATGAGGCCATTGAGTTGATAAATGAAGAAATTAAACAAAGCCTCAAGGAAGAAATGAAAAGGGTTTATGGCGGACAAATTTCCAGTGTGGAGGGATATGCTGATTTATTAGATAAAATGAGGCTTGCCATTGAGGTGGTTGGAAAAAACCTTATAGATTTAAAAAGAGACCTTCAGATAATCAGTTTTATTCAGATAATTGTTAAGAGGATCGCATTAAAACTTATAGAGGAGGCAAAGAAGGCCGACAGTAGGAAAGTTTGTAATGATTTATTGGATGTGATAAAAGTGGCAATCGAGGTCCTTGCGGAAAGCTCAATGGTAATGAAGGGGAGCTCCTACTAAAGAATTAAGGTATGCACCTAGGACATTATGCAAAAGCCTATCAATGAGAAATCAGAAAAAAATCCCAATTTTAATTGAAAGTTTTTAGATATTGTGGTAAACAAGCTATTAAATGGTGATAAAATCACGTATAGTTTTTCCTATACTGGCAATCATTATGGTTGCCGCATTGGTATTTTTCCTTGTAATATCCAAAAAGACTGTTGAGAAAGGACCTAAAATAGAGAAGGAAACAGTTAGGAAGTCCACTCCGCCTCCAGAGAAAAAGAGGGAATTGCCTGAGAAGGTAGCAATTGCTCCCTCATATCCTTGGGCAATTCAGGTCTCTGCCTGCCCCTGTTTTACACAGGCCAAAGATCTTACAGATAAACTTAAACAGAAAGGAATTTCTGCATACCTAACCGAAACTATAGTAAAAGGGGGAAAGTGGTATAGGGTAAGGATAGGATTCTATGAGACAAAGGCCAAAGCAGAAGAGGTAGGGAGAGCAATTGTAAAAGAATTTAACATCAAGGATTATTGGGTAATCTCACCTGCTCAAGAGGAAATAGATGAACATTTTGAACAGGCCCCTTCATACATGGTACAATAGTAGGGAGAGCAAAGAATAATGCAATTAACTGATTTTCCAAAAGATATAGCCCCCTATGTTCTACCCAAGATAGAAGGGCAGTTGGTCTATCGTTGCCTAAGCTGTGGGGAAGAATATCCTATCTCTGAATTCCTCTATACCTGTCCTAATTGTAAGAGCATCTTTATGATTTTGGATAAGCAGTTTGACCGCCTTAAAGAGATACCAGGGGAAATGTGGAAAAAGATATTTGATTATAGAAAGATGCTCAATAACACTTTTCTAAAAGGGGTATTTTTATTTCATGAATTTATTGCCCCTAATGTGCCTTTAGAAGATATTATCTACTTGGGAGAAGGGCATACCCCTATAATAGAAGCAAATCACTATCTAAAAAGATTGATAGGGCCCCGCTTTTATTTTAAATATGAAGGCCTTAATCCCAGTGCCTCATTTAAGGATAGGGGGATGGCCTGTGCATTAAGCTATGTCAATTATTTGATAAAAGAAAAAGGACTAGAGGATGTTTTGGCAATATGTGCCTCTACAGGAGATACATCTGCCTCAGTTGCCTTATATGCATCAGCCCTCAGGGGAAAGGTAAAGTCTGCAGTGCTGCTTCCTCAAGGGAAGGTCACCCATGAACAGCTTTCCCAGCCACTAGGCCATGGAGCAAGTGTATTTGAGATACCTGGTGTATTTGATGATTGCATGAAGATAGTAGAAAATCTGGCTGATAACTATCAAGTAATCCTTTTAAACTCCAAAAATCCCTGGCGTATTAAAGGGCAAGAATCCTATTCGTATGAGATTGCTCAGTGGTTTGACTATGATTTGGAAAACAAGGTAGTCATTGTCCCTATAGGGAATGCAGGAAACATTACAGCAATAATTTCCGGATTTATGAACTTTTACAAAACAGGTATTATTGAAACATTGCCAAAGATAATCGGTGTTCAATCCAATCATGCAAACCCTGTCTATCTATATTATTTAGAACCTGATCCAAAGAGGCAGGTATTTAAGCCTGTGAAGGTGAGGCCCAGTTGTGCCCAGGCAGCCATGATCGGAAACCCTGTATCCATGCCAAGGGTAATGCAATTGGTTAAAGAATACAATGATTTGGCTGAAGAAAAAAGGGTATTTGTAGTAGAGGTTACAGAACAGCAAATTATGGACTTTATGCTTATTGCCAATAGAAATGGCCACATTGTCTGTACCCAGGGAGGTGAATCACTAGCTGGATTAGTTAATGCATTAGACAAAGGTATAATAAGGAAAAACGAAGAGGTCATTTTGAATGCTACAGCCCATATGCTTAAGTTTATTAACTTTCAGAAAATGTACTTTGAAAATAGCTTTCCACCCCAATATGAAGTAAAGCCTAGAGAAGAATTGATAAATGAGCCAAGGCCTATTCGGCCAAGAGACATTCGTCATTTTCCTGATGAAAAATCACTATCGCCCGAAGAATTTAAAGAATTTGTATTAAAGATGAGTAAGGCCATTGCCGATTGCCTTAACCTAAAGAAAAAGTGAAGTTTTTTGTCCTTGCCATCTTGGTTATTATTATCATAAAAGGCATATTTGTTCTTTTTACCTCAATTTCTGTGCCTGCTACAGGGGGGGCAATCTTTACTAGAACACACCCATCTATGATAAAAAAGATTTTAGAAAACATTAAATTAGAACCCACCCAAGTAGTATATGATTTGGGTTGTGGGGATGGGCGTTTCTTAAGGACAGTAGTAAAGAGATACAATGTAAAGGCCATTGGCTTTGAGATAAATCCATGGGCCTATTTTTTGGCCAAGATTTATAATGTTTTTAGCAAAACCAAAGTAAATGTGGTGTTTGCCAATTTTTGGCACAAGAAGGTCTCTAATGCAAATCTTGTCTTTTGCTATCTATTCCCTGATGTTATGAGAAAATTAAAGGAAAAATTGGAAAAAGAGCTAAGACCAGGTACTTTTGTCGTAAGCTGCAACTTTCCTATTCCTGATTGGCAGCCAAAAAGGATAATTCATGCCGCCTTCCCATACAATGACCCGATTTACATCTATCAATTTAAGCTCTCTCAATAGATAAAGAGCGTTTAGGTGAAAAAAGATTGATCTTGAAAATTTAAACTAGAAATCAAATCCTGCCCAAGTTTGACATTAAACTACGGCATATTATAATCTGCGGTATGGATGAGTTAAACAAGCTGCTAGCTAAAGCAAATAGGCGATTTAAGACATATTTTGAAACAATAAAGATAGCTGATAAGGAGTTAAAATTTTTGCAAATTGCCAACATGAAAGAATATATTGAAAAAATAACTGAATCTAATAAAATCGAACTCCCTTACTGGGCAAAGATTTGGGAAGGTTCTATTGTGTTGGCTTATTTGATTTTTAAAAGGCAACCTGAAAAATTTAGTGAATGCCTGGAGATAGGCGCAGGTGTTGGTGTAGCAGGCCTATTTGCTGCTGCATTTGGCTATAAAGTTACAATTACAGATATTGATGAAGATGCCTTGCTTTTTGCAAAGATAAGTGCCATTAAAAACAGGCTTACTATAAATATAAAAAAGTTGGATTTTACTAAGGATAATCTAAATCATAAATATAACCTAATACTTGCATCAGAGGTGCTTTATAAAAAAGATAGCTATATTCCTCTAATTAATTTTTTTAAAAACCACTTAAAGAAAGATGGCCTAATCTATTTGGCAAAAAATAGAAAAATAAAGGCAGAGGGATTTTTTAACAAACTAAAAAAGGAATTTTTTGTCTCTAAAAAAGAGGTTGGCCTTAAGGCTGCTGATGAAAAATATATTATTCCTGTATATAAAATTTGGCTAAAGGGGAGAGGAAATGCTTAAAGGAAAACGCATAGGGTTGGTAGGCGGTGGGAATATGGCCGAGGCTATTATAAAGGGCCTGATTTTATCTAAAATTTGTCATTCAAACCAACTATTTGTCTCTGATATTCGCACTGAAAGGCTTGGTTATCTAAAAAAGACTTACAGTATTAAGGTATTTAAGAATAATGCTGAAATGGTCAGTCAGTCTGATATAATAATATTGGCTGTAAAGCCTCAAGATATAAAAACCGTTATCTCCGAAATTAGGAATGTATTAAAGGACGAAACATTAATCATTTCTATTGCTGCCGGTATAACTACGGCCTTTTTAAAGCAGTGTTTGGCTAAAAAAACACCCATTATTAGGGTAATGCCCAATACTGCTGCCCTGGCTCTGGCCTCTATGAGTGTAATCTCTAAAGGTCCTTATACCACTGATAGGCATTTAGAAATGGCTAAGGTATTGTTTGGGGGCATTGGAGAAACATTGGTATTGCCTGAGAAGATGATGGATGCCGTTACTGGCTTAAGTGGAAGTGGGCCTGCTTATATCTGCCTATTTATAGAGGGATTAGCAGATGGCGGTGTAAAGATGGGGCTTCCTAGAGAAGTGGCAATAAAATTGGCCGTCCAAACAGTTTTTGGCACAGGAAAATTGCTTAAGGAGACAGGAGAGCACCCGGCTGTCCTAAAAGACAAGGTGGCCTCTCCTGGTGGCACTACCATCTCTGGCCTCCATGCCTTAGAGGTAGCTAAAGTTAGAGGGACACTTATCTCAGCGGTTGAGGCGGCCACAAAGCAATCCCAGATATTAGGGAAGAAATAAGATATATTCCAATCAAATTTTACCCCGTTAGAAAAATGCCCCGTGGCTTGCCACGGGGTAGACATACCTCTTTTGCGAGACCCGTTAGAAATATGCTTTCTAACGGGTCGAGGGCAGGGTTTAATGCCCCGCCCAAATTTTCTAACGGGGTTTACTCCATATCATATACATCCCTTAAGACCTTAAGGACTAATTTTATTTCCCCTTGACAAGTAAAATAGGCTGTTTGCTAAGTTCTAAAACCTTACTTGAAACACTGCCTAAGAACATTCCCTTAAAAAACCCCTTCCCATGATAACCCATGACAATGAGGGAAACGCCTTCTTCATCAGCAATGCTAGCAATCTCTAAGGCAGGTTTTCCTACTTTTAAAATAGGTTTTATTTTTAAGTCATGTGCCTCTAAATCTTGCTTTAATTGAATAAGATTTGACTCATTTTCTCTTAAAATCTCTGCTAGTCTTTCCTCTGATACATCTCTCACCTTATTTTCATCCTCAATGCGACAGACTACCACTTCTCGCACTCCCCCTGACTTGAGCTGAATTAAATACTGAATGGCAGCCATGGCACAAGAAGACCAATCTGTTGGAAAGAGGACTTTTTCAAATAGGCCTTCGGTGACGGCCTGAAAGGTAAGTTTGTCAAAGGCATCTACAACTTTCAATTTATACACTAACACCGGAATTTGGCTGTGTTTCAATACATTATTTGTAACACTGCCCATAATAAGACCTTGAACAAAACCTTTGCCATGGGCCCCCATAATAATTAACTTAGCCTTTTCTTCTTCAGCAATCCGCAAAATTTCTTTAAATGGTGTGCCTAACTCCACTCTAGTCTTTACAGCAAAATCATATTGCTCTATTTTCTCTGCCAATTTATTTAGGGTAGTTAAGGCGTTATTTTGCAGCTTAAGGACAAAATCTGAACTCAAATCAGGCCAATCTAAAGCAAACATAGGACTTACCACATGGGTTAAGACAATTTCCTGCGCCCCTACTTTTTGAAAGGCAGGCAAGGTCTCTACCAACTTCTCTGCCTGAACTGAAAAATCTGTGGGAAAAAGAATTCTTGTTAACATTTAATCCCCCTATTCTTTTCATTTATACCAATAACCTTCTA
>CAZNJP010000119.1:1530-6202 GCA_964573345.1 uncultured Syntrophobacter sp. | reverse complement strand
CTAAATCTGCTGGAGTAAGCAAAATTTCTGCGCCATATGCCTTTAAAATATGGCGGCGCTCTATGCTTACTGATTCAGGCATGGCCAACAGCAACCTGTATCCTTTTACCGCTGCTACCATGGCCAGACCAATGCCTGTATTTCCACTAGTAGCCTCAATAATTACCTTATCTTTAGTCAATAACCCTTGCTTTTCTGCTCCCTCAATCATGGCCAGGGCTATACGGTCCTTAACAGAACCACTGGGGTTGAACATCTCTAGCTTTGCTAAGATATTCACTTTTGGATTGGGGTTGAGCCTTTTGATTTTTACTAAAGGGGTATTCCCAATAAGGGACAATAAGTAAGAATGTCTCATTCTACCATCTTTCAATAAGATATGGCTTTGCCTTTTCAAATATCATGCACTCGTTTTCAGTGAATTCTTCTGCCTCTTGGATAGACAATCTTGCTACCTTTTTTGTATAAGAGAATATCTTACCAAAATAAAGCGGGATTAATGCCTTAAGTAGCGTTTCTTTATCTACAACTTGATCTTTATAGGCTATAGCAAAATCATAGAGGATTTTTGCCCATAGTTCTGCAGGGAAATCAAATCTTTCAAAAGAAAAGGTTTTAATTTCCTTAAGCTTATGAAGATTGGGTTCATATAGGACCCTTTCCCATACAGAGATATACCCTTTAAAACCTTCAATGAAGCCACTATAAAGTGCCTTTTGATTTATATCAACAGGGGGAGGCAATTCTTCTTCTCCAAATCCAAATCCATGTATAGCAGTAGGCTTGCTCCATTTTACCTCCCTCCAATTCTTGGAAAATGGGGACATCAAATCAAAGATTGTACCAACTACCTGAGAAAACATGGGTCCTAGCATTTTGGCTGGGTCTTTTTGTTTATGGATCTTTGGACGTCCCATAAATGATTGGCAGATAGGAAGGCCTTTATTTATAGCCAGTGTGGTCATCCATACATCTATGCCGAATTGGGCCACCATTTCATCCCAATATTTTCCCTCAGCGTAAATCTTGGCCATTTTGTCAGAGAAGGCAAAATCTCCACCAATAGGCTGTCGGATTCGCCTTCCGTAAAGGGCCCTTGTTAAGGGATAAGCAATGCTATTAGTGATAGTACCATCGTATTTATGGCGGATATAAAGAGGTGAAACAAAAACAAAATCGTTAAAAATGGGTTCAGCTAAGTTTTTAATCCATTTAGGGGTAATGCTCTTTAAATCTGCATCAACAACAATGGTTGCCTTTGCCCCTAACTGGCAAACTTTATAAAAAAGGCTTCTCAAATTGTTACCCTTACCCCTAATCCCTGGGGGGGTAGAGATATAAATCTTGGGTACATCTATAGGGGTATTAAAGAACGCTTCCTTAGTGCCATCTGGAGAATGATTGTCACAATTTATGATTACACATTTAAACTGCGAGAAATATAACCTCAAACCCTGGGCTGCCTTTTTTGTGGTAAAGGCAATAGAGTCTGCCTCATTATAAGAAGGGATGCCAATCACAATCTCTGCCTGCTTAATACCAGAGGGGTTTTCTTCTATTTCTATACTTATCATATTATAAAAAAGGGGTTAGCAAAGAATGATTTCTTCAAAAAAACCGTGTTCTGATTTTAAATTGGCCATCTTTAGCCTGGGTATAGTTTTAATCTCAGAAATATCCTGAAGATATTTAAAAAATAGACACAAACTATCAAGGTGCATCTTTTCCAAATCATAACTTAAGTGCGACCAATAATCAATGTAATCTTCGGATTTCCAACTAAGTTTATTTACACATATATTTGCCAGTTTTTTAAGATGATTTAACCCCCAATTTTTAGAAAAAAGAAGAGACTGCCAGATTTTTTTAGAAATTTCAAAAGATTTATTCAAAATTTCCTTTCTTATTGCAAATACACCAAACACAAAAGGCAATTTTGTTAATTCATACCAGACTTGGCCTAAGTCCAACTGATAAGGGTAGCTCTCTTTTGTTCTAAGATACAAGGCATCATCTCCAATAGCCAACCCACCCACAATTTCCATATTTCTTTTATTTTTAAGCTCACCTTTTAGATAAATAGGGCTTACATTAAAACATCTTTTAAGGATAAGTTTAAGCAATGCAATGGATGTAGCTGACTTGGAAGTAAAAGATATAGGGACATCATCCAGGCTGTGATATGGCAGATGACTAAAGAACATTACACTTTTAACTGCACCATAGCTAGAAATAGAGAGATCGGGTAAAATGTAGCAATTTTCTGCCAGATCTAAACATGCTATAGAAGATATAAGGCTAACGTCTGTTTTTCCTTCTTTTAATAATTGGTTAAGTTTAGAGGGTGGACCTATTGTAAATCTTAATTTTGGCCCCTTTATTATATGCCTTTTTAAGGCATAGTAGATAGGCACACAATTTAAAAAAGGAAATTCCCCTAAATTTAGGGTCATTTATTTAACCCAATCTATCTTTTTTTCACAACCACTTTCTATTATTGAAGTGGCTATATCCCTTCCATAAGTAGGCAGTGCAATCATCTTTGCAAGGGTTCCAGGTGCCAATATCCCAAAATTTCCCTTTCCCAATGCCATTGCCCCATTTAAAGTAGCCATCTCAATCAATTCTGTTGGAGAAAATGGGCCATTTTCCAAAAGATAGGCCATTTCTTTAAAAAGATTTAAATCCTTATTACTTGCCAGGCTATCTGTACCCAGGGAAAGCAAAAGGCCTGCCTTTTTAAGGTCTCTCCAGGGTGCTTTATTCAGACCTAAATAGTGATTGCTCCGAGGGCAAAGACAGATGTTTACCTGCCTTTTTTTTAAGATTTCTATATCTTCATTATTTATCTCAACTGCATGCACACAAATGGTATCTTTATTAAGGATGCCCAGGCTGTCTAAATAGGCCACAGGCGACTTTTTTGGAGGTTTAAACTCATCATCCCAGGCATTATGAAAACTCAATATCTCTTTTAAAGGCCCTTTTGCTGCCATAAGAAAATCCACTTCATCTCTGCTTTCAGCTATATGGATGCTTATCTTTTTATTATGAACCTTTGCCAAATGCTTTGCCTTTCTTATATATTCTGGGTGGACAGTATAAGGGGCATGCAATGCTGGCTGCATACCTGATTCTATGACTATTTTCCAAAAGGGCCATCTTTCCTCAGCCAGCTCTCTTTTAAAGCCCAGGAATTCCAAAAAAGGCAAAAAAGAGCTATTTGTATTTGAAGGATAATTGGGTAGTGTATTTCTAATATCTCCTATCAAACCAGTGCCACTAGAGCTTATCTCAAGGGCGGCCTTTTTCTCTGCCAAAAATTGCTCTTTTTCATTTATGCTTACCCTTTCCTTAATCACCTGCCACAGCCAAGTGGTAAAATTTTCTTGCAGTTTTGGAAGTCTTTCTAAAACAGAAAGTTCTAAATGGGTATGGACATTTACCAAGGCAGGCATAATTGCCTTTTCACCATAGTCTATTACTTTTGCTGAAAATTTCTTTTTTATCTCTTTAAACTCATCTACAGACAAAATTTGACTGTCTTTTACAACTACTGCACCATCGGAAATAGGTTTCCGGATTACAGGATAGACAAATTTGGCACGGTAGATATTAAACCCACTCATATCCCATATTCCTTCTCTGTGGTCTAAAACCTGCTTTTTCAATAATATATCTCATTTCCTCTTCTTTAAGCCTGAAGCCTACTCCTGTTGCAGCCACGACATTTTCCTCCATCATTAAACTCCCCATATCGTTTGCACCAAAAAATAGGGATGTCTGCCCAATCTTTGGACCTTGTGTTACCCAGGAGGCCTGAATATTTGGGATATTATCTAGGACAATTCTTGAAATGGAAAGTGTTTTCAAATACTCTACTGCCCCTAGTGCTCTTATATGGTCTAAGGCAGTATTTTTGGGTTGAAATGTCCATGGAATAAATGCAGTAAATCCATGGGTCTTATCCTGCAATGCCCTAATCTTTAGCATATGTTCTATCCTTTCAGTATAGGTTTCAATATGCCCAAACATCATGGTAGCTGTGGTTTTAATACCTAATTCATGAGCGATTTCCATAATCTTAAGCCAGGTATATGTATTACACTTGTTTGGAGAAATCCTTTTTCTCACTCTATCCACCAATATTTCTGCCCCACCCCCTGGGATGGAATCCAGACCTGCATCTTTTAAACGCAACAGTGTTTCTTTAATGCTAAGGTTTGACTTTTTGGCAATATGAGCAATCTCTGGGGCAGAAAGGCCATGGATATGGATGGGATATTGGCTCTTGATGCCAGAAAGCATATCCTCATAAAATCCAATATCCAGGTCTGGGTGCAGTCCTCCTTGAAGCAATATCTGGACACCACCTAAGGCTATAGTCTCCTCTATCTTTCTAAAAAGTTCCTGAAAGGAGAGAAGATATGCGTCTTCTGCCTCTTTTTTTCTCCAAAATGCGCAAAATTTACAGCCAGATATACAAATATTGGTATAGTTTATATTTCTATCCACAATATAAGTGACTATAGGTTTTGGATGCATTTTTTGCCTTATTGAGTTTGCCAGATGCCCTAAAGTAAACAAATCCTGCTCAAATAGGCTAATAGCATCTTCTTTAGTAATCCTCTTACCTGATAAAATTTTATCCTTCAAATCAAGCATTTATTTA
>CAZNJP010000119.1:0-1430 GCA_964573345.1 uncultured Syntrophobacter sp. | reverse complement strand
GATACATGATACATAATTTAAAAAGCCCAAATGCCAAAATCTTCACCCCGTTAGATAAAGAATTTCACATTATTTAATTTAGGCCCTAGCATCTCTCAACACCAAGAAAATTATGATTCTTACCATCCTTACTATCTAACGGGGCAAGAATGCCTAAATGTCAAAACATCAAATTAGTGAGTAGTTTGTTATACGCTGTAGCTCTCATTATTATTGATTATTAGTCAAACTTAGAGACACTTTAATTATTACCAATCCAGGAGGTCCTTTTTAATGAAATCTTCAATCTCAGCTATATCTTTTGGATCTTTTTGTCCCTTTTTCCATTCATCTAAAACAGATTTAAAGTATTCTGCAGGGGCATCTACAGCCCAATCTTTGAACTCTGAAGTTGATTCTTTTTCAAACTGATAAATGCCTTTCAGGATACCCATACAATAAGTCTTTGCCTCTTTATTCATAGATAGCTTTTTATATTTTCTGAGTTTTTCAATAAAGGGTTCTAATGCATCTTCAAACATTTCCCACGCTTTCTCTGTTGGCTCGACATAGCCGTATCTAGTACTCCCAGATTGATCCCAAACTTCTTCAACTTCAAGGCTAGCTAATTCAAGATAGACCTCTGAAGCAATGTCTTCCGAATCAACTTTACTTAGATACTCCTTTGCAATCTGTTCAATCCTCTCTCTAACATGTTTATCTTCTTCTGCAAGAATTCTTAATATTGCAAATGCATCTTCTGCGGTTATCTGCTCTAAAATATTCATTTTCTCCTTCGCTGATTTAGTCTTTTTCTTAGCCATATTAAAACCTTACCAGGATTCTGCTAGGATATGTCCAATTACTTTATGTTCATACATTTTTGGTTTGATGATTTAGAATACTTAATTCAATATCCTCTATAATATCCTGAATGTGGTAGAGTCTCTGGTTTGTCAGGTAATCCTGCAAGGAATATCACATTAGGCGCGCTATTAGTGTATCCGCAAAATATAAACTCATTCCAGTAATTTTTATTAAGTCCATATTTCATAAATGTTTCATATGCTAAAATTGGTTCAATAACCTTAGTCTTAGGTAGTGACCCTTCTATGAATTTAATCCACTCTCTTCTACTATGCGAAATTAAGACATATGGAGTCGTAAAAACCACTGATTCATCAGTTAAATTAAATGGTGGAGGCAATAATCTTATAAACCAGAGTTCATTTTTTCTGCCTGTATATCCTGCAGGAAGTATGCATTTATATTCCTTATTTGTAATCAATTCAGAGAGATAGATATATTCATTGTCAAACCCTTTATGTTCATAAATACCCATTCTGGAGCCTTGCATTAATTTAATGAGTTTTAAACAGTCTGAATGAATAGCTAAGTCAGAACCAACTAAAGTTTTCATTCTTTCTGGAACCATTTCAGCTAACAGTTCC
>CAZNJP010000118.1:0-6273 GCA_964573345.1 uncultured Syntrophobacter sp. | reverse complement strand
TTCTCCCGCTCTTTATGAATATCTCTCCCTTTCAGAACCTTATAACGCTGTTCCTCATACTGAGCAATGCCCAGGCAATGCATAAAATAAGTAAACCACCCCACCCTTCCGGGTGGGGCATTGTTAAAGGTATTGATTCAATTATATACCCCTTCATCCCCGTGCTTCCGCACGGGGCATTCTGGGTGGGGTGGTAAATCTATTTTCTTTGTGAACTTTTTGAGTGATAAAATGGATTGTGACATTTTCCGAAAGTACATAATGAGAACACAGAGAACTGCTCGTTCTCTGTGGTTAAAATATTTGACTTTGACGTAGCTAAGCCCTGTCTTGACAAAATTAAAATTTGCATATATCATATATATGTATATGCTATGAAAAGAACTACTATATTTGCTGATGATGAAGTCTTTTTAAGTCTAAAGCGTATCGCCGAGGAAGAAGGTAAAACTGTTTCTGCAGTGATCCGCCAGGTGTTACAAAAATTCATAAAGGAAAAGTACGCAGCTAAAAGAAATATTTCTTTTATAGGCATTGGCCAGAGCGGACGTAAGAATATTTCAGAAAAGTGTGAACAGCTTCTCTGGAAAGGCCAAAATAGGTGAAAGCAATTATTGTAGATACAGGCATCCTTTATGCTATGGCAGATAAGGACGATGCTTGGCATAAGCGAATAACAGATTTTTTAACAAATAACACAGATATTTTAATTGCCCCTATCGCAGTGATACCCGAAGCTGCTTACTTAATAAACACTTATCTTGGGGTAGAAGCTGAGCAAGAATTTCTTATTTCTATTGCTAGAGGTGAGTTAAAATATGAGAATTTAACCCCTGCAGACCTTAAACGTTCCATTAAGCTTATCCAAGATTATTCTGATGCCAACATCGGATTTGTCGATGCTTCGGTAGTAGCTATAGCAGAACGCTTAAGAATTTGCCATATCCTGACTACTGATAGGCGAGATTTTTCTATTATAAAGCCAACTCATTGTCGTTATTTTACTTTATTACCTTAATGTAAATTTATCCCACATCTCAGAGAAATTTTGACATTCGCATTTAAGGTAGTGGTTTTTTTGAACGATTTGACGGATTATAGATTTAACTATTTGTATATTCTATTAATTTTTCCAATTTTTCTAATGCTTTACCAGAATCGATGGATTTTCTGGCAAGCAATATCCCATCCTTAAAGTCATTTACCAGAGAGGCGGCCTTAAATGCAGCGGCTGCATTTAAAAGCACCATGTCATACTTTGTCCCCTTTTCTTTTCCCCCTAAAATTTTCATCAAAATATCAGCATTTGTTTTTATATCTCCTCCTTTAACCTCTTGCGATGAAGCAATATTTAGACCAAATTCCCCAGGGTCTATTTCATATTCTAAAACCCTGCCCTGTTTAAGCTCACTTATATAGCTCTTTCCTGTGATGGTAATCTCATCATATCCACCCTCACCATGAACTACCAACGCCCCTTTACTTCCTAGATTCTTTAGCACGTAGGCCAAGGGACTTATCAAGCTCCTGTCATAAACGCCCAGAAGTTGTGCTGTTGCAGAGGCAGGATTTGTCAAAGGACCCAATATATTAAAGATTGTCCTAAGGCCTATCTCAGACCTTGCAGAGGCAGCATATTTCATGGCTGGATGCAGCCTTTGTGCAAATAGAAAACCGATACCAATTTCCTCAATACATTCAGCTACACTTTTTGGGGGAATATCTAGCTTTATACCTAATTCCTCTAATACATCAGCACTTCCACACTTACTAGAAACAGACCTATTCCCATGCTTGGCCACATTTAGGCCTGCCCCTGCCACTACAAATGCAACCGCTGTAGAGACATTAAATGTATGCTTTCCATCGCCACCTGTACCGCATGTATCTACAATTGGGCCTTCTGTGTTTACATTAATCTTTATAGCCTTTTTCCTCATTACCCTTGCTGCCCCTGTAATTTCGGAAATAGTCTCCCCTTTCATCCTAAGCGCTATCAAAAAGGCAGCAATCTGTGCTGGGCTTGCCCTACCCTCCATAATAAATTCCATCGTATCAATCATCTGTTGTTCGGTTAAATCCTTCTTTTCTACTAGCTTTAAAAGCGCCTTTTTAATCATCCCAATTTTAAAAAATTTTTTAATATCTTTAACCCCTGTTTTGTCAGAATAGATTCTGGGTGGAATTGAACCCCCTCTATGGGATATTCCTTATGCCTTATGCCCATAATCTCTCCATTTTCTGTCCAGGCACTAATCTCCAAACAACCAGGGAGACTTTCCCTTTCTACAATTAATGAATAATAGCAAGTAGCTATAAATGGATTCTCTAAGTCTTTATAAATGGTTTTATTATCATGATAGATCATGGATATCTTCCCATGCATAACCTTCCTTGCACGTACAATCTTTCCCCCAAAGGCTGCGCCAATGGATTGATGACCAAGACATACCCCAAAGATAAGTATCTTTCCTATAAATTCTTGAATGACCTTTACAGAAATCCCTGCCTCCTTTGGTGTGCAGGGGCCAGGGGAGATTACTAGGTATTTTGGTCTTAATTTCTCTATCTGTGAAGGTGTAATCTCATCATTACGATAGACCAATACCTTTTCCTTCAAGACCTGAAAATACTGGACCAAATTATAAGTAAATGAATCATAGTTATCAATCATAACTAACATTTTATAGAAGTCCCTTTACTGTCCAGCCAATTGCCTTTAGCATGGCCTTTGCCTTATTCATTGTTTCTTCATATTCCCTTTCAGGAACAGAATCGGCCACAATCCCTGCGCCTACTTGCACATATAACATATTTTCCCAAACAACTACTGTGCGGATGGTAATACAAAAGTCCATATCCCCAGATAGACTAAAATAGCCAACTGCCCCAGCATAAGGCCCACGTCTAGTGGGCTCAAATTCTTCAATGATCTCCATAGCCCTTATCTTTGGGGCCCCACTTACTGTACCTGCAGGAAAAGATGCCCTTAAGACATCAAATGCATCCATTTTCTCTTGCAATCTACCAGTTACATTTGAGACAATATGCATTACATGGGAGTATCTCTCAACTACCATGAGGTCTGTTACTTTTACTGTGCCTGGTTTTGATACCCTGCCCACATCGTTTCTGCCCAGGTCTACCAGCATGATGTGTTCTGCCCTCTCTTTAGGATCATTTAACAATTCTTTCTCCAATGCCAAGTCCTTGTTATTATCCTTTGCCCGGGGCCTGGTGCCTGCAATGGGCCTTAATGTGATTAGGCCATCTTCTAGCCTTACTAGTATCTCTGGTGAGGAACCAATAAGCTTTAATCCATCAAAATTTATATAAAACATGTATGGTGATGGATTTATACTCCTTAATGCCCTGTATATACTAAAGTCATCGCCTCTTATTTCTGCACTTAACCTTTGTGAAAGCACTATCTGGATGGCATCACCAGAAAATATATAAGAGCGTATCTTTTCTACTGCAGACATAAATGATTCCTTGCTAAAATTTGAGGAAATAGTGGAAATTGATAATGATTCAGGTCTATAATGCAATGGTGATCTAAGCTGTGAAATATTGTGTTCTATAGAGGATATTGCCTCTTCGTAGGCCTTTTTTAGCTCTTTTTCTCTCCTTAAATCTACAAAACTTACTATCTTTACAGTATGTTTAACATGATCAAACATAATTAACGTCTTTGGCAAAACAAATATTGCCCTGGGTATAGAGAGGTCTTTTACAGAGAGATTTGGCAATCTTTCAAAACACCTGACAACATCGTAGGAAAAATAACCTATTAGCCCACCTTGGAACCTTGGCAACTCGGAAAGCTGCGCTAGATGGAAACCTTTGAGTATTTGTCTAAATAATGGCAAAGGGTCATTTATTTTTTCATAAATACTTTTACCCTCAGGGCTAGAAATTGTCACCTTTTCATCCTGGTAAGTAATGACCAATATCGGCGTGCAGCCAATAAAGCTATATCTGCCCCACTTTTCTCCGCCCTCTGCGCTTTCTAATAAGAATGAGTAATCTTTATCCTTTAATTTCAGATAGGCAGTTACTGGGGTTTCTATGTCGGCTAAAAATTCCTTGTATACAGGGATAAAATTTGCCCTTTTTGCCAGATTACAAAATGTTTTAAAATCAGGTCTATACATCCCTAAAAAATCCAAAATTGAACGGCTTATTTCTAACAGAACAAAAGAGACAAAGCAAGGGAAATCATAAGTTATCATTTAATTGAATAGTCCTTTGCAAATACTTAACTACAAGTAGACAACGAACCACAAAATGAGCATATAAAAGGAGAGAATTTAGGCTAATTGAAAATTCTTTCCAGGGAAAGGGTTGAGGAAATGTATAGTAAGAAGTCTTTCAGGAAAGACGGCTGTGCCATCATAGACGCTTTCTATCACTGGCTTTCCATTTATATGAGACCTAACAATCCACAGAAATCTTGGCAAGGGCTTTGTAAGGATCTTTTCCTTATCCTTAATATCAAGTTTTAACAAATACTGTCTGTATTCATTCAGTTCTGTTAGATAAATCTCTGCACTAAGTCTCTTTGATACAATCTGCTCTTTTTCTCGCATATAGATGGGATAAATTCGACCAAAGGGCAATCTAATTTTTTGGATATACGGGAATGACCAATTCTTTAATAAATTCTTCTTGATAGCCATAATCCTTTGTCCACACACTTTTCCACTTAGCCAAAGAGTCCTTTGGCATAACTTTAGTATACGGACCAATTTGATCATCGTGAATATATATTTCTTTTATTATGTTTTGCGAAGGGTCACAATAATAGCCACTTATCACAACAGCATGATAGTCAAATGAATTTCCCTTTCTTAACATAATGCAGGCAATGATAGGAAGCTTAGCTTTTATGTATGCTTTGATAACGTCTGATGTAATTTTTTCTGTTTCTGGTGTTATCTTTATAATTTCGGCATCTAGCCCCATAGACCGTATAGAGTTTATCATTTGTAGCAAGCTCAAACCCTCCGAAGGGAAAATTCTCCATTCTCCCGGATATTTTGAGGCTATCTCAGTAATTTGGGCTAAAGAGTATAAAGGAGTTCCAAAAAGCTCAAATAGGGCATATGAAGACATCCATAAAGAGGCCGTAGCGCATGCTGCTACTCCCCTATCCTGAGTTTGAAAAGGCAACGCAGATATGCTTAGAGGGATGCCATAGAGTGAAATGTTATGCCTTGGAGTAAGAAAATAAAAACATTTCCCTACTTTGTTTGAGTATGTCTTTAGGATAGTACGACCAATTGAAAGTTCTTTCCTGATGGGTTTAACGACCACAAAACCAAGATATGCTTTCTGCAGCTTTTTGATAAAAGATTCATCATTATTTATCAGGGTCTTTTTAAAATCTTCAAAGTCAAACGTAATGGAAAAGAAATGTAGGCGGCTGGTAAATCTCTCAGGGGCCTTAAAAGACCGAGCATAAAACTTACTGTAATCAATCAAAAAACCCTTATCTATATATTCTTCCTCAACAAGGGCTGTTTTAGTACCTAAATCCTCTAGATATGTAAATAGATATTTGGCAGAGGCCAAATCACCCAGCCACTCCCTTATATTACTTAAGGGGACTAATTTCATCCGAGATTTGTGAATAGACGTGGATTATCTTTATATAGTGAATTGTTCTAACAGATCTTCAGGAGATAAATAGCTCACTTTTTTATGAAATTCCTCTGCTTCTTTCAAAACCTCTGGGTCTTTAGGTATTTTGTCCAATGCCTCAATAAGCTCGTCTATCTCTTTTTCGCTAAGAACTGGCTTCCTTATTGGAGTTTTCTTTATGCCCCTCCTTTCTTTAGGCATCCACACCTCCTCCTATTTTAACAATATCTTAGTATCCTGAATGGTAAATGTCAAGTAAACCACCCCACCCTTCCGGATGGGGCATTGTTAAAGGTCCCCCACACCAATTTTTGGTGTGGGGGTATACCCCTTCATCCCCGCGTTTTATTATCGAATAATCCTTTAATAGCTTTCATAATGAGCCCTCTTCATTGTTTTTTGCAAAATATGCGTATAACGTGCTTGGCAGAAAAGAAGCCCGACACGGTTTGGACGCCAGTCTTTTCCGCCATGTTATCTGCCGTTGCGGGCATCCTTACTAAGACGATCCTTGGGGGCTCAATTTCCCTTTAATCATCTTCCCTTCTTCAAGGAAGAATTTTGTAAGGTGAACCCCATTGTCAAGACAAAAAATTGTATCCTTTAAGCTCGCTGTCTTTACTCCCT
>CAZNJP010000117.1:0-6427 GCA_964573345.1 uncultured Syntrophobacter sp. | reverse complement strand
CGAAGAAAACTGGGTGCAGCCCTTAGACTTTTGGTCTAAGGGCTTTTTTTATTTTCCTACCTCCTCGCTGGTAAAAAATCTTTTGGGAGGAAGCCATGAGACCAAAATTCATACTATGCTTGATAATTATTCATTTATCTCTTTTTACTTTCTTTGTTTTTGCCCAGGAAGAACCCATAAGGCTTAAGGAGGTTATTGTCACTGCTAGCCGTATTGAAGAGTCTCCTGAAGAGGTAGCCAGTGCAACCACAGTAATTACTTCTGAGGAATTAAAACAGAAAGGGATTACTACGATTGTTGATGCATTGAGGGAAGTGCCAGGGGTGCAAGTTATGCAATCAGGCGCATTTGGTGGAGTAAGTTCTATCTTTGTCAGAGGTGGAAACTATGGGCAGGCCTTAGTTATGATTGATGGTGTTCCTGTTTATGAGGCTATGGGTGTTTATAAAGGAGATTTTGGTGCCTTTTTGCCACATCTACCTATAGAACAAATTGAGCGCATTGAGATTGTAAGAGGGCCCCAAAGTGTGCTCTATGGCTCAAATGCGATGACGGGTGTTATAAATATCATTACAAAAAAAGGAAAAGGAAAACCAAAAATAAGGGTTTTTAGTGAAGGGGGCTCCTACAGCACTTTTAGAGAAGGTGGGGAATTTTTGGGAGAAACTGAGCATCTAAGATATAATTTTAATTATACACGCTCAGATAGTAGTGGCATATCTAAGGCTACTGGATACCCAGAAAAGGATGGCCATCGTTTTCATAATTTCTCTTCAAACGTTGAGGGAAAAATAGGGAAGGCAAAAATTGGCACATCGGTAAACTATAATTCTGCATCCACAGATCTAGATTATTACTGGGATACTGATACATTTACCATTATTGCCGACGCCTCAGGTTATAAAGAAGAAAGGGATTTGATCTCTGTAAAAAGCTATTTTGAACATGAAATTTTACCATCCTGGAGGCAAAAACTTGTATTTTCTTATACCAATACAGATAGAGATTATATAAAGGACGGAATAAAAAAAGATGGTTATGATGGAAGGTTATATTACCTTACCTGGCAGAACAATTTTGAATTTGAACCTTTTGTCTTTATAAGCGGTATTGATTATCAAAGGGAAACAGTTGCCGAGGGTTCAGGTATAGAAGGGAGGGATTTTGACCAAATATCCTGGTTTGGTGAAGGCATTTTTAAATGGAAAGGGCTTTATTTCTCTGGTGGTGTTAGATACTATCATCATGAGACTGCAGGGGATAAGGTTACTTGCCGTATAGCTTCTGCCTATACCTTTCCTACGAAGACCAAAATTCACGCAAGTTACGGAACAGGATTCAGGGCACCAAGCCTTTATCAAGTCTATGGTGAATTTTCTGGCATGAAGGTTGGAAATTCAGATTTAAGGCCAGAAAAAAGTGAAGGATACGATGTTGGAATAACCCAAACCCTTTCTAATGGGAAAATAGAAGCAGATATAACCTATTTTTTTAATTGGTTTGACAATTTGATTATTTATTGTTATCCAGATGGAATGTGGTGGCTTGGAAAATACCAAAATATAGCTACTGCCCATACAGAAGGAGTTGAATTTAGCTTAAATATAACGCCTGTTTCTTGGCTTAAATTTTTGGCCAATTATGCCTGGCTTGATGCAATTGATACCACTAATAATACCTGGCTTCCCAGGAGGTCAAAACATAAAGGGAGTGGTACCTTAGTATTTCTCTGGAAAGATAAAGCCGATTTCAGCTTAGGCGGTACTTATTTTGGAAAGAGATTTGACAGCGAAAATAATGAAAATCCTTTAAGTGGCTATTTTGTTGTAAATCTTGCAGCAAGATGTTATCCTACCTCGTATTTAACATTAAATCTCTGTTTCCAAAACCTATTTGATAGAGAATATGAAGAAGTAATGAACTATACAGGCCTCCCCTTTATGGCTTTTTTAGGGGCAGAGTTTAAGTGGTAAGCAATAAGGAGGCAGTAAGGAGTAAGGAGTAGGAGGTGTGGAGAAGGCTTTGGATAGTAAGGAGTATGCAGTAAGCAGTATCAGGGGTATTGGGGATTTAAGCGTATGCTATATGGAATGGTAGATAAAGCCAATAAGTTTTGTAAGTAACTATTTTTTTCTGCTTACTCCTTACTCCATAGTGCATACTAGTTTGTAAAACTATTATGGGAGGAAATAATGATGCATTATCAGAGGTGTAAAAGATTAAAGTTATACTTGATAAAACCTTCTAAATATGATGAGGAGGGATATATAATCAGACACTATCGTGGGGTGCTTCCTAGCAATACTATTGCCTGCCTTTATAGCCTTACCGAAGATGTAAAGGAAAAGGGTTTGCTTGGAGACATGGACATTAAAACAGAGATTATTGATGAGGCCATTCATAAAGTCCCTGTGAAAAAGATTATGAAGGAAGGTAAACGGGCAGCAAAGAAGGGAGATAAAGTCATTGTTTGCCTGGTTGGTGTCCAAAGCAACCAATTCCCCAGGGCCACTGATTTGGCCTCAAGGTTCAGAGAGGCAGGCATAGACGTTCTAATAGGTGGATTTCATGTAAGTGGTGTTATGGCCCTTCTTAAAAGGCCCTCCCCTGAGGTACAGGAAATCATTGATAAGGGGGTTATTGTAGTTACCGGGGAAGTTGAAGGACACTGGGTGGATGTGCTTAGGGATGTTATAGCAGGTAAGGCCAAAAAGATTTATGACTTTCTGGGAGATAAACCCGATCTTTCTAATGCACCTATCCCAAAGATTAACAAAAATTACTTAAAAAAGTTTGCCTATTCGCGTTTTGGGACCATAGATTGTGGTAGAGGTTGCCCATTTCATTGTAACTTCTGTACTGTGACCACAGTCCATGGTAGAAAGATGCGTTTTAGAGACCCTGATTTGATAAATAGTGCTATTAAGGAAAACTACTACAAATCTGGTATCAATTTCTACTTCTTTACCGATGACAACTTCTCTAGGCACAAGGCCTGGGAAAAGATATTTGATGAATTGATAAGACTGAGGGAAGAGGATGGAATACCAATCCAATTCATGATCCAGGTCGATACACTCTCTTATAAGATTAAAAATTTCATTAAGAAGGCAAAGAGGGCAGGATGTGATCATGTATTCATCGGCATGGAAAGCCTTAATCAAAAGAACTTAGCGGCTGCTGGAAAGACTCAAAATTTAGCAAGTGCCTATAACGAGTTAATCTCTACCTGGCATGATCATGCAGTCATAACACATGTGGGATATATCATCGGTTTTACCTATGATACATATCAATCCGTTATGGAGGATATTGAACGGCTAAAGTCTGAGGTTCAACCAGATATGGCCTCCTTCTTTATGCTCTGCCCTTTACCAGGTTCTATGGATTGGCTAAAAATGTATAAAAGTGGAGATTATATGGAGGCGGATTTGAATAAGTATGATTCCTTTTGTGCAGCCTTTCATCATCAAAATATGAGTGATGAGGAGTGGACACAGGCCTATAAAGAGGCCTGGAAGTCGTTTTATAGCTTTGAGAATATGAAGGCCATCCTTAGCAGGGTACACCCTGAGGTATATTGGAGTCTATTCAAGGATTTTATCTGGTATAAAAGTGGTGCCATTGTTGAGGGGATACACCCAATGTTAAGTGGCTTCTTCCGGCTTAAGGACCGTTTGAGTCGACGTCCTGGTTTCCCTATTGAGGACAAGTGGAAATACCTTAAGAGGAGGTACAAAGAGACAAAGGAATTACTCAAGGGTTGGGCCAGTCTCTTGATGGAGATGGAAGAAATATGGTTACAGACAAGAACAAAGGTCGCCTTTGAGACAAAGGTTCTAAAGGAACTTCAGGGTATAAAGGACGGTATTTCAGAAGGTTTTGTGGACCTATCCAAAAACTACCAAAGGGCTAAAGACGTATATCAGAAAATAAAAAGTGGAGTATATCAAAGGACAACAGAAGATGTCCCCTTACAACTAAACAAGATATGGAAAGAGGTACATTCGGCCAAATTTCCTTCTATTAACGGAAGGTATTCCAGAGAAGACCTAAGGAGGTTCTGGCAAGAAACAAGGCAAAATTGGTACAACAAAAGGTGGCAAAGGATTGATGTATTTCGTGTAGTTAATAATTTTATGAGGGATATATTTCTAACCTCTAACTTTGTCCATGCCGTTATAAGGGAAAGGCGTTGAAATGATTTAGAAACCCAAGTTTTAAGATAGAAAGGAAATTCATATTTATTTTTTTGTCATATCTGGCCTATCTTTAAAAAGAAAGTAAACTCCGTTAGAAAGCTCGGACGGGGCATTAAACCCCGCCCTCGCAAAAGAGGTATATCCACCCCGTGGCAAGCCACGGGGCATTTTTCTAACGGGGTAAAAAACTGCACCAGTCACCAGTCAAAATTATTGTTTTTATTACTCTTGCTATTATGTTTTGCTACTCCAGCTTTTTCTCAAGAACCTAACAGGATAATTTCATTAGGGCCTGCCTTAACAGAGGGAATCTATCTTTTGGGTGCTGAAGATAAACTTGTAGGTTGCACCATATATTGTAAAAGACCGCCATCTGCTCAAAAGAAGGAAAAGGTAGGAAATGTAGTAGAGGTCAATGTAGAAAAGATTGTAAGCCTTAAGCCAGATTTGGTCTTGGCCACAGAACTCACAGATAAAAGGGATATAGGAAAATTAAAGGCCTTAGGAATAAGCGTAATTACTTTTAAGACACCAAGGAATTTTTCTGAAATCTGCGAGCAATTTTTGAGATTGGCAAGAATAGTAAAAAAGGAGGAAAAGGCAAAAGAAATAGTTCAAAGGGCAAATAAGAAGATTGAGGCTGTAAAGGAGATGGTTAAAGATCTACCAAAGCCCAAGGTCTTTATCCAGATAGGGGCAAGGCCACTTTTTACTGCTACAAAGGACTCATTTATTAATGACTTAATTAAACTAGCAGGTGGAATAAATATTGCCTCTTCTGCAAAGACCGGTCTTTATAGCCGAGAAAGGGTAATTAAAGACAACCCTGATATTATTATCATTGTAACCATGGGAATCACGGAAGAAAGAGAAAAAAAGCACTGGCAGGCCTATAATACTCTTGAGGCAGTGAAAGAAAAAAGGATTTATTTCATTGATTCTGAAAAGGTCTGTAGCCCTACTCCTTTAAGCTTTGTAGAGGCATTAAAGGAGATAGTAGGACTTATACATGATACAGGATGATAACCTAACCTGGCTAATTTTGCAAGACATTATTAGGCATTTGGGATATCTAAAAAATTTTTTATTAGGCCGTCTAAAAATCACCAAACTTTCTCTAACCCACATTTATTTTTAACATATGAGATATTGCACTGCCTAAGAAATAAAAAGATAGATTGATTAAGGGTTTTCCTTGACAGAAATTATGAGAGATGGTAATATGCCTTTTAGGTAGTAGAATTATATAGTTAAGCGGCGCTCCGCGCCGCTTAACCCTCAATGGAGCTGACAGAACCGCCGTATAATCATGCCTCCGGCATGCTCATACGACGAACCTGCAGCTCATCTCGCGCCCGTTAGCCGTGAAAGATAGCAATGAAATATTTTTTTACGAATAGGGAGAGACCTATGTTAAGAAAAAGCGATGCAATAAAAATAATTAAAGAGAAATACAATTATCTCTCTTCTGAATATGGTGTCGAAAAAGTGGGGCTATTTGGCTCAATTGTTAAAGATAGTATTACAGAAGAAAGCGACATTGACATTATAGTTGAACTTAGGCAGCCGATAGGATTTAGATTTATTGAACTCGTTGAATATTTTGAGAAATTATTTGGTAGAAAAGTTGATGTAATTACAAAAGACGGTCTTAGAAACATTAGAATAAAGAAAATTGCTGAGGGAATTCGAGGAAACATAATTTATGTCTAAAAGGAAAGACATTAATCTTATTCAAGATATAAAAGAGTGTATAATTCGTATAAAGTCTTACACCCAGTCAGTTGACTATAGCAGTTTTGTAGAGGATTACAAGACTCAGGATGCGGTTATTCGGAATCTTGAAATTATAGGAGAAGCGGTTAAGTCTTTATCCGAAGAAATAAAGAGAAATTATCCTGGAATTCCTTGGAAAAATATTTCTGGGACAAGAGACAAGTTAATCCATGATTATTTTGGTGTAAATATTGATATTGTTTGGGATATCGCTAAAAAGAGATTCCAAATCTTGAGCCAATGGTTGATAATATAATAAACAACATTAAAGATAAAAACGGCTAACAAGTCGCTGCAGTGGACGCCAATTCCGCTGCGCTCCATTGGCGCCGCTGGTCTTTTTCGTTAGCTGCAAGGTCAAAGTAAAGGGGGTAAAGAAGTAAAGGGGGTCAGGTACTGTGGTCAAAGTCAAGTCCCAAAACTCTCCCCTATTAACTTCTTTTTTAAGT
>CAZNJP010000116.1:0-6459 GCA_964573345.1 uncultured Syntrophobacter sp. | reverse complement strand
ATGGTGTAGTTATAAGAGGGGCTCAGCCCTTGCCATATTTTAGGATGGTTATTGAACGCCTCCTAAGTGAGGGTAAACCTGGCTAGAAAAATGGGCAAATGAATGCAAATTAGTGAAAATTAGTGAAATCTGGTTAATTGACACTAATAGCTAAATGTATCATAATAATTTGGAATGAGAGGGCTATTTTCCAGTGTTTTTGAAGCAAAAAAGAAGATGCCCGCCATTTGGGGTAGGTTTGCTGCTTGGCAACCCATAAAGATTTCCTCTATCCACTCACCAAGGGAGGTTCTATCCATTGACCTGGACAGTAATTCCATAAGGATGGTTACCGTAACAAAGGAAGGTGAAAGGGCTATTGTTTCATCCTGCGCTACCATAGATAGGGCCCATGGGAATATTGCCCTTGATATTAATAGTATTTTTAAAGGGAAAAACAATTACTCAGGGTGGAGTGTCGTTGTTACTGATGAGGTAAGGTTTTTGGCAAGCGAACTTAATATGCCCAATGTAGAAAAACTACCTTATGATAAGGTTATTTCTATGGTCTCATGGGAAATGGAGCCTTATCTTAATTTTGCGGTATCAAAAGGCATTTTTGCTTATAAGTTTCATTACAAATCGAAAGCAGATACCTCACCAGTTCTTATATCTGCTATGAATAAAGAGACTTATTCTACCTTTTCCAAAATATTGAAGAAGTACAGGTTATCCCTTCATCATGCCTATTCACCTGAAGTATCATTTCTATCTGGATTCGCTTTGCCCCCTGAGGGCAGAAACAAGGTTATTATTGATTGCCGGGATATTTCTATCAAGGGTGTCACTTTGACTTCAGAAGGTCCATCTGTATTTCAAGATATACCTTTAATTACAGAGGATACTACACTAGAAAAGGCCATAAGGGATCTAATCTATGATTTGACTTCATCTAACACTGGTGCCAAAGATATAATTATTGCAGGGAGCAGAGCATCGAAAGAGCTTGTTGAGGTGCTCAAAATGGAGTTTGAAGATCTCAGGCTTTGGGAAATTCAGGACCTTAAAAACATTGAGGTTAACCCTGATGTCAATTGTGGTCCACAATATGCCGCAGCAATAGGGGCAGCACTTCAAGAGCTTGGGATTTATGATAAAGAGCCATTTGGTGTTACCAGTAGAGTTTCTATTACAAGGTCTCTCACCAAACTGGTGAAAGAAAATGAATATGTTCTTCCGGCCTTTGTGCTTGGTTTGTTTTTTCTGTGTATTGCCTCTCACTATATTACAGTAAAACATACTATGGCAAAGCGCTCATTAGAGATCAGGGCCCTTAAGAAAGAAGAGAGCAGGCTTGTAAAACCCATAGAGGAAAAAGAGGGGTTGAAACAGGAAATCGCAGAGATTCGCAACAAGAGAAGATACCTTGAGGAAAGCTTATTTGCTACCAAACAGCTTCTTGCCTTCTTGGAGAGTATACCGGATGTTATCCCCTCTGATTTGGTACTAAAGAAGATTTCTCAAAATTCTGATGGTAGTTTTATTATAGAAGGCAACGTTTATCGGGAGGAATCAGCCGCTAATTTCTGCAATAAACTTTCCAGGCTTGACTTTTGTAAAGCGGCAAAGATTGAAAGATTTAACCTGGATAGGACTTTACGTAAACAGATTCTCCCACATGGTGTTATTATAACTGTGAAACTTAAATAGTATGCAGATTGCAGGCCGAAAGCTTACAAACTTAGAAAAGATAGGAATTGTAGCCGCAGTTATTGTCATAGGAAGTTTCCTGTATCAGAGGTACCTTTATTCTCCATTACAAAGGAAAATCCAAAGATTAAATACTAATTACCAGGAGCTTTTAAGTAAAGTAAACCATTTGAGAGCACAACAGGCAGGGGGGAGAATCCGCAGGGATATCAGCAAACTGAGAAAAGGCCTGCGCCAGGAAAGAAAACTGCTTGAGCAGGCAGAAACCTGTTTGGCTGACGATTCTGAGATAAGTAAAATTTCAAATCAAATTCTTGCAGCAGCATCAAAGTCTGGTGCGATGGTTAAAATTTATAATCCTATAACCGAGAAGGAATTTAAGAAGGCTTTGAGTAAGGACAAAATAAACACCTATTATGAACGTAAACACTATAAGATGGTATTATCCGGCAAATTTTGGCGTTTGAGACGTTTTTTAAAGGAAATTACTCAGCTTCCCAGTCTGGTAACCATAGAAAGGATTTCTTTTGATAAGACAAAAAAGGAAGTCTTGACTGCAACCCTGTGGCTTAGCATTTAGGCCATAAATGCAAATATCAAAATGAAAAACTCAAAATTAAAATGTTAGTTGTTAGTTACAACGAACAAGGAACAAATGTTTTGACATGCTTGATAGGGAATTATGAATAGGTTTCGCTATCTATTTATTTTGGTATTACTATTTTTCTATCTTACTCCCTACTCCCTACTCCTTACTCCTCACTCCTCACTCCCTACTCCTTACTGTTTCGCTGAGGAGGCTCCTAAACCTGACCAATCCCAGGAGGCTGTGGGGGCTAAAAAAGAGGTTAAAAAAGGGGAAAAAGAAGTCAAGAAAGAAAGAGAGCCTTTTGAAGTCTCACCAGAATTCAGGAAAAGACGGCGAGTTGAAATGCCGGAGATTATAGTCCGTGGTGTTATGGAAGGTAAAGACAAAATGGTAGCCATTGCTGAAATAGACCTTGAATATGAAGAGGGTGTCTCCTTATTAGAGGTAGGGGATAGAGTTTCTATAGAAAGAAGGGGTGGGTCCGATTCTGAGAAAGGGTCAACCTATTTCACTGTAAAGTCAATTTCCAGAGCTGGCATTTGTATTGAATTAGAAAGTGGTGAGAAGGTATGGTATTCGGTGATGGGGGAGACTCGTTAGGATAAAAATATCAAAATAAAAAATTAAAAACTTAAAATTAAAATGACAAGAACATTTATCATTGGTGCGTGACCTGAAGATGCAATAAAAAATCTTTTCACAATTGGTGGCAATGGAAGAAGTAGGGTGCAAGCGATGAAAAAATTTAAAATTGAAATTAGAAAATGAACTCAGTTAAATAAAAACCATCTTGAGAGTGCTAGGATGTCTATTTTGAGATTATTTAACGGGGTGAACACAGATCAGAAATAAGATGAACACAGATAAAACAGGCAAACTTTTTTTAATTGTTATTTTACTAATAGGTGGCTTCCTAATAACTAGCTGTGCCACTTCTAAACCTCAATTAACCAAATCAAATAGAGTCATCAAGCCTGTCCGCCTTGTCTCTCGGCAGGACGGCGGGAAAAAAGTGATTGTTTCTTATAAAAAACCTGTTCCTGAATTAAAGGCTCAGGTTGAGAAAACAGAGCCCAAGGAGAGCATAGAATCCAAAAAGGCAGAAATTGAGCAGAAAAAACAGATAGAAGTCACCCAAGAGAGAAAACTTGAAGCAGAAAAACCTGAAGTTCTTAAAACAGAAAAAACGAAAATTACTGAAACTAAAAGTTTTCCTGGTTTAAAGGAAAAAGACAACCTTGTTACCCTAGATTTCAAAGATGAGAAGTTTTGTAATGTTCTTAAGGTCTTTTCTTATATTAGCGGTAAAAATGTTGTAGCTCCAGATAAACTCTCTGATAAAGAAATAAGTATCTATCTAAAAGATGTCTCTCCAAAATCGGCTATAGAGGCAATCTGCGCAAAATATAACTTATGGTATGAAGAAAATGAAGATTATATTCGCTTAAGAGACATTGGCGGCTACGGTAAAATTGTGATGTCAAAGGGAAAAATCAAGGAACTCAGATTTGAAGGTCAGGAGCTTGATGATGTGCTAAGTGTTATCTCTGACATTACAGGTCAAAATGTTACATGTAATGAAAATATTGCAAAAAAGAAGGTAACCCTCCATCTGGAAGATATTCCTGTAAAGGTTGCCATAGAGGTAATCTGCAAGAAATATGAGCTATGGTACAGGGATAATGGAGACTATATCCGGCTTGTAAGTGCTGAAGATTATGGGAATGACACACCTGTGGACTATAGAATAAAGACCAGGGTATTTAATCTCAAATATGCCTCTGCACCACAGGTGGCAGACACCATTGGGTGTGTTATGGGTGAGCAAGTTGATTATAATCTGCCAGCAAACCTTGAAAGTTATATCCATATCAAAATGCCTGATGTGATGGAAGAACATATTGAACCTGAGCAGGCTGAAGAAACTACTAAAGTTACAGAAGAGGTTGAGATACCAAAATATGAAGAAGAATTGACATCCAAAAAGATTCAAGACCTCCTTGAAAAAAAATTAAAACTGGAGCTCACTTCAGAAGATATACGCTGGATCATGAAAAAGGTGGGCTTTGCAATTATGTCCATATTTATGCGGAATAACAGTATTCTGGTGTGTTCAGCAGATGATAGAATTTTGGATGAGATAGAAGAAATAATAAAAAAGTTAGATACTCCTACACCCCAGGTGTTGCTGGAATGTAAGATACTTAGATTTAGCCTTACTGATGAGTTTACTTCCTTCTTTGACCTGTTTGATTTCCGGGCGAGGCACGGCAAAGGAATCTATGTAATACCTGAGATGAGAGGGGTTTGGGAATTTTTCTATGCAACTGCCCCAGAGCTATACCCATCAGAAGCTCCCGAAGTGGAAGGAAATGAGGTAGGGTTTGGAGCAAAGATGCAACTTCTCAAAGAGGGAGGGTTGATGGAGACCATTGCTACTCCCACTATTACTGCTGCCCAGAATTGTGAGGCAGAGGTATATTCAGGGATGATAGACATCCCTCTGTTTAAAAATGTAGAGGTTATACCACCAGCGGTAGTTGAAGGGGCAATAGTCGAAGGTTATACTATACCAGTTTTCGAGTCGACCTCGGTAGGTGTTAGGTTCAAAATCACGCCTCAGATAAATGAAGATAAGAGTGTAACACTTAGAATCTATATTGAGGAATCAGATATTAGTAAAGGAGTGGCTGAAATCCTATATACACCTGAACCAGGTGCGGTATGGAAGAAGACAAATGTAGATGTTAAGAGAGAAGAAACTACCAAAACCATTGTAACAGTTCCTGAGGGTCATACCTTGGCAATTGGGGGGCTTACCAGGGAAGAGGATAGAGTAGTAGAAGAAAAGACTCCCATTCTTGGGGATTTACCACTTATAGGTTTTCTATTTAAAGACCACAAGACAGAAAAGGCAAAAAAAGAGCTGGTGTTTCTTATAAGGCCTCATGTAGTAATGACCCCCAAAGAGGCAGAAAAGGTAACTAAAGAGGCGCTAAAGACTATTGAACACCCTTATATCAAGGAAGGAAAAGAAAAGCTTTTTGAAAAAGAGGGAACAAAGTTGAAAAGGGTAACTGCTCCTAAAGATGACAAATAGGAGGATATAATGGATATTTTGGAACTCTTAAAACTCACCGTAGAAAAAGGTGCATCTGATTTGCATCTTACTGTAAATAGCCCACCAATGCTTCGTATACATGGAGAACTATTACCTGCCTGTGAGCAAAGATTGACCAGCGAGGATACCAAGAGCCTAATAATGAGCATACTTTCTCAAAAGCAAAAGGATGCTTTTCAAGAAAGAGGTTCCATTGACTTTGCATATAGCTTGAATGGAAAGGGTTTTCAGAGCCGTTTCCGTGTAAATGCCTATTACCAACAAGGTCGAGTAGCGGGTGCATTCAGAAGGCTTTCTGACAATATACTTACACTTGAGGAGTTAAACCTTCCTAACAGGCTTTATGACCTGTGTAATATCCGGGATGGGCTTGTATTGGTAACAGGTGTTACAGGAAGCGGTAAGTCAACAACCCTTGCAGCTTTAATAGACAGAATAAATGAGACCAGGGCATGCCATATTATAACTATAGAGGACCCAATTGAGTATGTCCATAAGCACAAAAAAGGAATTATTAATCAAAGAGAACTACATTCAGATGTATTTTCCTTTGCAGACGGCCTAAGATTTGCTTTGAGAGAAGACCCTGATGTCATACTTGTTGGTGAGATGCGTGACCTTGAGACCATAAGGATAGCCCTTATGGCTGCCGAGACAGGACATCTGGTATTTTCAACACTCCATACCAGGGATGCAATATCCACTATAGGCAGGATAATAGGGGTTTTTCCAGAACAAGAGCAGGCCCAGATTTCTCATCAACTCTCTCTATCATTGAAAGTAGTGATTTCACAGATACTGTTGCGGCGTGCTGATGGCCCTGGTCGGGTTCCCGCAATTGAGATAATGACGGTTACTTCAGCAATAGGTAATCTGATACGGCTGCGTAAAGATGAACAAATACGTTCTATTATAGAGACCGGGGCAAGGGGTGGTATGCAGACTATGGATAGCTCTCTTATGGAGTTATATAAGAAAGGTTATATTACAAAAGAGACCCTTATTAGAAATGCAAGCTCCCAAAAAGGGTTCGAGCGTATGCTTAAACAGGAGGGATAAA
>CAZNJP010000115.1:0-6514 GCA_964573345.1 uncultured Syntrophobacter sp. | reverse complement strand
GTCCGACGAGCTTCGATACGGGCTTCGTAACCCCAGCCGCTTTACTTTTTACTTTTTGTGTAGTCTTCCCACACCCCTCTATTCCTTCTAATGTAATAAACATATGCTTTAAAAAAGTTCAAATGCCAAGATTCAAATGCCAAATGAAATCCAAAAATTCCTGTCAATTGGTTACGTTTGCGATGCCCGTATCGTTTTACGTCCGACGAGCTTCGATACGGGCTTCGTAACCCCAGCCGCTTTACTTTTTACTTTAGTTTTTGGGCTTGATTTGACATTTGAGCTTTGAGATTTGTCATTCATTTGAGGAGACCTTTATTACAGTCTTTACATTACCCCTTGGATTAAAATCGCCTATTACCTCTAAAAATCTTGGTTTTAGCAATTTATAGAGGTCTTCATAAATCTTATTTGTAGCGGCCTCATGTGAGATGTAGACACTGCGGTATTTGTTCAAATAAAGCTTTAGCGATTTAAGTTCTACAATCACCTTATCTGGGATGTATTTAATTCTAATAGTTGCAAAATCAGGATAGCCAGAACGGGGGCAAAAACAAGTAAATTCAGGAAAGGTTATCTCGGTAGTATAGTCCTTTTCTGGATAAGGGTTTTCCCAACACTCAAGTTCTGCCTCCTGTATTGCCCTTTCTCCATATTTTAGCTTATGCATTTATTTTCTCTTTTTTAATAACCTTTTTTTACCTTCTTCTGCCATCTCTTTTATTTTATCATGCTTTACATATTGGGCTGCCTTTTCTGCAAATTTGGCAGCATCTTTATACTTCCCATACCTTACGTAGTCCTTAAACCTTTTCTCTATACGACTTAGTGCCTGACCATGGTCTACCTTGAATGAGACCATAGTGATAATTTTAGTCACTTTTTTACTTCCACAATTTGGACAATTTGGAGAAGGCTCATCTATTCCATGCATTACTTCAAAGACATAATTACAATTTTTGCAACGATATTCATATACAGGCATGATTACTTTTTATCTCTTTAAAGCTTTCCTTTACCGCCTTTAGTGTGTAATCAATGTCCTTTTTTCTATGGGCCAGTGAGACAAAGCTTGCTTCAAAGGCTGAAGGTGCCAAATATATTCCCCTTTTTAACATAGCATAAAAATACTTGATAAATAAATCTATATCGCTTTTTAGTGCTGAATTATAATCTTTAACTGGTTCATTGGTAAAAAATAGGGAAAACATGGAGGCAATATAATTTATTTGTAAAGGGATACCTTCATCCTTTGCAACAGCCTTAATGCCCTCTACTAATTCTTTAGTCCTTTTTTCTAATATCGCATAAACTCCTTCCCCTTTAAGAATCCTTAGTGTTTGTAACCCGGCCGCCATGGCCAGTGGATTTCCTGAAAGGGTTCCTGCCTGATATACACTACCTTCTGGTGCAACCAGGGACATAATCTCTTTTTTTCCTCCATATGCCCCTACAGGCAAACCACCTCCAATAATCTTTCCTAAGCATGTTAGGTCAGGCACTATTTTATAGAAAGCTTGTGCTCCACTCCACCCTACACGAAATCCAGTAATCACCTCATCAAATATCAAAACAGTCCCATATTTATTTGTAATTTTTCTTAATCTCTCTAAAAATTCATTCTCAGGGAGCACTACCCCCATGTTTCCTGCTACAGGTTCTACAATAACTGCTGCAATATCCTTGCCGTGCCTTAGAAAGGTTTCTTCTACTGAGTTAATATCATTATAAGGTAGTGACAATGTATTTTTTACTAAGTCATCAGGAACCCCAGGAGAGGCAGCAATGCCCAATGTGGCCAGGCCAGAGCCTGCCTTTACCAAAAAGTCATCTGCATGGCCATGGTAACACCCATCAAACTTAATGACCTTATCTCTTTCTGTATAGGCACGGGCTAATCTTATGGCGCTCATTGTGGCCTCTGTGCCTGAATTTACCATGCGTACCTTCTCAATAGAGGGTACTGCCTCTACTATTAACTCAGCCAATTCTACTTCTAATCGGGTTGGGGCACCAAAGCTTGTCCCTAAAGAGACCGCCTTTTTAATGGCCTTTGTTACCTTGGGATGGGCATGACCAACTATCATTGGCCCCCATGAGCATACATAATCAATATATCTATTTCCATTTATACCATAGATATTTGGACCCTTTGCCTTCTTAATAAATATTGGTTTCCCTTTTACTGCCTTCCATGCCCTTACCGGGCTGTTTACCCCGCCAGGTAAGACCTTGTTTGCCCTTTGCCATAAAGACATATTTATCGTATTTATTTATTATTAGACATATTGTGTCAAGCTTTAGAGCTAGTACAGCGTTTCATTAAAACATCCACGATTATTTAATGTCATTCTGAGCCGAAGCCCTGAGCCAAGCGAAGGGACAGCGAAGAATCTATATAGCCAGCAAATATGAGATTCTTCACTACGCTACGCTCCGTTCAGAATGACAAAAAAAGATGTCCATGTTTTATTGAAACATTATACTAGAAACCAATTATTCTAAGTCATCGGCGGCTTCAATCTAAGGGATAATGCAAAAGCTATTATTTGAGTTTCATGTACCTTGAAAAGATACCTAAAGGCTTCTATTAACTGTGTATGTAACAAATTTTTAACAAATTTGTCATTATTTTGTCATAAATCTTGTTTTAAAGTAAATTAAAGGAGGAGATGAAAAAATGAAACAACTTTTAGCCTTTATTTTAGTTTTAATTTTATTCATTTCTCAAAGCAGCTTTGCAGGTGAGATAGTGATAAAGGGCTCTACTACAGTATTGCCTATTGTGCAGGCTATAGCTGAGGCCTATATGCAAGAGCGCCCAGAGATAAAGATTTCTATTTCTGGTGGTGGTTCAGGAAATGGGATCAAGGCACTGATAGATGGCACCTGCCATATTGCCAATTCTTCTCGTTTTATAAAAGAGAAAGAGGTAAAGATGGCTGTTGATAAAGGGTCTTATCCTGTGCCACATAAAATTGCCCTAGATGGGATAGTGCCTATAGTCCATCCTTCTAATTCCATAGAAAACCTTACTTCAGCTCAATTGCGAGATATTTATACAGGAAAAATCAAAAACTGGAGAGAACTTGGAGGGCTTAATCATAGTATTGTAGTAGTCTCCCGAGATACAAGTTCTGGCACCTATGAGGTATGGAAGGAAAAAGTAATGAACAAAGCTAGGATAACACCACGAGCCCTGCTTCAGGCATCTAATGGGGCTGTACTTCAAACAGTGGCTTATAACAAATGGGCCATTGGGTATATTGGTATTGGCTATTTAAATAAACAGGTAAAGGCCATAAAGGTAAATGGAGTAATAGCCACTAAAGACACTGTAAGGATAGGAAGATTTCCTATTAGCCGGCCTTTATTTATGTTTACCAATGGCTGGCCCGAAGGTGTAATAAATAGTTTCATTAACTTTGTTTTATCCTCCGCTGGACAGAGGGTTGTGGAGAAAATAGGCTATGTAGGCATTTACCCAGTGCAATAATTAATGTATGAAGAGAATAAGGATGAAGGTTAATGAAATCATGATTACAGAAATTGAAAAGATCTCCCCAAATGCCAAGGTCTCAGAGGCAATCTCTTTAATGCTTAAAGAGGGAATAAGGAGTTTAATAGTAACTCCAGAAAGTGGAGAAGATGTCTATGGAATTGTTACTGTAAGAGATGTAGTTTATAAGGTTTTGGTAAGGGGGTTAAACCCAAGTGAGGTAGAAGTTAAAAGCATTGCCACTAAACCTTTGGTTTTTATTGATGCCCATTACAATGTTACTTATGCTGCCAGTCTCATGGCAAATCTAAACTTGGCCAGATTAGTTGTTGCCGAATCTGGAAAGATTGTAGGGATAGTGACACTTATGGATATTTTAAGCGCTTGGCAAGGTCAGGATTAGTAAATTGGCGATTTAATGTCTATCGGTTAAAGGGATTGCCCTGAATGAGCTTCTTTTATTCGTGGATATAACTTAAGATCTTAAATTTACCGTTTAATTCCACGATAGAACCAAAAATGTTTAATTCCTTTTTCTTTCCTGTCTCATCCCTAACGATCAACCGGGTATCCCTATAAAGCCTAAAATTTTTGTATTCCCTTACCCCTTTTGCAAAATAGACGCGGATAAGCTCATATTTTTTACCTCCATGCCTAACCAGTACCCGCTTTAGGGCCCAGGATGACTTTTGATTTAAGTCACCCCAATAGTAGTCAAAGGGCATATTACGTTCAGGCCTGCTCCAGGGGATTTCAGGCCAGATATATCTTTTAAACTCATCCTTTGTGAGATATAAGGTCTCTAAGCTCTTTACATCCTTTCTAGTCACTGCTTTAAGGACACTATTAGCTACTGCCTCAATAGATGATTTGGCATTGATTAGTCTTTCTTTGCCTTCACAAGGTGTAATAAGGAATAGGGAAAGGGCCAAAATGGCCCCTCCCACATTCTTTTTTGAGAAGAACATTAAGTTTTCATCCAATTGTTATGACACAAACGCCCTAATCAAAAATGCAGCCATTTCTGCCCTAGTTACATTGTTATATGGCCCATATGTCCCATCTGGATAACCAGTGGTAATTCCTAATTCATATAGCTTCTGGATGTACTTAAATGCCCAATGATCTGAAGAGATATCAGGAAAGTGAGGCGTTTCTTCATAGGTAAAATCATCGCCTATCTTTGCACGAATCAAAAATGCAGCCATTTCTGCCCTGCTAACACTATTCTCTGGCCCATATGTCCCATCTGGATAACCAGTGGTAATTCCTAATTCATATAGCTTCTGGATGTACTTAAATGCCCAATGATCTGAAGAGATATCAGGAAAGTGAGGCGTTTCTTCATAGGTAAAATCATCGCCTATCTTTGCACGAATCAAAAATGCAGCCATTTCTGCCCTGCTAACACTATTCTCTGGCCCATATGTCCCATCTGGATAACCTGTTGTCCACCCTAAGTCCCTTAGATTTTTAACATATTCAAATGCCCAATGACTTGAAGAGATGTCAGAAAATAGAGGGAATGTAGTCCACCCTTTTGTCCAGTCATTATTTGGGTCAACTCCACCGATAAAATTAACTGATTCAAAAAAGCCATCATCTGGTGGTGTAGCTACAGGGATTGTGCCATCTACCGCAGGGGAGTCAGATCCAGGCCTAAAGTCAGGATTTACAAGCTCATATGGATTAAGAATCTTGGGGTCCACCTCTTGAAGACCCCAGGTGGCAGCATATGGCGCAGCAGGGTCATCATCGAAAGTTGCCTTACTGAAGTTTTGGCCACCTTGGTTGGATCCATTATTCCAGAATATGCTATTTCCCATAACTAGGGTTCTGGCGTCTGCCTGTTCGAATGTAGCTGTATGGTCAATATCAAGGCCCGGGTCTTTAAAACCTACCACAATGGCGTTATAAATCCTTCCGGCTGTACCCTCCCTTAGGAGCATACCAAGGTCGCTCTCTTCTCCTTCGCTAAAGTCCGGGTCACCAATCAGAGTAATATTATAGATGGTAGGGTTAGAACGAGGCGTATAATTGTTGTTCTCTGCATTGTTATCGGCCTCAATGCCGTTATCGGCGTCATCAGCTCTTTGCTGGCACACCAAAAACTGGGCCTTTCCCTGCCAGCCATCTGTCCAATCAAAATTATCATCACCAATATTGGTGGTCAGGGCATACTTAAAATTGACTGTACCGCCAAACATTTCAATGCCATCATCTAGATTCATATGCACCTGCACATGGTCCACAGTAGTGCCATCGCCTACACCCTGAAAGGCAATGCCGTTTAATTCATTTTCAGGGCTAAACTCGTGCCCAGCATATTCCACACGCACATAGCGCAGGATACCGCTGTTATCATGAGGGTCATTTCCACCATAGACACCAGTGTCCCCTTCACCAATAGCCTCTCCTCCTGGAACATTAATCGGTGCATAACCGTTTATAATGAGACCTCCCCAGTCGCCCCTTGCCCGAGATCCAGGATCGATAGCCGTTAGTTCACTGGTAAAGACAATAGGGGCCTGGAGTGTTCCTTCGGCATGAATCTTTGCCCCTCGTTCAATAATCAGTGTACCAATGGTAGCCTGCTCACCATAAATGATAGTCCCTGGCTCAATGGTAAGGGTAGCAGGGGCCTTTACAAATACAGCCCCACGAAGCAAAATTTCACCACTCCAAGTGGTATTTTCTGTAATATTTCCTGAAACCACCTGGACGTCTGCTAAAACAACATTAAATGAAAAAAAGATTAAGCCTAACAAAACTCCACAAAAGACCACTTTCCTCATTTTGCTTTACCTCCTCGAAAAGATTTTCAGTGATGTTACTTAAGGTTTGTTACAGAATTTTGACAGATGTGTTTAAATTAGATTAAAATTTTGACCGCCTTTATCTAGAGGGGTTTCAACATTCTTTAATGCCCTGAAACCTCTTAATATTTCCCTAAATTTCTTATTTGCTACATCCACTTCTTTCAGGGTAGCCTTTTTATCTTCACTGTTTGCGTGC
>CAZNJP010000114.1:0-6535 GCA_964573345.1 uncultured Syntrophobacter sp. | reverse complement strand
CCATAGTTGCTACTGGAAATATTTATGTCCGTCTTCATCACCACGGAGAAGACCTTAATGCCAATCTTATAGAGCGTAGCTTTAAGGAAGTAAAAAGAAGGGTAAAGGTAATACACATATATGGGGAACTACCATCACTTTTGATTAAACTAATCAATAATGGATAGTTTTTCAAAAATGGACCATAGGGGAAATAGGTTTAAAGGAGTCACTCTATTAGAATTAATGATTGTAGTAGCCATTATATCAGTTCTTTTATCACTTGGTTTTATTTCCTTAAAAAGATTAAAGGCAAATTATGACCTTACCGAGGCCACCAATAAATTGTATTCTGATATTGAGTGGATCAGGCAAAGGTCTATGGGAAGTGCGTATCCTTATGGGATATCGTTTAGTAATAATAGTTACACAGTTTTTCTGGACATTAATGATAATAGAAAGTATGAGGCCGGAACAGACACTCACCTTAAGACCCAGTCCCTTCATAATATCACGCTTTCTGGCTATCCGAATTCATATACGTGTACCCGTAGAGGGACCCCCAATCAGCAATTTACAATTACCTTGAAAAATAATGGTAATACAAAGCACATTAGTGTTTCTATGTTTAAAACAAGAATAAAATGAATAAAAAGGGCTTTACACTTATAGAAGTATTGATAGCTTTGGCTATTCTAGGTATAATATCAATTAGTTTAATTCAAGGCACAGCAGTTGTCATAAAACACAATGCCTATCTTGAGCACAGAAAGATAGCCATAGAACTTGCTCAGGGAGTAATAAATAGAATAAGCACTTTACCCTACGATAGCATTGCTACGGGAAATGCTAATAAGAAAATAGGCTCGATTAATTATCAAGAATCTTGGAATATAACAGACTTAGGTGATATAAAGAGAATCGAAGTCACAGTTTCATGGTCCGAAGGCACTAATCGAAACTCGCATTCTGTTACCTTAACCACTTTTAAGCGGAGTACATAATATGCGACACAGTAAGGGCATGACCTTATTAGAATTAATGATAGTGATAGCTATTCTCCTTATAGCTGTTACAGCCACCCTTGGGTTCTTAACTCACCAGACAAAAAAGACCTCCATTGAAGCCGCCAAGACAAAGAGTATCCAGACAAGCATCCTTTCTGATTTGATTTTAGTAACGGATATAGCCATGGCTGGACTGGGGATGCCCTTAGAAGCTGGTGGAAGCTTTGTGCCCATAGGTTCAAATAATAACTCAGGTCAAAATGGCTCTGATGAGCTTATTATTAAAGGTGCTGGCATCTCTTCTGAGGCAGATAATTATAGAAAGTGGGGGTATAATACTGCTTGTATTGAGAGCGGTGACGAAACAGTAACTGTGACATCGGCTCAAGAAACCCCAGCCAGTGGTTATCCTTCTTTTCCCCAATTTGAAAAAGATGACCAAATTATATTTCTAAATGCAGAAACTAAGGAAATTTTAAGCAATAAAGTATATAAGATAACCAATGTAAGTGAAAATCAATTAAGTATTGACTCCTCTAATCCCATTGATTTTACCATTAATAAAAAAAATGCCTTGGTATTTAGCATAGGTGGAATAAGCGTTACAAATTTTACAGATTATCTAAATACATTTACTGGTTACAAATTAAGCACTACTACTCCAGAATCTTGCGCTTCGGGTACACATTCCTTATGTCGAGTATATGGTTCATCCATGCCCCTTCTGGACTGTGTCCTAGATTTTCAAGTGCAATTTGGGCTGGTTCAGTCTGACGGGACGATCAATTGGGTAAATACCATTTCCGGATGTTCCTCCAGTACCTTAAAAGAACAACTAAAACTTGTACGGGTATTCATTGTGCTACAGAATGGAAAAAAAGACCCAGGTTACACCTACCCTGATGATACCATAACTGTGGCAGACCATACTAATAATCTTACAGATGAACAAAAACATTACAGGTGGCGCACTATAAGGCTTGATATTCCTTTAAGGGAATTACAATGAATAATAAAGGTGTTGCCCTTTTAACAGTGCTGATTGTAATGATTATAGGGATTATGCTGGGTTCCATGGGAGCGTATTTATTATCCATGGGAAATAGGACTTATAGTGCGTCAAGGAGCTATGCACAGGCCTTTAATATTGCACAGGCAGGGATAGAAGAGGCAATTTTGGATATAGAAAACAATACTTTTGAATGGATAAAGGCTAATAGAGAAGGTCAAAGCATTGTTAGTGAAAGGTCAGGTGCTACATATCAAATCTTTCATGTATTCTGGAAACCACTTTCTGGATCCGGTGGTGCACCAGTCTTTCCGCCTTTATCTGGTGCATACACAGGTGTTGCTGGAGTAAGCGTTTATTATTTAATCCAGGCCACTGGTAATCAGGGTGATAGCCAGGCAGACCTATATGTAATGTATATAAAGGAGTATTAATGGGATTAAAACTTAAAATTTTTGCACTTTTAATTTTGATTTTAGGAATAACTACAATTACTTTTTCAGCTATAGAAATTGAAGGTATTTTAAATCAGGCTACCCAAAATTATATTGTAATTAATGGACATAAATATGTTGTTACTAAAAGTACTATAATAAAAGACTTACGCATTACCCAAAAAAAGATTTTTTATTCTCTTCACTACTTGCCAGTTAACTGTTTGGTTAGAATAAAGATTGAAAAAGGAATTGTTAAAGAGATTACAATAGTTGGAGTACCAAAATGAAGAAATTTTTTATAATTTTTGGAATTTTATTAATTTTTAATTCAAGTGCATTTTCTTCTATGTCTTCTTATTGCTCCACACCTCCATTTATAGGCAGAACTATTTCTCCAAATGTTATGATAATACTTGATAATTCCGGTTCTATGTATAATTTTGCTTATGATTACAATGGAAGTCAAATAAGCACAGGATTTGACCCTGAAAAAACATATTATGGCTATTTTGATAGCAATTATTGGTACAAATATGAAAGTGAGAAGTTTGTCCCTACTGCTTTAAAATCAAGTCGTAATAAGTACTCAAATGAATGGGATGGAAATTTTTTAAACTGGCTTACTATGAGAAGAGTAGATATTGTAAGAAAAGTATTAGTAGGAGGAAAATATAGTGGTGGATATTTAACGGGGGAAATGGCAGATTATGATGGAAGGGGCTATAAGAAAAAGGTAGATAATGCTGAGAACTTTACACCATACAGTGAAACAAGATGCTTTGAATTTACTACTGGTGGCTCTGGCACTTCTAAATTTAAAGTTTGCGATAGTAACTGTTCGCATTGTTCCAGTTATTATTTTGTAAAGGTAGAAGTAAATGAGCAACCTAAAGGCATTGTCCAGAAAGCAAGTGATAAGGTAAGATGGGGATTGGCTCTTTATCATGTAAACTGGTCTTGGTCCAAACAAGGTGGTTATGTACAAGTACCCATTGCAGGGAGTAGCATTGAGGATATGGTAAATGAAATAAATAACACAAATTCTGATTCAAATACCCCATTAGCTGAAACACTGTGGACAGTAGCTGGTTATTTTGCTCAGAAGGCTTCTATGCTTGGTGGGCCTGGGCCAAGATACCAAAGTGGGGATTACCAGATCAATAACAATGTGGACCCTTACAACCATGGAACGGGCGATTCTCCTATCTGGGCATGGTGTGCAAAGAGTTTTGTTATTTATATAACCGATGGCGAACCATGTGGGGATGATAACCTTCCAAGTGAATTAAAAACTTATGCTTCTAACAATGGTGGTTATGATTACACAGGCAGTTTACCTACCTGTTATGCAGGTGGTAACAATCCATGGATAGAAGATGTTGCCTTATATGTCCATACAAATGACCTTAGAGATGATTTAGAAGGAAAGCAAACATTAACTATTTATCCTGTATTTGCATTTGGAAGTGGCTCTGAACTGCTCAAAGATACCTCCATAAATGGAGGTTTTATAGATAAAAATGGCAATAACGAGCCTGACCTACGGGAAGAATGGGACAGGGATGGAGATAATATGCCCGATAATTACTATGAGGCCCAAAGTGGATATGAGCTAGAAAATGCGTTAACTCAAGCTATTACGGATATCCTTAAACGTACCTCCTCTGGTACTGCCGCATCTGTTCTTTCTACATCAACAAGAGGAAGTGGCTTCCTTTCCCAGGCATATTTTTTGCCACAGTTTACATCTGAAAATAATGAAAAATTGACCTGGATAGGGCACCTGAGGGGTTTTTGGGTGGACAGTAAGGGGCAAATTAGAGAGGATACAACAAGTGATGAGAAGCTAGTGTTGGATGAGGACAAGGTTATGAAATATTTCCTTGAGGAATCTGGAGGAAAGACGAAGGCCCATCTATATAGTTCAGATACAACAGGTAAAGTGGAATTTCCATGCAGCCCGGATGAAACAAAGACATTGGCAGATTTGAAAACTATTTGGGATGCTGGCAAAAAACTTTGGGAAATGAGTGCTAATAGTAGAACTATTTACACCTCAATGGATGGCACATCTCTTGCGGATTTTACAACCACAAATGCCTCTACTTTAAAAAGCTATCTTAGGGCCTATAACCAAGCTGATGCGGAAAATATTATAAATTATGTAAGGGGTATAGATGCTGATGTATGTCTAGATAGTGATGCAGGTACCTGTAATACCACAGGGCACAGGAGCAGGGAGTTGACTATAGGTATAGATACCCATATCTGGAAGCTGGGTGATATTGTTTACTCTACTCCCAGAGTTTTATCCCATTTTGCTTTAGGGACTTATGATATTCTCTATGGTGATGATTCTTATACAGAATTTGTAGGCTCTGATAATTATAAAAATCGTTCTGACTATTTATTTGTGGGTGCAAATGATGGGATGTTGCACTGCTTTTATTTAGGGAAAGTTAAAGAAAAAAGAGATGAAAATAATCCTGGTTTAAGGGCAGAAGTGGAAGGAACAGACATTGGTAAGGAAAAATGGGCCTATATACCTATGAATATTTTGCCTTATTTAAAATATCTGGCCTATCCCGATTATTGTCACATCTATTATGTAGACCAGAGGCCTATGCTTATAGATGCAAGTATTGGTGGTACTGCAGGTAGCAATAGGCCATCCGATGGTAGTTCATGGCGCACTATCCTTATTGGTGAATTAAGATTTGGTGGAAGTATTACTCCAGCAGTTTGCTTTGATAGTGGAGGTAGTGAAATTGATTGCTCTAATCCTGATGTTGCTAAAAAGGTTGGCCTCTCTTCTATCTTTGCCTTAGATATTACAAATCCAGAAAGCCCAAGCCTACTCTGGGAATTTTCAGATGATGATTTGAAATTTACTACTTCTTATCCAGCGATTGTAAGAATTGGTGATAAAGATAAAAATGGTGATTGGTACATTGTCCTGGGTTCTGGACCAAGTGATTATGATGGGGATGTACCGCCAAGCACAGGCTATATTTATGTAATAGATTTAAGAGACGGCACCTTAAAAGGAAAATTAAATGTAGGTACTGATACCTATGTTGGAGATTGTATCGCGGTTGATCCAGACCACGACTACACAGTGGAAGCCATTTATTGTGGGACTGTGAAAAAACAGGGAAGTAATCTTAAGGGCGATATGCTTAGGATTTTGACCAAAGGTGATAATAACCCTGCTAACTGGACAGTGACTACCCTATATAATGCAGATGCTCCTATTACTGCCTCACCCGAATTGGCATTTGATGAACAAGGCAACCTATGGTGTTTTTGGGGCACGGGAAAATATTTTGGTCAGAGTGATAAGACAGATGATTCACAACAATACCTTTATGGCATGAAAGACACCTGCTGGATTCCAAAGGATCAAAAGTATAAAGATTCCTGCTCCCCAGTAACGAATATTTTCGATGCTACTAATGTAAAGGTAGAAGCTACTGTAGTTGATTATATTTGCATGTGTGAAGGAGGAGAAACCCCCAAGAACGACGACGGGACATGCCCTGAACCCAGTAAAAAAGTAGTAACCCATGTAAAAGAAGCCAATGTAGGTGGCGTTCCATGGGATGATTATGTAAAGAGTGCGATGAGTGGAAAGGATGGCTGGAAAATAGAATTATCTCACAGCAGCCCCTCCGAGAGGGTCATTTCAAAACCTGCTGTAGTAGGACAACTGGTCATGTTTACCACATTTACACCTAATGAAGATATATGTGGCTTTGGAGGGGATAGTAATTTGTATTCCCTTTATTATAAGGCAGGAATACCCTATAAAGAGCCCACCATTTTGTTTCTTAGAGGATTTATTGGAAATAATATTTCCCGTTCTGTCTATATTGGTAAAGGTGCGCCAGCTATAGGAGAGGCAATCACTACTAAGACCACTACCACTACTAAAGGGGGTGAGGTTAAGACTTATGTCCAGTTCTCTACAGGAAAGGTGGTGGAGGTAACACAGAAACCCATATTTATCCCTTATAAGACCCAATTCTGGATAGAGAGATAAGGATAACTTTGACAAAGAGTTAAAAAATGTTATATTCAATCTATGATATCCACAGTTAGAA
>CAZNJP010000113.1:0-6559 GCA_964573345.1 uncultured Syntrophobacter sp. | reverse complement strand
CATAAGTATTCAACATCAGTAACCTTGGTTAATCAACTTTGACCAGCCAACTGACTCATTGGTCCACTGACTAAGTTGATAAATCTCACGGTGTGTGCTTGTTATTTTGTTAGCCTCCTCTAAGGGGAATTCAATGCCTCTATCAAATTGTTTGACCCTTTTTTTCTTTATAGAAAAAAGGCTAACTGCATATTCAATAGCCTTTTTTTTATCAAAAGGCTTACAAGAAAATATATCTAAATTAAGGGATCCTCTATCAGGGAAGGTATGTATAAAGATATGACTTTCAGCCAATAGCACAAAACCAGAATATCCCCAGGCATCTTCTGCCTTTGTCCTCATTTCAAATACATGAGGGATAGAGACCTTGGTCATTTTTATCTCCAAGGGACAAGTATCCAAAAAGTGCCAAATGAAGCTTTGGTCTATCAATCTTTTTAAATTACAGCCATAACCATCCAAGATCAGGTGTTGTCCTAATGCTAGCTGTTTCACTTTATCCCCCCTTATTTTTTATTAAAATTAAGTCTTAAGCAACTGTTCTACAAAATTAGGAAGTGCAAAGGATGCTCGATGTACATCAGGATTATAATAATTCGTATATATATTTGTAGCCCTTACCCTGTTTTCATCAAAGTCATTTATTGGGTGATAGCGTTTCGAACAGAAGGCAAAACTCCACAGGCCACTGGGATATGTAGGAATATATGCCATATACATGGCTACTAAAGGGAAAATGTCCCTTAAATTTTTATACATTAGTTTTATAGTACGCTGATGGAAAAAAGGGGACTCAGATTGTCCTACAAAAACCCCATCTTCTTTTAAGGCTTTATAAACCAACCTATGAAATTCTTTTTGGAAAAGCCGTTCTCCAGGACCAATGGGATCTGGTGAATCCACTATAATGACATCATAGGAATTTTTTGTCTTTTTTAAAAAGGTTAAGCCATCTTCTATAAAGACGCAGACCCTAGGGTCATTAAAGCCTGTAGAAATAGTAGGAAAATACCTTTTGCTGATCTCTATAACCATTTTGTCAACCTCGACCAAATGGACCTCTTTAACTCTTTTGTGTCTTAATATCTCTCTTAAACTGCCTCCATCTCCTCCACCCACAATAAGCACCTTTTCAGGAGAGAGGTGGACAAACAAAGGCACATGAGAGATCATTTCATGGTAAATAAATTCATCCCTTTCTGTAAGCATGATAGAGCCATATAATACCAACATCCGCCCAAACTCATAGGTATCTAATACGTCTATACGTTGATAAGGGCTTTCTCCGCTATAGATGCAGTGCTTTACCTTTATAGAGAGCCCCACACACTTTCGGTGTAGTTCGGTAAACCAGACATTCCACAGATTTTCCATAGAATTTTCTCGGATATGTCCTTCACCCATAAACACTCCTTAATCTATAACAACCACCTCAGCCCTTTTAAAACCATTAAACCTTGAGGCACTGGCAATAGTGTAAGCGCCCATACCAGGCACTAGGATCAAATCATCTATATTCAAATTTGGCAGGTCATGGTCTTTATAAATGACATCGAATGAATCACAGGTAGGTCCTGCCAAAACAGATGGAGTTTTATACCCGTCTTTTTCAGTTAAGATAAGATAGTCTCCTTTGTCGTATATCCGCCCTGAAAAGCTTCCATATAAACCATCGTCTATATAGTACCAAGGCTTATTATTTCTAATGCCTTTACCTATTATCTTAGCTACTAATGTAAAGGCATCAGCGCAGATAAATCGGCCTGGTTCAGCAACTACTTCAACATTATTACTATAGAAATAATACTCTAAGGATTCATTGATAGGTTCGCAGAATATATCTATATCTGGCACTTGCTTTCGATAACCAATAGGAAAACCACCTCCAATATTTAACAAGTCTAAATGAATTCCCTGGCTGTCTGCCACTTTGAATATTTCATGACATAATTTTATGGCATCAATATAGCTTTGTGGAGAGAAACATTGAGAGCCTACATGGAAGCATAAACCCCGTGGATATAGTCCCATCTCTCTGGCCTTTTCTAAAAGGTATAAGGCATCTTTAGGCTCTGCCCCGAATTTAAAGGAAAGATTGATTAAACTGTTATTCCCCTTGGTTTGAATGCGAAGCATGACTTGGCTCTTTGGTGCACATTGAGCAATCTTTTTTATTTCTGCTTCATTATCAAAAACAAATAAATTAATACCTTGCTTGCAAAAATATAAGATTTCACTCTTCTTTTTTACGGGTGTGCTATAAAAGATTTTATTTAATGATATATTCAAGTCTGTCACTAAACAGAGCTCCTCTATAGAACTGACTTCAAATCCTCCGCCTATATTTTTAATAATTTCAATCACTTCAATTATGGGATTTGCCTTAACTGCATAAAAAAGCCCTACTTTATTTTGCAAGGCTAAACTCAACTTAATATAGTTCTCTTCTATCTTCCTTTTAGAAACCACCAGAAAAGGGGTTTCTATTCCCTTAGAAAGGGCCTTGGCCTTAGTGAAAGAAATATTTGGTTTAGCTAACATAAGATAAAATACCCACTTTTTATATTCTCAATATTTAAAAAACTTAATTTTTTCTAAAAACTGGGACTTATAGATGGAAATCCAGGAAAAATACGAATATTATTTATATAATCCTGGAAAATAGCTATAGACTTGATTAAATAAAAAGGTGATAGGTTTTGAGAATTATTTGAGATATGAAAAATTGAGCCAACATTTTTTTTCTTAAAATCCACTGGCTGCTGGCCAAATTTGGTAATGGTTTTCATGCTTCCTCCTTTTAATGCTTTTCTCAGCCCATAACGGTTAATTACACCTCCTTTTAAAGCCACTTTAAACTTTTTCTATATAATCTTCAACTTTCATTTTGTCAAGACCAGGGGAAAATAGCCAGCCTTAAACAGAGGAACTTTAAGGATTACTCTTTATTAATGCAAGGTTTGGGTAGGCTCTTTCTTGGCCCTTTCTTGGAGCAGGTGCAAGTAATTATCTACCTCTTGTTCCATGTATTGAGCTAACTGGTCTAACTCTGTAGTAGCCACTACAATGCCTGTTAGCATGCAAAATACCTCAATAACTGCCCTAGTAGCTTTAGGGTTTTCTATCTGAATGGTATAATAAGGAATTTCTCCAAGGAGGCATATGCCATCAATTCCCTTCTGTTTAGCCATGCCCAAAAGTGAGCCATTCATTCCACTAATTCTGCCATCCTTCATCAGTTTTACCCCACTTTGATTTAGCCTATTTAATACCTCTTTACTAGAGCCCACTGCCCATACAGATGGGGTGTCTTTATGACTGATTTCTATAGGCATAGCAGCTGCGGTAAATATTGTATTTACTTTATATCTTTCAACTACGTCTATTACTTGCTGGGCCAATACATATTCCTTTCCAGGTGCTGGCTGGCTTTCACTAATAAAGATAACCAAACTCTTTTCAGGGGACTTCCAAAAATAAAAGGTGTTTGAGGGCAGGGAAATAGGATTAATCAATCCTTTCTGGATGGTAATGCCTGGAATTTGAAAATAGTCATCTGCATCAATTTCTGCAAATTTTTCTGCTCTGAGGTATTTCTGTATATATTTAGCTACACTCAAGGCCACATATCCCATACCAGGCCAACAAGCAAGCATAATAGGCTGATCTATATGCGGTTCTTTTAAAATAACTGCATTTTTTTTCATATCTACCTCACAATTTATTTATAATAACACTTTTTTGCACAATTTCCATCCCCTTGATAAATAAAAATAGGATTCTCCGCTTTTTTAATACAAAGAAGCCCTTCGGGGTTCATCCTTTAGGCTGTTAATTACCAAACCTGTCAACATCTTAGGATCAAAATAGGTGGATTTATGTGGCATAAGCTGATTTTCAGAAATTGCCTCCTTCAACTGAGAGACCTTTGTTGGATTGAGCAAAAAGGCCATTTTGTATTTCCCTTTTTGAATTAATTTAACAGCCTCTTGCCCTTTGCTTATATAATAGATGTCTTTTCTCAAACAAGCTTCGTCTAAGTTTAATATCTCTTTTATAATCAACTCTGTAAGTACTACTACATCCAATCCCTTCAAACAATCTGGGATAGATTTTCCAGCCATGGTCCCTTCTCTAAGGATGAAAACAAAGAATTTTGGCTGGTTTTGGCAATAAAAGCCTATCGCTATCTTATGAGTTCCTATCTCATTAAGCCTTTTCCAAAATATGGTCTGATCTTCATAATGCCTTATCTCAAAGGATTCATTTATTCTATTCAAAAATTCAGCTAAATGGAAACCAGGAATACATTTATCGGCTAATAGTCGATGGCTGGGCAAAATGTTTAAACCCGGATCTTCTAGGTTTGTTAGATACACTGCTACATAATTAAATGACGCATCTTTTGGTGCGTTGGGAAAGAGGTTGTTCATCTGTTGTTTATAAGTCAAGGCTGTCTGATAGCGGTGATGCCCATCGGCGATAATCAATTTTTTATTTTTCATAAGTAATTTAATCTTGGAAATCGCATGCTCATTGGTCAATTGCCAAACACAATGCCTTATCCCATCTCTTTCAATTTGGATAAAAGGGGAAGAGGGTAGTTCATTATCAATGGTCTCTATAATTTTGTGTTCTTGGTCACTATAGAGCCCAAACACCTGACTAAAATTGGCCTTACAGGCCTTAAGTAGCTTTAGCCTTTCAGATACAATTTCACTAAAGGTCCTCTCATGGGGATAAATAATCCCTTTATCAAAGGACTCTAAACGCAATCTAGTAATGAAACCCCTTAGACGCTTTATGGTATTGCCCATAGTGTAATATAGATAATAAGGATAGATACCCCTCTTTTTGTGTTTTTTAAGGATGCCTTGTTTTAGCCATGTCCTAAAATAGATTGCTGCCCTACTTTGCCAATCCTGTTTATGGTCAGGACTTCCTAAAATTAATCTAATGATATTGTAAGGATTACATTTATAAAACCTTTCTGTCTCTTCAGGTGTTATCATATCATAGGGAGGGGTTACCACTTCAGCCAAATTTAGCTTTCTCTGATTATAAACAATCCCACAAAATGGTTCTATCTCAATCATTTTAAGAGAATCCCTTTTAAATCATAGTCTAAAGTGTCTGTAATCTTTATTTTTACCATACTTCCTACTCTGATTGGATGTTCAATGTAAATTTGGGTATCTACCTCTGGTGCCTGCCAGGCAGTACGGACTAAGCTGAAACCATCCTTGTTTTCTTCTACTAATACCTCCTCTACAATACCTAACTTCTTTTTATTTTTATTCCACAAAATCCCCTTTTGTATATCCATTGTCCTTTGCCACCTATTCTGCTTTTCTTTTTCAGATACAGCATTTTTAAAGCAAAACGCCTTTGTGCCTTCTTCTGGATAATATTTGAATGCACCCAAAAAATCAAATTCTGCATATTTTATAAAATTAATAAGCTCATTAAAGACCTTTTTATCTTCTCCTGGAAACCCTACTATCACAGTAGTCCTCAGGGCAATATGCGGTAATTTTTTTCTAAAATGCTCAATAAACCTATAAATCTCCTTTCTGTTATAACCCCTTCCCATGGCCTTTAATATTTTGTCATTGATGTGTTGAATAGGGACATCTAAATAAGGTACTAAGTGCTGACAGCGGTAAAATACCTCACTTAACTCCATAGCCCTCCTTGGATGGGCATAGAGCAGACGCAGCCAGGTAAGCCCTTCTATTTTGTCCAGTGTATAGATGAGTTCATTTAAAGAAGGCCTTCCATAAATGTCTATTCCATAGGAGGTAGTGTCTTGGGCTACAAGGATAACCTCTTTTACACTCCTTTCTATGAGCATTTCTACTTCTTTTTTTATCTCTGAGATAGAGCGACTAGAAAGCCTGCCCCGGATATAAGGAATAGTGCAAAAACTGCATCGATTAGAACACCCTTCAGCGATTTTTACATAGGCTATATATGGATGAATCAAGTCACGTCTTAAAAAATGATCTAATGACCATCCAGGCCCCTCTAGGGCCAAACAAGGCATGTTTCCATTCTTTAGCCATAAAGAAATATATGGTAAAGCCTTAAGGCCTATAAAGGCATCCACTTCAGGGAAAAGTGGCAAAAGCTCTCTTTTATATCTATCTACCAAACACCCCAGAACAATTAGCTTTTTACAATCCCCTTGTTTTTTAAGCTCTGCCAGTTCCAAAATGGCCTCTATTGATTCCTCTATGGCTGGGCGGATAAATGCGCAGGTACTGATTAAAATTGCCTCTGCTTTTTCAGGGTTATCAACAATTGTATAACCAGATTGTCTTAATGTCCCTAAAAGGGTTTCACTATCCACCAAATTTTTAGGACAACCCAAACTTAATAAAAATGCCCTTTCCATTTAAACCATATAACCCCAAGAAATATTTACTATTTGATAGTGGTATTGTCAAACAGGAAGGCCTAAACATTTTTTTCTATTGACAAGCTAATCTTTTTAAGTTAAATTTTTAATTAAGCGGGAATAGCTCAGTGGTAGAGCATCACCTTGCCAAGGTGGGGG
>CAZNJP010000112.1:0-6728 GCA_964573345.1 uncultured Syntrophobacter sp. | reverse complement strand
CTTTTTCTTCTATCCCAACTTAACCTTGAGGTATCATCGCATAAGTGGTTTTAAATAATTCTTTCCAATGGTAAAACAAAGACACAAATGCCTTTTCCTTTGAGCTTATTAGAATATTTCTTTAGTTCTTCTAGAAATTTCTCTCTCTTTTCTTCTTCCTCGGTAGCAATGATCAAAGCACTATTAAATCCTGGCCAGACAGAGGTGTCCAGACGGGGTTCAGAATGTTTGCCCTTTCCCAAGACTCGCTCCAATTTAGAGTAGCATTTTATCCCTGTTTTTTCTAAAATAGCCATTAAATCTTCATCGTATTCTACGTGGTAAAAAATCAAAATGGTTTTCATATGTTCTCCTGATAAACCTTATAGGTTATTAAAGCACTAACTATCCCTACGATACCACCTGCTACCACGTCTGTGACATAATGATACCTTCCATATACTGCTCCTAATGCGACCATAATGGATAGAGGAAAAATTATTTTAAAAAGCCAAGGCATGTACCTTTTAACAATAAAAGAAGAGGCCACCACCATGGCCACATGAGATGAAGGAAAGGCGGCTCCTCTTAAGGCAAACTTGGCCATCATCCTGGCCTGGATTTCAGGCAAAAAATAACCTATCAGGGGCACTGAGTATTTATCTGCCAAGGTAAATCTAGGACCTGCTACAGGAATTAAGACAAAGAGGATAAAGCAAAAATAATACGCTAGACTCATACCAAAAATAAGAGGGGATGCCCTCTGACGCCTAAAAAAATAAAAAATAAAGGGAGGAAAAAGAAAGATTAAATAATAAGAAAAATAGCCAAAAGACATGATTTCTGTAAGTAATGGAGTGGCAAATCGTTGAAGGTAAACTGTAGGATGGATACCAAAGATAGCCAATTCAAATTGATGAATAAAGGGGTCAAATAAGTAAGGAAAGACGGCATGGATATAATGACGTAATAATTCATAAAAATTGGGCACAGAAAACCAGGGATACATGATAGCAATGAATTCTAAAATAGGGTTTGAAAACCCTTTAACTACATAGGTAATAATGATTACAAAGGCGGCATAGCCAAGATAAACTACTAAATAATTTTGCCACAAAGGGATATTCTGCTTAAAAACAAAGGTAATTATGGCCATAAGACCAACATAAATAAAGGATACAATATGAATGGGGATGGTTTTGGTAAAAAGAGAAGTCTCCATTTTCCATTTTGATATTTTCTTGTGGGTCTTATTGTAATATAACTTTTCATAAAACTCTGCGAATTCCCTGGCCTGTTTTTTATCAATGCCTAAATCTATTAATTTTGCATATATATGCACAGGGTTTAAATGATGCCGAGTCATATCTTCAAAGTTGGGGTGCCCCAACTTTCTTGCTATCTTGTCTAAAACAGGTGTAGGTATCTTTTTCATATTGTTTGTAGTTTTTTATCCTATATTCAAGGCTTGTCAAGTTTGAAAATTTATTGTTAAATAACTCAGTGAAACATAAAAAATATTTTCTTATTGGGTTTTTGTTTCTCATCATAATAGGTATTTTTTCTTATTTTTTTCTTTTTCCTTCAAAAGAAAAAGGAGTGGTTTATGTCAGTGGCCGCATTGAAGGAGATGAAGTGGATGTGGGCACAAAGGTAGCAGGAAGGGTAAAGGAATTAAGAGTAAAAGAGGGAGAGTTTTTAAAGAAAAACCAGGTTATTGCCATCTTAGATGCCAAGGATTTAAAGGCTAGATTAAATCAGGCCTTAGCTGCTAAGAAAAGCGCAGAGGCCCAGGCCGAGGCTGTTTTAAAAGAATTAAATCATTATAAAAAACAGCTTAAAGCGTCTAAAACTGATAGGAATTATTTGGTTAAACAGGTAGAGGCTCAAATAAAGATTACCAAAGCCACATTAGAGAAAAAAGAGGCGGATTTTAAGCGATTTAAGAGATTGTGGCAAAAGAGTGTTATTGCTCAAGAAAGATTTGAGAGAGTGAAAGAGGCATATACCATAAGTCTTGCCCGATATGAGGTAGCTCAAAAGGGCTGGCTTCAGGTAAAGGCCAAAGATGCAGAGATAGAGAGTTTAAAACAAACCATCAGAGCAAAGGAGAATGCCTATAAATCGGCACTATCACAGATAAGACAGGCAGAAGCAGTGATTAATGAAATTAAGTCTTATCTTGAGGATACCATTATTACTTCTCCCTGTAGAGGCACAGTAATTGTAAAAATAGTTGAACCTGGTGAGGTAGTGCCTGCAGGCACTCCAATTGTTACCGTTGTTGACCTTGATGCCCTTTATCTTAAAGGTTATGTGCCTGAGACTCAAATAGGAAAGTTTAGTTTAAATACCCCGGCCTACATTGTAGTAGATGCCTTTCCTAAAAGGCGTTTTCCTGCCTATGTAGGTTATATTAGCCAGTATGCAGAGTTTACCCCTAAAGAGGTGCAAACCAAGGAAGAACGGGTAAAACAAGTCTTTGCAGTCAAGCTCTATTTAAAAGAAAATCCTCATTATTTACTTAAACCAGGTATGCCCGCCGATGGCTACATCAAGATAAAGACCCCATGATTGTCCGTGTTCAGGAGTTAAAAAAACAATTTAAAGAAATAGAAGCCGTAAGAGGAGTAAGCTTTGAAGTAAAAAAAGGGGAGCTCTTTGGCCTTATAGGTCCAGATGGGGCAGGCAAGTCAACAGTGATGAAGATCATAGCTGGCGTAATGAGCTTTGATGAAGGTAAAGTAGAAGTGCTGGGAAAGGATTTTAAAAAAGAAAAAGAGGCAGAAAAGGCCAAGGCAAAGATTGCCTTTATGCCCCAGGGACTTGGTTTGAATCTTTATCCTACCCTTTCTGTGGAGGAAAATATAGCGTTTTTTGCCAGTTTACATAATTTGCCTGAAGAAGAATTAGAATATAGAAAAAAAATACTCTTAGAAGCCACTCACCTCCTTCCCTTTCAGAAAAGAGAGGCCCAAAAACTCTCTGGTGGGATGATGCAAAAGCTGGGCATTTGCTGTGCCTTAATTCATAAACCAGAGCTTATTATCCTGGATGAGCCCACCACAGGCATAGACCCTGTTTCTAGAAGGGATTTATGGCAGTTGATTATAAAATTTGTTAAAGAAGAAAAGATTGGAGCTATTATTTCTACCTCTTATATGGATGAAGCAGAGCGTTTTTCTCATCTGGCCCTGATGATGGATGGTAAGTTTGTAGCTAAAGGAACAGCAGAGGAATTAAAGTTTCATTGTGATATAGTGTATGAGATGCAGGAAGATATAGAAAGGGTTTATCCTCTGGTCAAAGAGAAATTCAGACATATAAGGATTAAAGGGGACACATTAAGGTTTTTGAGTGAAAAGAAAATTAAGGAAAACACGCTTCCATTTATGCCCCAAAGGGTGGAGCCTACATTGGAAGATGTATTTTTAACTCTAGAAAAGGCAGAAAAGATGAAAATTGATATTCCTTTTAGCTTAAAAGAAAAAATACCTAAAAATGCCGTAGAAGTGAATAGATTGACTAAAAAATTTGGTGATTTTACCGCGGTAAAGGAGATTTCTTTTGAAATAAAAGGTGGAGAGGTATTCGGACTCTTAGGTCCCAATGGCGCAGGTAAGACCACCTTAATAAAGATGCTTTGTGGATTGCTTCCGCATACAAGTGGAGATTTTTTGATAGCCGGGGAAAGGGATATTGCAAGAATAAAAGAACACATTGGTTATATGTCCCAGCATTTTTCTCTTTATAAGGACTTAACTGTATATGAAAATTTAGAACTCTACGGGCATATTTATAAAATGCCTGCCTCTGCACTTAAAGAAAGAATCAGATGGGCTATTGAGACCATGAAGCTCAAGGAAGTAAAAGATGAAAAGACAGCTAAGCTCCCTTTGGGGATAAAACAAAGGGTAGCACTTATGTGTTCTGTTGTCCACAATCCTGCCCTGATATTTTTAGATGAACCCACTTCTGGAGTTGACCCTATTGAAAGAGAAACATTCTGGGAGATTATTCATATGTTGGCCAAAAAAGCAGGCGTGACTTTGCTGGTTTCTACTCATTACATGGATGAAGCCGAATATTGTGACCGGGTGTGCTTAATGGATAAAGGAGAGGCCATTGCCATAGGAAAACCACGGGAACTCAAGGAAGAAATAAAACATAAAATAGGGCATATATACCAGATAATAATGGATAATCCTTTAACTGCCCTGGATGTATTACAAAAAAATGGCTTTTATGCCAGTTTTTATGAAAATGGCATTCGTTTGTATAGCAAAAGGTCTTTTACTTTTAATGAGTTTAATGAAATTTTCTCTCCCCAGGGATTAAAAATCTCTGACTTAAAAGAAGCCTATCCCACTATGGAGGATGTATTTGTATATTTGATTGAAGAAAAATGAGATTTAGACAGATAAAATCCATTTATATCAGAGAATGGAAAGAATTTTATAGGGATAAGATTTCTCGGGTAGTGGTATTTGCTATGCCCACCATTATTATGCTTATCTTTGGCTATGGTCTGGCCTTAGATATAGAAAATGTGCCTATGGCTATAGTAAATCAGGATAAAACCCCAGCTTCTAGAGAACTCTGTTATAAATTTATGGAAAATAGACAGTATTTTGACTTTAAAGGCTTTCTGCCTAAGGCCAAAGGGCTTGAACATGGCATTTTGGCAGGTAAGCTGAGGTTTGGCCTGGTCATTCCTCCTAAATTTGAACAGAGGTTAAAAAGAGGCTTTCCCTCTGAGGTCCAGGTGCTTATTGATGGCAGTTTTCCCACCCGTGCCTCTGTTTCCAAGACCTATGCCTTAAGCATTATCAATGGTTTTAACTTAGAACGACTGAGTAAAACAATAAAAAAATTGCCCTTAGAAATAGAGACCCGTTACTGGTTTAATGAGAATTTAAAAGAGAGAAATATTACGGTCTGTGGCCTTATTCCTATTATTTTAAGCATCAGTCCTACCATATTTGCCTCACTTCTGATAGTAAAAGAAAAGGAAAGGGGTTCTATTTATAACATCTGGACATCTGCCATTACAAAAATTGAATTCCTTTTTGGAAAACAGGTATTTGCAGTAACTATCTCTATGGTAAATTTCTTTATTATATTTCTTATATCCATTCTTCTTTTTCAAGTGCCATTTTAGGGGAATTTCTTTTTATTTTTATTTTGCTCCTTACTTTATATCTTGGCCTCTACTGCACAGGGACTCCTTATCTCGTGCTTTGTAAATACTCAGGTAGTGGCCTTACTGGGCAGTTTGCTGATCAATATCATTATTGGTTTTCTTTATTCAGGATATCTGGTGCCAGTAAGCTCTATGTCTAAAGATGCCTATTTCTTTGCCCATCTTTTCCCTCCCTATTATGGATTGAGTATCACTAAGGCACTTTTTTTAAAGGCTGCTGGTTTAAAAATAATCCTTCCTCATATTTTGGCAATTTTGATATTTTATTTAGCTTATTTTGGATTAGCCATTCATTTCTTTAAAAAGAGAGAGACATGAGATTTTTAGCCCTTTTAAAAAAAGAATTCCTGCAGTTTATTAGAAACAAAGGATTAGTTATATTGGTTATTTATTTTTTTACTCTGGATATTTATCTGGCCGGTGTAGGGATAGACCTTTCTCTGAAAAATGCCAAGTTTTTTGTGTATGATAGGGATATGAGTGTAGCCAGCCGTGAGATTGTCTCTCAATTGGTTTCTCCTTGGTTTTTATTTGAAGGCTATTTGCAAGATGATGACTTAATAGACACAGTATTGCTTAAAGACCAAGCCATGGGAGTGGTTTGCCTCCCCCATAATTTCTCAAAGCATCTTAAGAAATATAGGGCAAAGATTCAGTTGTTAATCAATGGTTCTGAGGCCCTTATGGGTTATCTCTTTTCAGGCTATGCCAGCCAAATCTTTATCAATTATGCCTTAGAAGGAATGCAAAAACAAAGACTGCCTTTGGCAGAGGCAAAGACTAGGGTATTTTTTAATCCCAATATGAATAGCCGGTATTTTATGGGCATTTCAGAGCTACTGACTGTGATGGTGATGCTGGTGTTTATTTTGCCTGCAGCGGCCCTAGTAAGAGAAAAAGAGTTGGGAAATATAGAAATGCTTCTTATTTCTCCCCTTCGGCCTTTTCAGTTTATGCTGGCCAAGGTGATGGTGATGGCTGGAATCATTATTATAGGCGTGATTTTGAGTGTGTTTTTAATTATAAAACCCATACTTCATGTCCCTTTTTGTGGGAGCTTTCTGTTATTTTTACTCTTTACCTTAATTTTTGTCTTCACTACCTCTGCCTTTGGTCTATTTATTGGCGCTGTTTCTAAAAATATGCTTCAAGTATCACAATTAAGTGCCATTGTCCTTATGCCCACCCTTTTTCTTTCAGGTTCTTGGACACCTATTGAGGCCATGCCAGACTGGTTACGTCCATTAACCTATCTTTCCCCCCTTAAATATTATATAGATGCCAGCTATAGTATTATCTTAAAAGGGGTAGGACTTTCCTATCTCTGGCCAAATCTATTGGGGCTAACCTTATTAGGCAGTGTATTGTTTATTTTGACTGGATATAAATTAAGAAGGCTATTTTAATTTACTCCCTACACCCATGCCCCTTTTTTCTCGCCATTCTTCTACTATGGAATAAAGAGTGGGCACCAGTATCAGGGTAATTAAAGTAGAGATGGAGAGTCCACCAATTACGGTGATACCTAAGGCATTCCAGATCTCTG
>CAZNJP010000111.1:0-6743 GCA_964573345.1 uncultured Syntrophobacter sp. | reverse complement strand
AAAGTGTTACCTCAGATATCTTGACCCGCCTAAGGGCACTAGAGCAAAAGACCGCCAATTTATAAAAGATCTAATATTGACTTAATCTGAACAAATCATTTCCCTTTTTTAATTTAATGCTTTACCTTACTGTCTTACTCTTAAAAACATCCTTGCAATTCTCTATAAAGAAAAGTATATAAATAGCCAAAATTAGTGCTAAATTGATATTAATGAATACATTATTAAAAAGATGGGCAGTGTACTCTATTATATTATTGACCTTTTTATTTATCGCCTCCCCCACCATTTGTCAGGACGAGGACAATAAAGTAATCATCTCTTATCCCATAAAGGAGGGTATCTATTATACAGAGTCTCAACCCAGTATATTTCAATTGAAAAAAGAAGGCAACTATGAACTAGTTGCTTATATAAGGCCTGTGACTGAAAAAAGGGAGAGGATTTTTAATGCCTATCAAATAGATTTAACAAGGCTTAAAGGAAAATATCCATTTATAGAGACTGAGATAACTGATAGGGGACTTTTGGTCTTTCAAAATAATCCAAAAAGAGATCATTTAAGTAAAGAAAGAGTTAAATTTGATATACCCTTACCAGAACAAGGGATTGAAATAGAAGAATATCCATTTTTTAAGATTGCTTATGAGGAACTTAATCCTGTTTTCCCTGTAAATATGGGTGTTAAGTTTTATTTAGATACTGATAATGATGGGGAAGTAGATACTGTTGCCCTCGCTAGGCCCTTAGAGCCTATATCAGAGAATTTGGTTAAGTCAATTGACTTTAGCAAAGCTACCTTTGTGTCTAAGTCCTACTCATATCTTCTGTATAGAAAGCTTGGTATAAAAATGGATGAGAAGTGGCGATATGTGCAGGATGGTGAAAATGTGGTCATTCAGAGGAGATTTTATGAAGACCTAAAAGAAGTGCCTTTAATTAAGCTATTTTTTGATAAAAGATATAAGGTAAGCCGCATAAACTTTATGGTAGATTTTAACAAAAATAAAATCCCTGATGCTATCATAGAATTTGAGGATACTATCCATAAGTCCTTTAGCAAGGGAGATTTAGATGGTATAGAGATAAACCTTTTAGAGTCAGTAAGAAGGCTCTTTCCTAAGAAAAAAGATATATTTCTTACTGAGGTATTTATCTTTGTAAGGGGAAATAAAGAAAATATTATAAGGCAGATGCCTTTAAAAAGATTGGGATTTTATCAAACAAAGATTGAAGAGATAGGGAAGAGGATATTGCCAGCTAAAATAGATATCAAAGAGAAACAGCACTATAAATATCTGACTATAGATTTAGGTGATATGGAGAGAGAGGATATATATCTGGCAAGAATAAAAAGGGCTGAATTAACCTTAGGGTTTTCAAGAGATCTCCCTAGTGGAGTGGTTTTTAGAAAGATGGTATTTTGTGACAGCATAGAAGAAGAAAGCCCACTTATCTTAAATGAGATTAAAAATTCTATTGAGGAACTTGGTATTCAAACGGATGCATCTGAAGAAATTGTACTAATACCAGAAATAAAATTTTACCAAGATTTTACCCTTTTACCTGAAGATATAGAGAAATGGTCTATAAAGAAGGCAGATACTTCTAGTATTAAAAATACTTACCTTATTTTACGGAGGCATATAGACCTTGATATAGATAAGAATACATATGCACGGTGTGATTATGAAGGCGAGGATATAATAGTCTATTTATCTCTAAAATGGTTGGAAAGAGGTAATGAACATGAGGAAAGGTTTGTTATGCCACCCAATATTCCTATTAAAATCGATAAGTTAAAAGATAAAAAAATTAAGAAAATCAGTTTAATTTTAATCCCCCTTAATAAGAGTCGTAGATTTTTTGGAAAGTATGAAAAACCTTTGGACTTTAAGCTTAAAAGCATTATCTTTTTTCGTTTGATACCAGTGCAAGAGTCTCAATTTTTAAATACCTATATCAATTCTTTAGAGATGCCAATTCCCATTTTATTTAATCAACTTCCTCCATCATCTAAAGAAATTTTTGTTTGGGGAAAAGGGGATATGGTTAATATGGTATGGCGCGTATCCTCTGCCTCACCACTTGATGTAACCTTGCGATGTTCAGTAAATAAATCGGTGAATAAAAAAATACAAGATATGCCCTTTTTGTCTTTTAGGTATAAGATTGACCCAGATTTATCACAGCTAAATCCTCATTGGCTTAAGATAATTATAGGTTTAGAGAAAGGACATAAAACAGAGACAATTGTATTAAATCCTTATTTAAACAAAGATGGGGCCTGGGTTAATCTGCCATTAGGAGAAAAACTAAGGAATAAACATATCTTATGGATAGACTTCAACGTCCATATAGAAGAAATACCTACCTTTAAACCCTATTTATTTGAAATAAAGGATGTTTACGTCTCAAAGACATATATAGCATCACTCATCGCAAGACTTTTGGGCAATGGGATATTAGCAAAAATAGACAATTATGAAATCAAGGCACAAGATATTTTAGGAATTTTATGCAAGGACCGCAATGCTAAGGACAATTTTTTTGATGGGGGTACATGGGTAAATTTAGGCAAATACTCCTTTTCTGAAGGTGAACATGAGGTAGAATTTACTGAGCACAAATACTTAAAGGTAGATGCCTTGCTTTTGAAGGCAGAGGCACCTATATCGGCAGCCCTTTTAAAGCCAAAAACACATCTAGAACCACTTTCAGGAAGGGTGATTGGGTGGGGGCTAAAGCTTACTTTTTGGGGCTTTATTCTCTTTTGTCTCTATCTTATATACCATTTTAGGCGATTTTATATGCCTTTATGGGATAGGATATGGGGGTCTATCCCTATAAAGCTTAAGGTTATTGCCTTTCCTATTTTGGGCTTGTGCCTCTATATCCTAGGGCTTAAGAGAAAGGTGGGGCAGGGAGAAAACTATCTCTTTACATTTGGAGGCATCTTTCTTGTCCTTGGCTATCATTATTTATCTCTACTTTTAAGGCCTTGGTGGCTAAAACACCATGAAAGGATAGGTAGCTTTATCTATAGGAGTAGTGGTTCAATCTATATTGTTGGTTTTATAATCACCCTAATTATAGCTGCCTTTTTTCTTGTATTTGGGGTTGAACCTATAGCTGAGCAGGTATCTATTATTGGCTATTACCTTTTAGTAGTAGGTGTAATAAAGGAGTTTCTAGCATTCAAGAAGTCTACATCAAACCATTAACCACAAACCATAAACCGACTCTCAGCTGATGGATATAAAGAAAAATACCCTCTATCAATTAGTAAATTTAGGTTTTGCTGGTGTTTCTATGCTATTTTTTACCATTGTCATAGCCCGTATATTGGGCACTAAGGCATTTGGACTTTACAGTTATGTGTTTACCTATGCGGGGGTATTTGGAATATTTTATGACTTTGGGTTAGATGTGACTTTAACAAAAAAAGTAGCTGTGGATAAAGAAGAAAGAAATATAATAGGCCAATTACTATTTTTAAAATCAGTTACCTGTGGATTCATCTTTCTCTTTTATTTTTTATTAGGTTATCTTATCTTACACATTTCTTTATCTTTATTAATTTTGGCAGGTTTGGGGGTCTTGGGTGCCTCCTTTATCTCTTTTGGCTGTGCCTATTTCAGGGGAATAGAAAGACTTGACTATGAGGCATTATTTGGCATCCTGCAAAAATTTATCTTTATTCCCTTGGCCATTTTGGCCGCTATAAAATTGGCAGTAGAAGGTATTTTTGCCTCCCTTGCCTCTACTAATTTATTAATCCTGATAATGATTTATGTATCTTTAAGGAGGAGAGAGGTAAATATCAATATTAAGCCCTACAATTTCTCTGAGACCTTTGACATATTTAGGAAAGAGGCCCTACCCCTTTTTTTAATTGCCCTTTTTACATTCCTCTATTTTAGGGTAGATATGCTTATGCTCAAGTGGTTTAAAGGCGAGGAGGTGGTGGGGGTTTATGCAGCAAGTTATAGGCTTATGGAGGGATTTACCCTGTTTCCTTCTGCCCTGATGGCAGCGCTCTTCCCAAGGCTGGCCTATTATGCCTCAGTAAATAAAAATAGCTTTATTACCTACTTTTCTAAGGGATTGACCCTTCTAAGCGCCTTAGCGGTTTTACTTTTTTTGTTAAGCCTTATCTTTGGCAAGAAATTTGTCTTACTCCTTTATGGCCCCAACTATAGGGCATCCTGCTCTTTATTTATTTGGCTTATGGCGGCCCTCTTCCTCATCTATCCAAATTTTATCCTTACACAGAGTATCATAGCCATCAATCAGCAATATATCTATGCCTTAACTAGCTTTGTTGCCTTCATAGCAAACATAGCCTTGAATCTTCTGCTTATACCTAGATATAGCGCCACAGGGGCAGCAATAAGCACCATCCTCACTGAGCTTATACTAGGGGTAAGTTTGGCTATTGTTTTACTTACCACTTTGAGGCAATTTCGTAAACTCAATTCTTGAAAAATAAATTGCCTACAAATACAGATACGATAATGAGAAAGCTCCACAGGCCCAACCACCAAATGGCCCAATCAGGGGAGGGATGGAAGAGATAGAATGAAACAACAAAACCCCCTACACAGAGCCAGAGTAGATATAGAAAGTGTCTCTTTTCAATGGCTATAAAATATTTGATAGCAATAGATGCCAGTGCCAATGGTACAGCACAGAGGCCAAAGTGCTTAACCAGGGGGATAGCGGGGAGGTAGGCTACCCCAAATAGCATCTTAACTATTAATCTGGCCAAAAGGATGTAACTAATAGCCATTATAATAAGTAGGATCGTAGCTATTGAGATGGTTAATGTAAAAAAGCGAAAATGTGCCCTATTACGCCTTCTCATCTCAATAACTTTGGGAAATACTACCATACCCATAGAGCCTACCAGATATACAGGCACCTTACCCAATAAAGCGGCAACAGAATAAAACCCTGTTTGTTGGGATGTAAAAAAATGCTTCACCAAGGGTATGTCTACATACATGAAAAAGGAAAATGCCCCTGTATAGCCCAGGTAAGATAATGACTTCTTTATGGTTTGTTTTATTTTCTCGCCTTTTCTTTTAAAGGGGGGCCAAGAGAGATAGCCCCTTATAAAGAATAGAAGAAACATTAATCCAGCTACAGCCCCAAAAATGGTCCCCAGTAAGGCCCCAAATACCTTAAGGCCCAGAATAACTAGTGTTACCCCAAAAATTAGGCGAAATAATTGGACAGAGGTAGTCACTAGGGCATAGGGTCTAAAAAGCTGTAATCCCTGCAAGATGCCAATAAGGATAAATGGAAATAAGGAGATAACAGGGATTAAAAAGGTTATTAAAATCAATAATGAATTGTCTATATGTAAGAAGGTGCTAATCCATTTTATATTTATAAGCAAAAGGACAAATAAAAGAGCGGCAAAGGTGATGTCAAAAAACAGCAATTGCCTGATATAATCTGAAATTTTTTCTCTTTTTAATCCTACTGTCTCATTGGCAACTGCAAGGCTTATAGCCCCAAAGGGTAAGGTGAGGAGCAGACTGAATGAAAGGAGGGCATTATAAACTCCATAGTCCTTTGGCCCCAAGGCCCTACTTACATATAGGTGGAAAAAATAGTTGCATAAGAGCGATAGGCCAGTGCCTGTAACCATATAAGATGAACCCTTTATAAAGCTTAGTATGGTCTTTTTCATAAAATGACCTAAATAACATGATATTTTTTATATGTAAAGAATTTATCTAGCTTTTTGCCTGTTTTTATTTTATGTATATTAAAATGTTAATTGGTTTTGATGGAACATTGTTGGATTCTGAGACAGGAATTGGGTACTATTCTTATAACCTTCTACAGTACATTTCCGATTTTTCAGTGGCACGTTGGTTTAAGGTATTTGTAAGCCCAAAGGCCTCTAAAAAAATAGATTTTTTGAAAAAATTTTCTATCCTCCCAACATATGGCAAGATCAGGCTTTATCACTCTAACTGGCATGTCTTAAAGACCATCTTAAAAGAAAAACTCACCCTATATCACAGTGTAGATAATATTACACTACCTCTAATTAAATTGTGTAAATATGTAATCACTGTCCATGACTTGGTGCCCATCTTGTATCCTAATACAGTCTCCAAATTACATACCCTTTCTTATTATTTATGTTTTAGGAGAATTACAGAGATAGCTGATATAATTATTACAGTTTCTGAGAATACAAAAAGGGATTTAATAAGGTTGTTTAAGATCCCAGAGGAGAAAATTAGGGTTATATACAATGGTTATGACAAAAAAACATTTCGGATATTAGATGAAAGTGAGGCCATTGCCCGCATAAAATTGAAGTATAAAATTGATACACCATCTTATCTACTCTATGTAGGGGCCTTGGAACCCAAGAAAAATCTAGTGAGGCTAATAGATGCCTATTATGAATTGATAAAAACAAACAGAGATTTAAGAAATAACTATAAATTAGTAATAGTAGGGAAAAAGGCATGGATGTATAAGGATATCTTTAAAGAGGTAAAAAGATTGGGAATAGAATCCCACATTATATTTACAGGCTTTGTGCCACAGGAGGACCTAGTTTATTTATACAATGGGGCCAAACTCTTTCTTTTTCCCTCTATTTATGAGGGTTTTGGCTTGCCAGTCCTAGAGGCAATGGCCTGCGGGGTGCCTGTAGTTACCTCAAACATCTCATCACTTCCAGAAATTACAGGTGATGCTGCATTATTGGT